>JAPOVI010000019.1:0-32976 GCA_026708265.1 Acidobacteriota bacterium
GACGGGAACGGTATTGGGCATGCACGCCACCGCCACGAAGCCCCCTGCGACCGCCGACGCCACGCCGCTCGCGATCGTCTCCTTGTGCTCCTGGCCCGGCTCGCGCAGGTGCACGTGCATGTCGATGAACCCCGGGCAGACCACGAGGTCCCGCGGCAGAGCGATCGGCGTCGCCCCCTCGAGCGGGAGGTCCCGCCCGATGGCCGCGACGCGGCCGTCCGCAATGCGCAGGTCGCATTCCCCGTCGATGCCCTGGCCCGGATCGACGAGCCGGGCGGCCTTCAGCACGCAAGGATCCGGGATCACGGTTCCACCTCGTCCGCCTCGACACCGGCCAGCAGGTAGAGGACCGCCATCCGGATGGCGACGCCGTTCGCAACCTGCTCGAGAATCACGGAGTCCGGGCCGTCGGCCACGTCGGAGGCGATCTCGACGCCGCGGTTCATCGGTCCGGGGTGCATGACGATCGCGCCCGGCCTCGCGCGGCGGAGACGCTCCGCGGTGATGCCGAACATCTCGAAGTACTCCCGCACGGACGGGAAGAATCCGCCGTGCATCCGCTCGAACTGGACCCGCAGCAGCATCACCACGTCGGCGTCTGCCACCGCCTCGTCGATCGCCGTCGTCGCGTGGACCCCGAACCGGTCGCTGCCCGGAAGCATCAGCGTCGCCGGGCCGCAGAGCCACACGTCGGCTCCGAGCGCCCGCAGCAGCAGGATGTTCGAGCGCAGCACCCGGCTGTGCAGCAGGTCGCCCACGATGGCCACCTTGAGGCCCGCGATCGAGCCCTTGTGCGCGCGAATGGTGAAGGCGTCGAGGAGCGCCTGCGTGGGGTGCTCGTGCATGCCGTCGCCGGCGTTCACCACGCGGGCGTCGCAGATGCGGGCCAGGAGGTCGCACGCCCCCGAATAGGCGTGCCGGACCACGAGGAGGTCGGGCGCCATCGCCTCGAGCGTGCGGGCCATGTCGGCCAGCGTCTCGCCCTTGACGAGGCTCGACGCGCTGCCCGCGATGTTCAGCGTGTCGGCGCTGAGCCGCTTCTCGGCAATCTCGAACGACGTCCGGGTCCGCGTGCTCGGCTCCAGGAACAGGTTGACGACCGTCTTGCCGCGCAGGGCCGGGACCTTCTTGATGCGTCGCGTCCCAATCTCCTGCATCGCCTCCGCCGTGTCGAGGAGGAGGACGATCTCCTCCGCGTTCAGGTCGGCGGCGCTCAGGAGGTGCTTCGAGCGGAGGCGGGAGAGCGGGGGCGCATCGCGCACCGTGCTGTCCGCCGGGGACGGTGCGCTCATGGACGCTCCCCTCCTGCATGCTCCCCACCCCCTGCGCCCGACCCCGCGCCCGGCGGGTCGGAAGCCGCAAACTCGTCGACCACCAGCACCTCGTCGACGCCGTCGACCTCCGCCAGGCGCACCTGCACGCTCTCGCGCAACGACGTGGGAAGGTTCCGGCCGACGTAGTCCGCCTTGATGGGCAGCTCGCGATGGCCGCGATCGACCAGCACGATGAGCTGGATGCTGCGGGGACGCCCGAAGTCGATCAGCGCGTCGAGGGCAGCCCGAATCGTGCGCCCCGAGTAGAGCACGTCGTCGACCAGGAGGATGCGGCGGTCGTCTATCGAGAACGGGATCTCGGTCCGCCGCAGAACGGGCTGCGGGCCGACCGGGTGGCGCATCAGATCGTCCCGGTACAGGGTGATGTCGAGGCTGCCGGTGGGCACGTCGCGGCCGTCGATCTCGGCCAGATGGCGCGCGATCCGCTTCGCGATCGGCACGCCGCGCGTCCGGATCCCGACGAGCGCGATGTCCGCCGCGCCGCGGTTCCTCTCCACCACCTCGTGCGCGATGCGCACCAGCGTCCGCGCGATTCGGTCCGCTTCCATCACGACCGGCATCGGGGATCCGGAGGACGAGGGGGTGGGAGGATACCGGCGACGGGGGTGTCGGGCTGCGACGGTGACGGGTCGACCCCAACCGGGCTCACGCTGGAAGCACCTCTTGGCGGCCTCGCCGGGCCGCCCTTAAAGAGCTGCTCGATACTATCGGGGGCCCGCCGCGGCGTCAACGGCATCGCCCCTGCCGGCTCGATCCTGCGCTTCATCGCAAGCGGCCCCTCGCCCTTGCTCGGCGCAACCCTGCTCTGCGGCCGTCCACCTATCGTTCGCCCGGGCGCGGCGCGAACCCCGCGGAGATGCGCGGCCCGGGCTCGCGACGACCCACTCACGGAGCGGCGTCGATCGGCCCGAGCGCGTCGAGCGCCTCGAGTGCCTCGTCGAGCGTGGCGGCATCGAGCACGCCGGCTCCCGGCTCGTCGCCGTGCGCACCGTAGGTGGCGCCCCCTGCGCGGCCGATGAGGATGCGTTCCTCCGCGTCCGCGTCGCCGTACGCGACGACCACGGTCGCCAAGGGTGCATCGAGGCCGGTCCCGGCCCGGGTGTCCGTGAACGACGCCGCGCGCAGGCCGGTGAGCTTCGTGAGCAGGTCGTCGACGGCGGCGCGGTCCACGTCCGCGGGCTCGGGCTCGACGCGCCGCCACGCGTCCCCGTCGTCCCCCTCGGCCTTCTCGAGCACCGTCGTGACGCCGTCGCGCGCGATCGAAAGACGCCTGGCGTTGAACGGCCGGAACGCGAAGAGGTCCCTCTGCCGATACGCTTCCGCGCCCCGCTGGAGGTCCGTCGCGAGCGCGCTCTCGATCGTGAAGACGAGGCCGCGGGAGCCGTCGCGGGCGAAGACCGTCCCGTCCGGCGCCTCCGCCCCCACATGCAGCTCCGCGCTGGCGCTGCCCATCCGAATCGTGGCCGTGACGAGCGCCTCGGCGAGGCCGAACGGCTCGAGGTCGGCGCCGTCCGCCGCGCCCGCGTCGATCTCGATGGAGCGCATCTCCGTGGAGCCGAGCCGCCCGACCAGGCCCTCCACCACGCCGAAGTCGGCGCGCGCGTCCCACGGCTCGATCATCCGCCAGGCGTTGTCGGCCTTGCGGAAGCGGGTGGTGCCCGCCGCGCCCGAAACGACCAGGCCGTCGACGTCCGGTCCCTCGAACTCGAGGATGGAACGATCGCGCAGGTCGAACGTCGTCCGGTTGAAGGTCGACTCGCGGAACCCCTCGATGAGGAAGACGCGGGGATTGCCGTCGGTGCGCGCGTAGCGGTTGCCGCCGGCCGGCGTCGTCTCGCCGATCAGGAGGCGGCGGACCGCCGAGTCGCCGTCGGTACGAAAGGCGACGTCGACCACCGGATCGGCCAGGCCGTACGGCCCGAGGTCGGGCGGCTCCGCCGCGACCACCCGCTGCACGTCCAGCGACTCGAGCGCGCTGGCGATGGCGGTGGCCCGGTTGTCGTCGGCGGCGACCTCCACCGGCACCCGCATGGTCCACGACCGGCTGCCCGCCGCCCGCTCGAGCCGGGTGACGTCGCCGTTCTCCGCCGTGATCTCGAGCTCGACGATGGCGTCCGCCTCGACGTCGAAGACCGGCTCTTCGGCGTCGGCCTCGGAGGCGGGCGGTCGCTCGGACTCGATGAAGTAGGCGTAGCCGCCGAGCAGCAGGAACAGTACCAGGAGGACCAGCGTCGACCGCGTTCCCCGCATCATCGTCGAAGGGCCTCCGCGCGTGGGCCCGGCCGCTCGCGCGCCCTGACGGGCGCGTCGGGAGTCTCGGCGGGCACAGGTCTCACGCAGCGCACGTCCTGCGGCGCAGGCTCCCGGCCGGTCACTGCTGCCGCCGGTTCCACCAGGTGTACACGCCGGCCCCGATGATCGCCCCCGGAATCATCAGCAGCGCGAGCCAGTTGATTCGCATCTGCTGGTCCGCCGTCAGGGTGATGCGCCGGTCCTCGGGCTCCCGCGGGCGGATGGCGATGAGGCTCTCCTGCTCGGCCAGCCAGTTGAGCGCGTTCAACGCGAGGTCGCTGTTGCCCTGGATGCCGACGGCGCCGTTCGAGGCGAAGTCCGAGTCGCCGAACACGGCCAGCCGCGCCTCGACCGTGCCGCCGGCGTCCGGCTCGGCCTCGAACCCGTCGCCCCCCTCCGCAACCCCGGCGTTCCCGGGCTCTTCACCGTCGTCGTCGGCCCCTGCTCCGTCCTCGTCCCCGCCCGCCGGCTCGTCGACGATCAGGGAAACCGCGGCGGCGATCGGAACCGGGCCGGGAACGTCGCCGGCCGCTTCGTCGAGCGCCACCTCGCCCCCCGCCAGCTCGCTCAGATCGTGCTCGGCCCAGCTTCGCGGGCTCGTCTCGACGAAGGCCTGCGCAATCCGGCCCTCGACGCCGCCCGCCACGGGCCGGACGGAGCGCGCGAGAGGAAACGCGGTCAACAGGTTGAAGCGGTCCGTGATGGCGTGGGGCGGGTAGGAGGCGGCCACCGGCACCGAGGCGTCGGTGCCCAGCAACTGCCCGACGCCGCTGGCGTCGACGACGACGTCCGTGCCGATCTCCATCCCCCAGTCGGCCGCGAGCGCGACCAGGTTGGGCGCGTCCGGCTCGTCGGCGGCCTCCGGCGGATCGAGCAGGAGGAGCAGCTTCCCGCCCCCGTCCAGCCACTCCCGGACCAGATTCGCCTCGGCGGGGAGGAGGTCGGTCTCCGGGCCGGCGATCACGAGCACCGTCGCGTCGGCGGGCACGGCGCCGGTCTGCGCCAGGACGACGGTCTCCACGCCCAGGTTGTCCCGCTCGAGCGCCTCGACCAGCGCGCTGTAGCCTTCGCGCTCGCTGCTGGCCGGATCCCGCTCGCCGTGGCCCTGCACGAAGTAGACCGTCCGCTCCTCCCCCTCGACGGCCCTGATCAGGCCGTTCGTCAGCTCCTGCTCGGAGGTGGAGACCACGCGCTCGACGCGATCCCCGTACTCGAAGACGACCGTGCCGTAGGACTGCACGTCGTACTGCCGGGCCCGGACCGGATCGCCGTCGATGTCCACGTACTCCACCGTCACCTGCGACGAGATGTACTCGTACTCGCCGAGACGGTCGCGGTAGCCGGGGAACTCCTCCTCGCGGGCGAAGACCAGCACGCTGATGGGCGACTCCAGCGACTCCAGCACGCGCCGCGTCTGATCCGACAGGGAGTACTGCCCGCCCGCCGTGAGGTCCCAGCGCACGTTCTGGCGGGAGAGGATGTAGTTGACGGCGACGACGATGCCGAGGGCGAGCACGATGCCGGACGTCGCAACGGCGCCGTACCGCGTCTGGCGCCGCCGGGCGAACGTGGCGATCTGCCGCCACTGGCCCGCCGTGTGGGCGGCCAGCAGCACGATGCCCGCCACGGAGAGCCACCACGACAGCCCTTGCTGCTCGGGGGCGGCGAAGCGCGTCACCACCGCGGCAACGACCAGCCCGACGCCGGCCCACCCGGACCAGTGCAACAGGTTCGCGACCATCGGCATCCCTATCCGCGCCACCGCTCGGTGTCCACCGCCTTGGCGGTCAGGAACAGCCCGAAGGCGACGAAGCTCACGTAGTAGGTGATGTGCCTGGTGTCGATCACGCCCTTCGAGAAGTCGTCGAAGTGCTCGAGGATCGACAGGTAGGACAGGACGGCCTGGGTCGTCGGGCCGGCCGAGTCGGCCATCCAGTTCAGGACCCAGAAGAGCAGCAGCACGGCGAACGTGACCACCCCGGCCACGATCTGGTTGCGGGTGACGCTCGAGACGAGCAGGCCGACCGAGATGAACGAGGCGCCCATCAGCAGCAGCCCCAGGTAGCCGCTCAGCATGGGGCCCAGCTCCGGCTCCCCGTACCAGAAGAGGATGCCCATGTGCAGGCCGGTCACCGCGAGCATCAGCACGAACAGCGTCAGAACGCCGAGGAACTTGCCGAGGATGATCTCGAGGTCGCTCAGCGGCGAGGTGAGCAGCAGCTCGATCGTCCCCGACCTCTTCTCCTCCGCGTAGGCGCGCGCGGTCAGGAAGGGAAGGAAGAACAGCAGGACGACGGCGGTGTTCGAGAGCATCGGCCGCAGCATGAACTCGTTGATGTTGATGCTCTGCGGCCCGCCCATCCCGAACATCCCCGCCTGCATGCTGAAGCGCACCATGACGGCGAGGCTGGCGACGAAGAACCAGCCGAAGAGGAGCGCGAACAGACCGACCACCACGTAGGCGATGGGGGACACGAAATAGGACCGCAGCTCCTTGTCGGCGATGGCGACGATGTTGCGCATGTGGCCGCTCCGTTATCGCTTGAGACGTTGCGAGGGTGTCCTGGTCGGCTCTCGTGCCTCGCGGGGGCCGGCAGAAGACTCAGGAGGCGGGTGGATGGCCCGGGCCGCCGGCCTCCGCGCCGGCGCCGCCCGACTCGCCGGCGTCGCCCGACTCGACGGAGTCGGCATCGGCCACCGTCCCGCCGGGAGCTTCTTCGACCTCGGCCTCCTCTTCCTCCGTCGTCGTGAGCTGCAGGAAGATCTCCTCGAGGCTGAGCCGGGCGCGGCGCATCTCGAGCAGGCCCCAGCCCTCCGCCACGACGGCCCCGGCCACCTCGCGCCGAACGTCGGCGCCCTCGCCGCTGTGCACCTCGACGCTGCGGCCGTCGCGGCCGGCATCGCCGAGCGTCACGCCGGTCACCCCGGCGACCCGCATCAGGGTCGGGGTGGGGTCCGCGCCGGCGGTGTCCACCTGCAGGCGGATCGTCGCCGACCCGTGGAGGCGGCCGGTCAGATTGTCGGGCGTGTCCTCGGCCACGACGCGCCCCTTGTTGATGATCACGACCCGCTCGCACGTCTGCGACACCTCGGGCAGGATGTGGGTGCTCAGGATGATCGTGTGGTCGCCGGCGAGCTCCTTGATCAGCTCCCGCGTCTCGATGATCTGCTTGGGATCGAGCCCCGCCGTCGGCTCGTCCAGGATCAGCACGCTCGGGTTGTGCAGGATCGCCTGGGCGAGCCCCACGCGCTGGCGGTAGCCCTTCGACAGCTTGCCGCAATGCCGGTCGGCCACGTCGGCGACGCTGGTGCGCCGCATCGCCGAGTCGATGCTCGCCGCGCGCTCGGCGGCGGAGATGCCGTTGATGCGCGCCACGAACGTCAGGTACTCGCGGACGGTCATGTCGGGGTACAGCGGCGGCGACTCCGGCAGGTAGCCGGTCTGTCGCTTGGCCAGGACCGGCTCCTCGAAGACGTCGAATCCGGCGACGATCGCCTTGCCGTCGGTCGGGGGCATGTAGCCGGTCAGCACCCGCATGGTCGTCGTCTTGCCCGCGCCGTTGGGACCCAGGAATCCGAGGATCTGACCCGGCTCGACGCGGAACGAGACATCATCGACGGCGACGGTCGGCCCGTACCGCTTGGTGACGTGCTGTACCTCAATCACCGCAACGCTCCAACACAGCCCGATTGGGTTCTCGCGAGGAAGGCTGACGCTCGGTTCGGTCCGCCGTCGTTGGCCGTCGACGCCGCACAGAACGCCAACCGGAGCTTACGTGGCGCCGAGAGCGGTGTCAACCGGCACCGGCCGGCCGCCGCCCCTCCTGCCGGGCCGCGCGGCGGTCGACGAATTCCTCGATCGCGGCGAGATCGCCGGACGCGACGTCCTGGAACTCGAGGCCCATGCCGGCGCGCCCGTCGCTCCAGGCCACGCGCGCCGTCGCCTCGATGTCGCGCTCCGTCCTCGGCAGCCGGAACTGCACGCGCACCTCGGTCCCGGCCTCCAGGGGGCTCATGGTGCGAAGGCCGAGGCCGCCCTTGCTGAGGTTCAGCGCCGTCGCCGACGCGATGGCGTCTCCGCACCGACAGGCGACCGGGATGGCGAGCGAGACGCGCGTGCTGGTGCGCCGGTTGAAGCGGTCCGGGAAGAGGTGCGGAGCCAGCGACGGCATGATCTGCGCGGCGACGCTGTGCTCGTTCACGTAGCCCGCCACGCCGAGGTCCGTCAGGTCGCGCACCTCCGTCGCCGAGGCGACGGAGCCGCTGAGGACCAGGATCGGCACGGTGCTCCCCGCGTCGAGCTCGCGAATCGAGCGCACGAGGTCGATGCCGGACGACTCGGTCAGGTGCAGGCCGAGGATCACGAGGTCGGGCTCTCCGTCTCCGATCCGCCGCAGCAGCTCCGGGGCCCGCTCGACCGCCACGGCGCGATGCCCCGCCTGCTGCAGGGCCTCGGCGAAGCGCTCGCGGATCTCCGCCCCGGCGTCGGCCACGACCACGGTCTTGCGGCTCATCCCTGCCGCGGGCATCGTGCAGCTTATCGGCGCCAGCGACCCGTCCGTTGCGGGGCGGCCGGCGTCCGGCCTATAATCCGCCCCCCTCGCCCATGGCTGTCTGCCCCGCCTGCGACGTCGAGATCGATGTCGACGAGTTCGACGTCGAGCAGGGAGACGAGTTGAGCTGCGCGGAGTGCGGCGCCAACCTCGAGGTTTCGACGGTGCTGCCGGTAGAGCTGACCCTGCCCGGCGACGACCAGGACGACGACCTCGGGGCCGACGAACCGGACGACGCCGACGTCGATGAACCGGACCACGCCGAGGAGGACGACTCCGACTGGGAGGCCTGATCCCGGCCCCGGGCGGGAGCCCGCGCCCCGCCGCCGATTCTCGCTTCCAGCGGGCGCATTGACACCATTCGCCCATTGTCGCTACATTCCGTTCGTCATCTCATCCGACCGGAGGCGGGAGCGAACCATGAAATCTCTGTGGCGATCCGTGAGGTTCATCGTTCTCGGCGCGGTGGTCGCGGCCGCGGGGGCGGCCTGCGCCGACAACCCGCCGCCCGAGCCACCGCCGGTCATCGAAGAGCCCGCACCTCCGCCGCCGCCTCCACCGCCTCCACCGCCGCCTCCACCGCCTCCACCGCCACCGGCCCCCCTCACTCCCGAGGAGATCTTCGAGCGGATGTCGCTCGAGGAGTTGAACGAGACCGCTCCGCTGGCGCCGGTCTTCTTCAACTACGACGAGTCGGAGGTGCTCCCGCAGGCCCAGGGGATCCTGGCCCAGAACGCCAACTGGCTGCGCCAGTGGCCTTCGACCCGGGTGCGCATCGAGGGGCACTGCGACGAGCGCGGCACCAACGAGTACAACCTCGCTCTGGGCGACTCGCGCTCGACCTCGGCGCGAGACTACCTGATCAGCCTCGGCATCGAGCCCAGCCGGATCGCGACCGTCAGCCGGGGAGAGGAATCTCCCTTCTGCGCGGAGAGCGAGGAAGGCTGCTGGTCGCAGAACCGGCGCGCACACTTCGTCGTCACCGCCAAGTAGACGGGGCGATCGAACGGCCCTCGTCCGGTCAGGCGGTGTCCGTCCGCCGCAACCGATCGAGCAGCGCGGCCAGCGTGGTGCGGCCTCGCGCCAGCACCGTATCACCGCGCATGAGCACGGGGATCTCGGTCGCGAAGCGGCGCTCGAGCCCCCGGTCCGCGGCGATGTCGACCTCCTCGAGCAGCAGGGGACGCGTCCTCGCCGCGGCGGCGGCAACGGCCTTCATGTCGTCGCAGAGGTGGCAGCCGGCGCGCGTCAGCAGGGTCAGACGCACCGTCGGGGTCCCCTCGCCGTGGCCTCGCATCAGCCCTCTCCCCCACCTCCGTCGGCGACGAGCGGATCCCTGACGCCCGCCTCCGCGAACCCTCGGGCCCGCAGGCGGCAACTGTCGCATCGCAGGCACGGGCGGCCGCCGGGCCGCGGATCGTAGCAACTGTGCGTCAGCCCGTAGTCGAGCCCCAGGGCACCTCCGCGACGGATGATGTCAGCCTTCGTCATCGCGATCAGCGGCCTGCGGACCCGGAAGCGCGCGCCCTCGACGCCCGCCCGGGTAGCCAGCGCCGCGAGGCGCTCGAACGCCTCGAGGTACTCGGGCCGGCAGTCGGGATAGCCGGAGTAGTCGAGCGCGTTGACGCCGATGACGAGCTCGCGCGCCCCGATCGCCTCGGCCCACGCGAGCGCCAGCGACAGCAGCACCGTGTTCCGCGCCGGGACGTACGTGGAGGGTATGGAGTCCGCATCGAGCGGGCGGTCCTTCGGCACGGCGCCGCCGCCGGTCAGCGCCGACCCACCCATCGCGGCGAGGTCGACGTCGAGCTCGAGGTGCTCCACGACGCCCAGCGCCCGCGCCACGCGCCGCGCCGCCTCGATCTCGCACCCGTGGACCTGACCGTACCGTACCGTGAGGGCATGGAGCGCGGCGCCCTCGGCCTGCGCGATGGCCGCGGCCGTGAACGAGTCGAGGCCTCCGCTCAGCAGCACGACCGCGGGGGCGGAAACCGGCCCGGGCATCGCTCCGCGCCCGGCTAGCGCCGCCAAACCCGTCGCGGGCTCCGTGTTCGGCCCCAGCCCCACCAGCTCAGGAGCTTGCGCCACGGAACTCCACTGCGTTGCATTCTGCGGCGCAAGCTCCTAAACCCCGCGCGCCTCGGGGCCCCAGACATACTTGTGGAGCTGGACCTGGACGCGCGCCAGCACCCGGTCGTGCAGGATCCACGCGGCGAGCTCCGCGGGATCGAGGACGCCGTGGACCGGCGAGAAGAGCACCCCCGCGCAGCGGCCGGCGATCCGGTGGCGGGAGACGGCGTCCCGCGCGAACTCGTAGTCGACGCGGTCGCGGATGACGAACTTCACCTCGTCGTGCCCGGCGAGACGGTCGAGGTTCGCCCAGTCGTTGCGCGACGCCTCCCCGCTCCCGGGGCACTTGACGTCGACCACCTTCACGACGGCGCCGGGCACGTCCGAGATGTCGATATGCCCGCCCGTCTCCAGCAGCACGGTCTTGCCCGCGTCGAGGAGCCGGCGCATGAGCGGATAGACGTCGCGCTGGAGGAGCGGCTCGCCGCCCGTGATCTCGACCAGCGGGCAGCGGTAGGACTCGACGGTGGCACAGACGTCGTCGAGTGACGCCGGCTCGCCCTCGTGAAACGCGTACGGCGTGTCGCACCAGCGGCAGCGCAGGTCGCACGCCGTCAGCCGGACGAAGACGCAGGGGCGTCCCGCATGGCTCGACTCGCCCTGGATGGAGTAGAAGATCTCGTTGACGGTCAGCATCCTGCGCCGCTGTCTATTGTAGCCACCACCCGCGGCGCGGCCGGAGCGTCGGGCACCGTGCCAGAATGCTCCATGGGCGAAGGGCGCATCCGAATCGGAACGAGCGGCTGGCACTACCCGTCGGGCGCCGGAACGTGGAACGGCATCTTCTACCCGCCCGCCGGGCGCCGCCATCGGCACGCCGGGTTCGACGAGCTGACCTGGTACAGCGAGCACTTCGACACGGTCGAGGTGAACTCGACGTTCTACGGCGTCCCCAAGCCGTCGGTCACGGAATCGTGGGTGCGCAGGACGCCGACCGGCTTCGAGTTCTCCCTGAAGCTCTACCAGAAGTTCACGCACCCGCGCCTGTTCGCGGCCGCCACGGGAAGCGCCGACACGACCGTCGACCGCAGCGACGTGGACGAGTTCCGCGAGGCGATCGATCCCCTGCATCGCTCGGGCCGTCTCGGGGCGCTGCTGGCCCAGTTCCCCGCGAGCTTCAAGAACGGACCTGCGGCGCACGACCACCTGGCCTGGCTCGTCGAGGCGCTCTCGGACTGCGCGGTGGCGGTGGAGCTGCGCCACCGGAGCTGGAGCGACGACGTGGCCTCCACCCTGCGCCTGCTGAACGGCCTCGGGGCCGCCTGGGTGCAGATCGACGAGCCGAAGTTCCGCTTCTCCATCGCGCAGAACTACCTGCCCAACGTCGAGAGCTTCTACTACATGCGCCTGCACGGGCGGAACGCGAAGCAGTGGTGGCGGCACGAGCGCGCCGAGGACCGCTACAACTACCACTACTCGGCGGCGGAGCTCCGCCCCATCGCGAGCACGGCCGAGGCGGCCAGCCGCATCGTGCAGCGGCTCTACCTCTATACCAACAACCATTTCGGGGCGAAATCGGTGGCCAATGCCGCCCTGCTCTCGCACGAGCTCGGCCAGGTGCCGGCCGGCGCCTACCGCGCGGAGATGCTGACCCGCTACCCGGAGCTGGCGCCGATCGTCAGCCGGGAGACGACCGAGGGGACGCTGCCCCTGGGCCGCTGACTCGGCTGCGCCGGGACCGTGCGACGAGGGCCTCCCGCGACCCGGGCGCCGGGGCGATTGCGGGCAGAGCGCGGTGGCGACGGGCGGGACTACTCTCGGGCGGGGCGGGCGACGCCGAGGCGCGGGCACAGGCTGCTCACCGCGCACGCGTGGCACCGCGGGTAGACCGGCCGGCAGACGTTCTGGCCCCAGGTTACGAGGTAGAGGTTGATGGTCGCCCACCATTGGCGGGGGCCGCCCCGTAGAGCGCCGCCTCGGTCTGCTCAGGCGTTCGGGTAGCTACCCAGCCGAGTCGGTTCGCGATGCGGTGCACATGCGTGTCGACGCAGATGTTCGATGGGCTCCGGTGCGCCACGATGAGCGTCAGGTTCGCGGTCTTGCGACCGACGCCCGGCAGGCTCAGCAGATCGGCCATGGTCGCAGGCACCTCGCCTCCGAAGCGCTCGACGAGCTGCCGGCAGGTCTCGCGCACGTGCCGCGCCTTGTTGCGGTAGAAGCTCACCGGGTAGATCAACCGCTCGATCGTCGCGGTCCGGAGGCGAGCCATGGCCTGCGGCGTGGCGGCCCTCCGGAACAGGCGGACGGACGCCTCGTGCGTGACCGCGTCCTTCGTCTGCGCGGACAGCAGCGTGGCGATCAACACCCGGAACGGGTCCCGCTTCTGCTCTTCCGCGAGCTTCTCGACGGCCGGCACCTCCATGCGCACGATGGCGCGCCGCAGCCGGCGCATGACGGCGCCGACGGCCGGAGGTCGGGGCGGAGCGGAGGCCATGGAGCGGGAGCTTCAGTATCCCTGCGCCTGGCAGTGGCCGCTGTGGACGCACGCCACCCGCGGTTCGATCACGCAGCGCCCGCCCGCCGCGGCCCCGTCCGGCACGGTGAAGCGGGCGTGGCTCGGATGTTCCGGCGGTGCGGCGCCGGGCGGGGTGCCCGGTACGGGGGGCGGCGACGGCGACCGGGCCTCGAGATGGCGCCGAATCGCTCCGTCGACGGCCGCCCGGACATCGGCTGCGCTCATGCTTCGCGACCCGGGGGAAGCGGGACGACATCGACGTGGTCGACGACGCCGACGATCGCCGCCTCGACGGGCGCGGCGCGGCGGCGGAGGGCGGTGGCGGCGGCGCGCGCCTCCATGACCAGCAGCACCCGATCGCCGACGCCCGCCTGGGCGGCGTCGACGGCCGCCAGCGGCGAGCCCTGGTCCGCGCCCGCCCCGTCGATTGGCTGGACGAGCAGCAGGGCCGGCCCCCGGAGCGCTCCGTGCTTCCGGGTGGCGACAACGTCTCCGACCACGCGCGCGAGCTGCATCGGGACCTTCAACGGGATGCGAGGTCGATCGAGTCGACGACGCCGACGACCGCCGCGTCGACCGGTGTCTCGTGCAACTCGGCGGCCATCCGCGCCGAGCTGCCGGTAACGACCAGCACCGTGTCGCCGACGCCCGCGTCCACCGTGTCGATGGCGACGAGCTGCCGCCCGGAATCGGCGCCCCGCGGATCGATGGGTTGCGCGACCAGCAGCTTGTGGCTGACCAGCCGCTCGTCCTTGCGCGTGGCGACGACGGTGCCCACGATCCGGGCGAGGATCACGGCCGCTCTCAGGGTTCCCTAGTTGCCGGCCTTCCCGATCGGCAGGGCGTCCTCGAGATTGGCGTGGGGACGCGGGATGACGTGGACCGACACCAGCTCGCCGACTCGGCGCGCAGCGGAGGCCCCGGCGTCGGTCGCCGCCTTGACGGCCGCCACGTCCCCGCGGACGATGGCCGTCACGTAGCCGGCGCCGATCTTCTCCCATCCGACCAGCGTGACGTTCGCGGCCTTGACCATGGCGTCCGACGCCTCGATCATCGCGACCAGGCCCTTGGTTTCGACCATGCCCAACGCCTCACCCATCTGACTGTCCCTCCGCGGCCGGACGCAACTGCCTCACGGCATCCTCCACCAGGGCCGCAAGTTCGCGGTATGTTAATCGAATCTCGCGGTCCTCGCCCACGGCCGGCGGCGCCTTCCCCACCGCGCCGGGGGCCGGCGGCGCGAGGTCGGACGTCGGCGCGGGGCGGACCAGGCGCGCGCCGGGCGCCGACGGTGCCTCGATCTCCTGGCACGCGGGCTCCGACGCGACCGCGACGGGGTCCCCGGATGACGCACCGCCCTCGGACGACGCGTCGTCCCGCCCCGCCCTCCCGTCCGCGGCTGGCTCTCCACCCGCCTCGATCCCGCAGAACGGAGCGGGGGCCGCGATGCCGTACGTCCCCCGCAAGGACTGCAGCCGCGTCACCTCCTCGCGAGACAGGAGACGTTCGCCGCCGAGCAGACGGGCGACGAGGCTGATGCGCGCGAAATGCTCGACCGTCTCCATCTTGTAGTAGGCGCTCATCAGGTCGCCGGAGACGGTCAGCGCGCCGTGGTTCGCGAGCAGCAGGCCGTCATGGGTGGTGATGTAGCGGCCCACGGCGTCGGCCAGCTCGTGCGTCGACGGCGTGCCGTAATCGGCGATCGGGATGCTCCCCAGAGTCGTGACGACCTCGGCGAGGACGGCCCGATTGAGCTCGATCCCGGCCACCGCGAAGCCCGTCGCCACCGGGGGGTGCGCGTGCACGACGGCGTTCACCTCGGGGCGGTGCCGGTAGACGGCCAGGTGCATCAACAGCTCGGAGGACGGGTTCCGACCGCCCGCGAGCTTGCGGCCCTCGAAGTCGGTGACGACCAGCATGTCGGGGGTCATGAACCCCTTGGAGACGCCGGTCGGCGTCGTCAGGAGGCGGTCGGCATCGAGCCGGACGCTGACGTTGCCGTCGTTCGAGGCGACGTACTCCCGCGCGTGGAGGCGGCGGCCCACCTCGACGATGGCGGCGCGCGCGTGCTCTTCGCTGTTCATCGCTCTCCGGGCGCGCCGGGCACGGGCCGCGCAGTTCCTAGCGCCGCCAACCCGTCGCAGGCTCCGGGTCGGCCCCAGCCCCCACCGTCCCAGGAGCTTGCGCCGCGGCACGCACTCCGTTGGCGTTCTGCGGCGCAAGCTCCTAGGCCCGGGCCCTGCGGCGGAACTCGGAGCGGCAGCTCTCCGAGCAGAAGTAGTGCACCGTGGAGCCGACCCGCGCCTCGATCGCCCGCGCCGGCTCGACGAACGTGCCGCAGACCGGATCCCGGACCAGCGCGACGGAGCGCGCGCGGGCGCGCGGCCCCGGCTGCGCCGGAGCGCGCATCTGCCTGGCGATGAGCCACCAGACGAAGCGAATCACCAGAGCCGCTATCAGCAGGCGGAGCATCGGTGCGCAGGTTCGATGATATACCCGCCCCGGCGGACACGGCGGGGCGCGGGCCGCGGTGCGCCGGCCGCTCCCGCGTCCGGCCTGCGCTCACTTCGCCGCTTGCGCTTCGGAGACCGGCTCGCGGACGAGATGCCGGCGGGCGCGATCCGCGATCGTCGCCGCGAGCTCGCGCACGGTCCCCGGGTCGGGGCCCTCGATCATGATGCGCAGGAGCGGCTCCGTGCCCGAGTAGCGGACGAGGACGCGGCCCCGCTCCCCCAGGCGCTCCTCGGCCGCTCGGATCGCGTTGCGCACGGCGGGCACGCCATCGAGGTCGGGCTGCGCGTCGACCCGCACGTTGACGAGCAGCTGCGGGAAGGTCTCCAGCCCGGCGGCGAGGTCGGCCAGATCCCGCCCGCTCTCCGCCATCACGCGCAGCACCTCGAGCCCGGTGGCGAGGCCGTCCCCCGTCGGCAGGCGGTCGGTGAAGATCACGTGACCCGACTGCTCGCCTCCCAGGCCGACGCCGCGACGCCGCATCTCTTCCCGCACGTTGCGGTCGCCCACCGCGCAGCGGTGCATCGCGATGCCCGCCCTCTTGAGCGACAGCGCCAGACCGATGTTGCTCATCACGGTGGCGACGACCGCGTTTCCGGCCAGCCGGCCGGCCCCGTGCAGATGGCGCGCGCAGACGAAGAGCACCCCGTCGCCGTCGACGATCGCTCCGCGGTGATCGACCAGGATCACGCGGTCCCCGTCACCGTCGAACGCGAGCCCCAGCCGGCACCCGTGCTCGACGACGGTGCGCTGGAGGGCCGCCGGCTCCGTCGAGCCGCACCCGACGTTGATGTTGCGCCCGTCGGGCGCGGTGTGGATGGCGATGACGGGGACGCCCAGCCGGCGCAGCACGAGGGGGGCGATGCGGCTGGTCGCCCCGTGCGCGCAGTCGACGGCGATCCGGAACCCGTCGAGCGCCGGCGCGCCCGCCAGGACGGACGTCAGGTGCGCCACGTACGCGTCGGCCAGCCCCGCGTCCGTCGCCGCAGGACTGGGGCCCGGCGGCGCCCCGCCCCCGTCACGGGCGGCGGCCACCCGCGCCTCCAGCCGGGACTCGTGGCGGCGCGACGCCTTCTCGCCGCCGGAGGTCAGGATCTTGATGCCGTTGTCGGGGACGGGGTTGTGGGATGCCGAGATCACGACCCCGGCGTCGAACCCGCGCGCGGACAGAAACGCCACGCCGGGCGTCGGCAGCACGCCCACGCCGACCGGCATCCCGCCGGCGGCCCGGATGCCGCCGGCGAGCAGCCGTTCGATCTCCTCCCCGGACTCGCGGGTATCGCGGCCGATGACGATGCGCGGCGCGGCGCCCCCTTCGGCGGCGAGCGCAGCGCCCAGGCGAGCGACCGTTGCCGGGTCGAGCGGGAAGCGGCCCGGCGTCCCGCGCACGCCGTCGGTGCCGAACAGTGCCTGCGTCATGGCCCGCGACGGCTGGCGCAGACTCCTAGCGGCGCTCGGCGGGCGGGTGCGCGACCGCGCCCGGCCGGACGTCCACCGTCACCTCCGCCGTACGCGGCCCGACCAGGCGCAGCAGGGGGTCGTGCAGGGAGACGGCAACGGTGGCGCGCACCGGCTTCGACGCGCCGGCGATCGAGACCGGCTCGGTCAGCGCCGCCGCGACCTCCGCCAGCCTTCGTTCGGGACCCACCACCTCGACCTCCGGCGGGACGGTCGCAACACCCGCGATCTCGAAGCCCGGCGCGGGGTCGCCTTCGATCGCCGGCGCGATCGGCACGGCGCGGGGCGACCCGGTGCGTTCGAGCGCGACCGCGAGCGCCGGCGGCACGACCCGCGTCACCTCCACCCCGAACGGGGCGCGCAGCCTGCCGTCCGCAAGCAGGTCGAAGAGGCGCGGGCCGGGACGCTCGTCCGCCAGGTCGAGGATCGCCATCACATCGCCCGGCGCCAGACGGCTCACGATGCTCGACGCGCCGCGGACGCGCACCGTGACCGTACCCGGCACCTCCGCCAGCTCGAGACCCGCCGGCACGTTCTGGATGCCGAGCGGGACATCGAGCTGACGCTCCACGTCCGGCTCCGCGGCGACGCTCAGCCAGAGGCCGATCGCCAGGACGAGAGCCAGCAGCTTGCGGGGCAGATCGCGAAACAGGGCCCGGACCATCACATCTCGTACTCCGGGCGCTCACGCCGGTAGGCCTGGCGCCGCTCCGCGCGCGGCATCAGGACCAGCAGCCGGGACCGCAGGCGTTCGGTGTCGAGGCTGCGCTCGAGCTGCCCGTCGAGGGCCAGCGAGACCGAGCCCGTCTCCTCCGAGACGACCAGCGCCACCGCATCGCACTCCTCCGTCAGGCCGATCGCCGCCCGGTGCCGGGTGCCGAACTCGGTCGTCAGGCGGGGGTTGACCGTCAGCGGCAGAAAGCACGCCGCCGCCGCGATGCGGTTCTCCTGCAGAATCACGGCGCCGTCGTGGAGCGGCGCGTCGGGCTGGAACAGGCTGATGAGCAGGTCGTACGTGACGGCCGCGTCGAGCGGGATCCCGCTCTCGATGTAGTTGCGGAGACCGATGTCCCGCTCGATCACGATGATCGCCCCGATGCGCCGCCGGGCGAGGGCGCCGGCCGCGGTCACCACCTCGTCGATCGTCTCCTCCGCCGTCGCCGGGCGGGACAGGTAGCGAACGAAGCGTGCGCGGCCCAGGTTCGACAGGGCCCGCCGGATGTCGGACTGGAACAGGACGATGGCGACGAACACGATGTAGCCCAGCATGTCCCGGACGATCCAGTTGGCCGTCCTGAGCGTCGCGGCCTGCGAGCCGAAGTACACGGCGATCAGGACGGCCCCGCCCAGGGCGATCTGCACCGCGCGCGTCTGCCGCATCAGGCGCAGCACGTGGTAGATCAGGAACGCGACGACGGCGATGTCAAGCACATCGCGCCAGCCGATCCGCACACCGCCGAAGAGGCCGGCCAGGGCATCGAGCATTGTTCACTGCAACGCGGCCTGCGCGGTTCACTGCAGCGCGGCCTGCGCGCGAATGGAATCGGCGACCCGCACGACGTCGACGTGCGGCGCGACCGCGTGCACCCGCACGATGTGCGCGCCGAGGATGACGGCGGCCGCGACGGCGGATGCCGTTCCCCACTCCCGCTCGGACGGCGGTCGCTCGCCGAGCGCGGCGCTGAGGAACGATTTCCGGGACGGCCCCACGAGCACCGGACGGTCCAGTGCGCCGAGCGCCGGCAGGCGGCCCAGGAGCTCCAGGGTCTGCTCCGCCCGCTTGGCGAAGCCCAGGCCGGGATCGACGACGATCTGCGTGCGGGCCACGCCGGCCGCGGTCGCCGCCCGCACCGCGGAGGCAAGCTCGCGGGTCACCTCTGCCGCGACGTCCGCGTACCGCGCCTCGCGGTACATCGCGCGCGAGCGCCCGCGACTGTGCATCAGCACGAGCGGCGCGCCGGAAGCGGCGGCCACGCGCGCGATGGCGGGATCATACCGTAGCGCGGAGACGTCGTTCACCATCGACGCTCCCGCATCGAGCGCCCGCCGCGCCACCTCGGCCTTGTAGGTGTCGATCGAGACGGGAACGCGGACCCGCCCGGCGAGGGCGTGCAGCACGGGGAGGACGCGCGCGCACTCCACGTCCGCGGGCAGGGCTTCGGCCCCCGGGCGAGTCGACTCGCCGCCGACGTCGATCAGGTCGGCTCCCGCCGCCTCGAGCGCCACTGCCGCGGCGACGGCGCGGGAGGGATCGAGCGCGGCGCCCCCGTCGGCGAACGAGTCGGGCGTGACGTTGACGATGCCCATCAGCAGCGTCCGGGCCCCGAGCTCCAGGCTCCGCCCGTCCGGCAGGGAGAGGGTATGGCGGCGGCGTGGAGCGACCATGGATTCTCGCGGCCGAGCCGCGCGGCGCGCCGCGCGACGGCGACCGGGGGCAGGAGCGGGTGCCCGCCGCCGCGGGGGCGACGGACGCCCGTGTGCACGAAAGGCGGTGTTCGACGCGATCGGCGGCCGGCGCGGCAGGCGACCCCAGGCCCGGGCGCCGCGCGGTCGTGCAGGGGAGAGCCCTACTCCTGCGGGACCGCCTTGTCGAGCGACGGGACCGGGGGCACGAGCGGAGCCGCCTCGTCTTCCGGCTCCGAGACCGTACCGCTCGGCGGTGCCGGGGAGCGGGGCGCCGGCGCAGGTTCCTCTATCCGCAGCCCCTTCGCGATGCGGCGCACCTGATCGGCATCGAGGACCTCGCGGATGAGCAGTTCCTCGGCGATGCGATTCAACTCGGAGGCGTGGGACTCGAGAGTCGCTCGCGCCCGTTCGTAGTTGCCGGTGACGATGCGCTTGATCTCCTGGTCGATCCGAATCGCGGTGTCCTCGCTGTAGTCCTGGTGCTGCGTGAAGTCGCGGCCGAGGAAGATCTGCTCCTCCTTCTTGCCGAAGGTGAGCGGCCCGATCTCGTCGCTCATGCCCCACTCGCACACCATGCGGCGGGCCATGTCGGTGGCCCGGTCGAGGTCGTTGCCCGCCCCGGTGGTCACGTTGCCGTTGGTCAGCTCCTCCGCGATGCGGCCGCCGAGCAGGATGGCGATCTGATCGTCCAGGTAGTCGCGCGAGTAGTTGTGCTTGTCGTCGACGGGCAACTGCTGGGTGACCCCGAGCGCCATCCCCCGCGGGATGATGGTCACCTTGTGGATCGGATCGGCGTGCGGCAGCAGCACCGTCAGCAGGGCGTGCCCCGCTTCGTGGACGGCCGTGACCTGCTTCTCCTCGTCGTTGATGATCATCGAGCGCCGCTCCGAGCCCATCAGGACCTTGTCCTTGGCGAACTCGAAGTCCTGCATCCGCACGTCCTTCTGGTTGTAGCGGGCGGCGTTGAGCGCGGCCTCGTTGACCAGGTTGGCGAGGTCGGCGCCCGAGAAGCCCGAGGTCCCGCGCGCCAGCACGTGCACGTCGACGTTGTCCGACAGCGGGATCTTGCGGGTGTGAACGCCGAGGATGCCCTCCCGGCCCTTCACGTCCGGACGATTGACCACGATGCGCCGGTCGAACCGCCCCGGCCGCAGGAGCGCCGGATCGAGAACGTCCGGCCGGTTCGTCGCCGCGACCAGGATGACGCCCTCGTTCGACTCGAAGCCGTCCATCTCCACCAGCAACTGGTTGAGCGTCTGCTCGCGCTCGTCGTGCCCGCCGCCGAGCCCGGCGCCGCGGTGGCGCCCTACGGCATCGATCTCGTCGATGAAGATGATGCAGGGGGCGTTCTTCTTGCCCTGCTCGAACAGGTCGCGGACGCGCGACGCCCCCACGCCGACGAACATCTCCACGAAGTCGGAGCCGCTGATCGAGAAGAAGGGGACGTTGGCCTCCCCGGCGACGGCCCGTGCCAGCAGCGTCTTGCCGGTTCCCGGAGGCCCCATCAGCAGGACCCCCTTCGGGATGCGCCCGCCCAGCTTCTGGAACTTCTGCGGCTCCTTCAGGAACTCGATGATCTCCTGCAGCTCCTCCTTGGGCTCCTCCACCCCGGCGACATCCTTGAACGTCACCTTCTTCTGGGAGTTCGAGGAGAGCTTGGCGCGGCTCTTGCCGAATGAGAGCGCCTTGTTGCCCCCGGTCTGCACCTGGCGCATGAAGAAGACCCAGAACGCGATGATCAGCAGCATCGGCGCCCAGGTGTAGAGCAGCGTCGCCCAGGGGCTCCCGGCGGCCTCCGTCGCGGTCACGGCCACGTCGCGCTCGACCAGCTTGTTGACCAGGCCCTCGTACTGCGGGGGCGCGAACGTGCGGAAGGTCTCGCCCGAAGAGGTCGTTCCGGTGACCTCGTTGCCCGTCAGGGTGACACTGTCGACCTGACCCGAATCCACTTGGCGAATGAACTCGCTGAAGGGCAGGGCGGTGTCGCCGGTCTGGAACCGCGTGGAGAAGTTCCAGATCAGGACCACCACGACGACGAGCACCATCCAGAAGACGAAGCTTCTGAGGGTCGAATTCACCCGAGTCCTCCCAATTTCCGGGATCGCAAGATTAGCACGCCTGCGGTTCCGCCCGTGACTCGAAAGTCCTCGGCCGGGGCGTGACCGACCACCCAGACGATACCGCCCCGCCGGTCGGCGACGAGAGGTATCGTCCTCCGCGCGCCGCGCGCAATCTTGCGATCGACGAAGAAATCCTGCAACTTCTTCCGCCCGCCAAGCCCCAGCGGCCGGAAGACATCCCCCGCCCGCCAACTCCGGACCGTCAGCGGCGGGGTCAACCCTGCCGCGGCGACGGCGACCAGCGAACCGCGGGCGCGCAGGGGCGCCGGCGTCGTCGCGGCCGGCTCGGCCGCGATCGCGAGTCCCGCCTCCGGCACCGCCACCTCGCCGGGCACGTCGAGCCGGTACTCGAACCCGTCGCCGACCGCCGGCCCCGAGGGCCGGCCGGAAGCGGCAGGCCGCAGCACGAGCAACGCGCCCCGGCGCTCCGCCCGACTGCCGGGGAAGTCCGCCCCGCCCGCGGCCGGGTCCGCCTCCGATCCCGGCCCCGCCGCCAAGGCGAGCAGCCGCTCGACGTGGTCGAACCCCACGCGGCCGCGCCCGGCGGCGCGTTCGAGCGCCGTTCTCGCGATGCGGCGCGCCACCGCGAGCGGCTGCGCGCGGATCGCGGCGACGTCCACGGCAACCGCGCCCTCCTCGTACGTGACGACGGAGGCGGCGCGCTGGTTCGCGACGCCGTCGATCCAGTCGGCGTCGCCCCGCGCGATCGCCGCTTCCCGCGCGAGCGCCGCGACGATGGAGGGCGAGAACTCCCGCTCCAGCAGCGGCAGCAGCCTGTGGCGCACCCGGTTGCGGATCACCCGCAGGTCGCGGTTCGAGTCGTCTTCCCGGTACGCCAGGCCGCGAGCCGCCAGGTGCTCGCGAAGCTCCCGCCGCGTGACCCCCAGCAGCGGACGCACGATGCGCCCCGCGCGCGGCCGAATGCCGGCGAGACCGCCCGGGCCCGCGCCGCGGATCAGCCGCAGCAGCACGGTCTCGGCCAGATCGTCCCGCGTGTGGCCCGTCGCCACCCGGTCCGCCCGCTCCTCGCCCGCGACCCGCTCGAAGACCGCGTACCGGGCGCGGTGCCCGGCGTGCTCGATCGACAGGCCGTCGGCGCGGGCCAGACCCGCGACGTCGACCCGCTCGACGCGGATCGGGACATCGAGCGCCGCCGCCAGGCCCCGACAGAATCCCTCGTCCGCTTCCGCGGCACCCCCCCGGAGCTGGTGGTTGACGTGGAGGAGCCCCGCCAGGACGAAGCCGCCGACGGGCGCGGCGTCGGCCAGGAGCGCGCTCAGCGCTACCGAGTCGGGGCCACCTGACAGCGCCGCCAGCACGCGGCCGCCCCGCGGAATCAGCCGGCCCCGCTCGATGGCCCGCAGGACGCGGGCGGTGAGCGGCCGCCGGCCGTCGGCGTGAGCACCGGTCACCGTGATCGTCCCAGGCCCGGGGGCGGCCGCAGATCCGAACGGACGGAACGGTGGTGCCGGCGCAGGGACTTGAACCCCGGACCTAGCGGATATGAGCCGCTCGCTCTGACCAACTGAGCTACGCCGGCACGAACGATCGATTATGACAGGGATCGCGGCAGGGGATCACGCGCGGCGGGTGGGCCGCCCGGCAGGATCAGCATTGCGTCGCCGTAGCTGTAGAACCGGTATCCGCGGGCAACCGCCTCCCGATAGGCGGCCAGGATCGGATCCCGGCCCGCGAAGGCGCAGACGAGCAGCAGCAGCGACGAGCGCGGCAGGTGGAAGTTGGTCAGCAGGACGCTCACCACCTCGAAGCGGAACCCGGGGTAGATGTAGAGGTCGGTGGACCCGGCGCCGGACCGGACCTCCCCGCCGCCCGCGCGGACCGCGGCCTCGAGGGCACGGGTCGTCGTCGTGCCGACGGCGACGATGCGGCGCCCTTCGGCGCGCGCGCGGTTGACGGCGGCGGCGGTCCGCTCCGGGATGGCGAAGCGCTCCGCGGCCAGCCGGTGCTCGCCGACCGACTCGGTCCGCACCGGCTCGAACGTGCCGTAGCCGACGTGCAGCGTGATCGGTTGCCACTCCATCCCGCGCGCCCGGAGGCGCTCGATCAGCCGCGGCGTGAAGTGCAGCCCCGCCGTCGGCGCGGCCACCGACCCGCGGGCCGACGCGAAGACCGTCTGGTAGCGCTCCCCGTCGCCGCCGTGGACCGGGCGCTTGAGGTAGGGGGGAATCGGGACCTCGCCGATCGCGTCGATCGCGCGGTCGACGTCCTGACCGTCGGGGGCGGTCAGGCGGACCGTCCGGCGCCCGTGAAAGTGCCGCTCCAGCACCTCCAGGTACAGGCGGCGGCCTCCCCCGTCGAAGCGGGCCGCGGTGCCCGGACGGAGCTTCCGGCCCGGATGCACGAGCGCATCCCAGCGCTCCTCGTCGAGGCGTGCGAGCAGCAGGCACTCGACGGCGCCGCCGCTCGGCTCCCGGCGGCCGCGGAGCCGAGCCGGGAAGACGCGGGTGTCGTTCGCCACCACCAGGTCGCCCGCGGTCAGGAGCTCGGGGAGGTCCCGGACGTGACCATGGCGGCAGGCGCCGTTGCGCGGGTCGAGGCAGAGCAGGCGCGCCGAGTCGCGTTCCGGCACCGGCTCCTGGGCGATGCGGTCGGCGGGAAGGTCGTAGTCGAAGTCGGAGAGCCGCAGGTCGTCCGCCGTCAACAGGCCCATCGCAGCAGCACCGCGCCCACGGTGAAGCCGGCTCCCACGGAGCTCAGCAGCACGCGCATCCCCTTCTTCAGCCGGCCGTCGGCCCGCGCGTCGGCCAGGGCGAGGGGAATGGTCGCCGCGGTCGTGTTGCCGTAGCGGTCGATGTTGATGACGATGCGGTCGCGATCGACCCCGAGGTGCTCGGCCGCGCTCAGGATGATACGGCGGTTGGCCTGATGGCAGACGAAGAGGTCGACATCGTCCGGCCCGATCCCGTTGGCGTCGAGCACCCGGCGGCAGATCTCCACCATCTTGCGCACCGCGAACTTGAACACCGCCGGCCCGTCCTGATGCACGTAGTGCAGGCGCTGGTCGATCGTCTCGTGGCTCGCCGGGCGGAGGCTGCCTCCGGCCGGCATGCAGAGCGCCGGTCCGCCGCTGCCGTCGATCTCGTGGGCGAAGTCGAGCAGGCCCAGTCCGTCCTCGGTGGCCGGCGCGACGACGGCCGCCCCCGCCCCGTCGCCGAAGAGGACGCAGGTCGCCCGGTCCTGGTAGTCGATGATCGACGACATCACGTCGGCGCCGACCACGAGCGCGTAGTCGTGGGCGCCGCTCGCCACCATCTGCGCTCCCGTGGTGAGCGCGTAGGTGAAGCCCGAGCAGGCGGCGCCGAGGTCGAACCCCCAGGCGTTCCTCGCGTCGATCTTCGTCTGCAGGAGGCAGGCCGTGCTCGGGAAGAACATGTCCGGAGTCGTCGTGGCGACGACGATGAAGCCGATGTCCGCGGGCGTCAGCCCGGCCGCCGCGATCGCCTCACGCGCCGCCTCCGCCCCGAGGTCGGAGGACGCCACGCCCTCGTCGACGACGTGGCGCTCGCGGATGCCGGTCCGCTTGAGGATCCACTCGTTCGTCGTCTCGACCAGCGCCTCGAGATCGGCGTTGGTGAGCACCCGCGGCGGAACGTACGTGGCGAGCGACGCAACCTTCACCTGCCGCGCCGTCTGCCCGCCCGCGAGCCGCCCGCCGTTTCGTCTCGACACGCTCTTCAGCCCTCTAGAGAAGGCGCGGCGTCGTGCCCGGCGCCGGCAGCCCGAAGAAGTCGTACGCCCGCGCCGTCGCCACCCGGCCGCGCGGCGTCCGGTCCAGGAACCCGATCTGCATCAGGAAGGGCTCGTAGATGTCCTCGATCGCGTCCTTCTCCTCGCTGATGGCGGCCGCGATCGTGCCCAACCCGACCGGGCCGCCCCCGAACTTCTCGATGATGGCCCGCAGCAGACGGCGATCCGCCTCGTCGAAGCCGTGCGCATCGACGTCGAGGAGGTCCAGGGCGCGGCGCGCCACGTCGTCGGTCACCACCCCGTCGGCCCGTACCTCGGCGTAGTCGCGCACGCGGCGCAGCAGCCGGTTGGCGACCCGCGGCGTCCCGCGCGACCGGCGCGCGATCTCGGCCGTCGCCGCGTCGTCGATCCGCACCCCGAGAATGCGCGCCGAGCGCCCGACGATCTCGACGAGGTCGCCCTCGGTGTAGAAGTCGAGCCGATGGGCGATCCCGAAGCGCGCGCGGAGGGGGGAGGTGAGGAGACCGGTGCGGGTGGTCGCGCCCACCAGAGTGAAGCGCTCCACCGGCACCTTGACCGAGCGCGCACCCGGACCCTGGCCGATCAGGATGTCGAGCTCGTAGTCCTCCATCGCGGGATAGAGGATCTCTTCGACGGCCGGGCTCAGGCGATGGATCTCGTCGATGAAGAGCACCTCGCGCGGACCCAGATGGGTCAGGAGCGCGGCGAGGTCTCCCGCCTTCTCGATCACGGGCCCGGCCGTGGCGCGCACCGCCACGCCGAGCTCGTGCCCGATCACGTAGGCCAGCGTCGTCTTGCCGAGGCCCGGCGGGCCGTGGAGCAGCACGTGATCGAGCGCCTCGCCCCGCTGCCGGGCGGCGGTGACGGACACCTGGAGGTTCTCGCGCACGCGGTCCTGCCCGACGTAGGCGTCGAGGGTGCGCGGGCGAAGGCCCTCCTCGTAGCGGGCGTCCTCGTCCCCCTGCACGGTGCTCAGAATGCGTTCGCTGCCCATCGTTCCACGCCGCGCGCACATTGTACGCGCATCGATCAGCCGGCCAGCTCGCGCAGGGCGGCCCGCAGGATGGCCTCGAAGCCGGCGTGGCCGCCCCGCAGGGCCGCCTCGGCGGCGCGCTCGGCGACCGCGCGCTGGTAGCCCAGGTTGAGGAGGGCCGAGAGCACGTCGGCGCGGAGGTTCGCGTCCGTCCCGGTGCGCGGCTCGCCCGCGTCCTCCGGGCCCGGGGCGGGCAGCTTGTCCTTCAGCTCCAGGCCGATCCGTTCCGCCGTCTTGCGGCCCACGCCGGGAATGACGTGCAGGCGGGCGTGCTCCCCGCGGCGGAGCGCCTGCACCAGGTCGCGCGGCTCGATGCCGGACAGCACGGCCAGGGCCAGCTTCGGGCCGACGCCGTTCACGCCGATGAGCCGCTCGAAGAGATCGAGCTCGAGCCGGGAGGCGAACCCGAACAACGCCAGCGTGTCGTCGCGCACGTGCGTATGGATGCGCAGCGACACGTTGGCGCCGGGCTCGCCGACCTCGGCGAAGGTCGGCAGCGGCACGTGGACCTCGTACCCCACCCCGCCCACGTCGAGGATCAGGCGGCCTGGCTCCTTCTCGGCGAGGCGGCCGCGGAGGTGGGCGATCATGAGGGCGGCCCGGGCCGGTACCGGCGCCAGCTCCGAGCTTCGCCGCCCGCCCCTGCCGCGGTGCCGGCGCCCGCGCTGCGCTCCCCTTCGGCCGCCGCGGCGGCCTGGCGCACGGCCGCGGATCCCGAAACGTGCGCGTGGCACACGGCCACGGCCAGGGCGTCGGACACGTCGAGCGGCGACGGCGGCTCCGCCAGCCCCAGCAGCAGCATGACCATCTGCCGCACCTGCGGCTTCTCGGCCCGTCCGTAGCCCACCACGGCGCGCTTCACCTCCGCGGGCGAGAACTCGCTGACCGGGAGGCCGGCCTCCGAGGCGGTGAGCATGACGACGCCCCGCACGTGACCGAGCTTGAGCGCGCTGCGGGCGTTGCGGGCGTAGAAGAGGTCCTCGATCGCCACCACGTCGGGACGGTGTCGGGCGATCAGCGACGCCAGCCCGTCGCGGATGGCCAGCAGCTTCTCCGGAAAGGCGGCCCGCGCCGCGGGAGCGAGCACCCCGCACGTCACCACCCGGTGACGGCTGCCGTCCGTCTCGATGCAGCCGTACCCGGTCCGGTTCGATCCCGGGTCGACCCCGAGGATTCTCACGCCAGCGAGGCCTCGATCTCCTTGGCTTCGATGTCGAAGTTCGACCAGACGTGCTGGATGTCGTCCTGGTCCTCCAGCACCTCCATCAACTTGATCATCTGCTGGGCGGTCTTGCCCTCGAGCTTGACCAGGTTCTGCGGCAGCATCGCGATCTGCGCCGAGACCGGCCTGGCGCCGGTCGCCGTGACGGCCTCGCGCACCGCCTCGAAGGCTTCGGGGCTGGAGACGATCTCCCAGTTGTCGCCGTCCTCGCGGAAGTCGTCGGCGCCGGCGTCGATGGCCGAGGTCATCAGCGCCTCCTCGTCCACCGTCCCCTGCTCGACGACGACGTGGCCGTGCTTCTCGAACATCCAGGCCACGGAGTTCGTCGTGCCGAGGTTGCCGTTGTGCTTGGAGAGCAGATGGCGGATCTCACCCACGGCGCGGTTGGTGTTGTCGGTCAGGCACTGGATGAGCAGGGCGGCGCCGCCGGGCCCGTAGGCCTCGTACGTCACCTCCTCGTACGTGACGCCCGGCTCCTCGCCCGTCCCTCTCCGGATGGCGCGCTTGATGTTCTCCGCCGGCATGTTGGCCGCCTTGGCGTCCGCGATGACGGTCCGGAGGCGGGGGTTCATGGTCGGGTCGCCGCCAGCGTCGCGCGCGGCCACGGTCAGCTCCTTGATGATGCGGGTGAAGAGCTTGCCGCGGCGGGCGTCGGCGACCCCTTTCTTGTGCTTGATCGACGCCCACTTGGAATGACCTGACATGGCTGCATTATCGCAAAAACCGCCGGCGCGGCGCCCGCAACGCGGGGTCAGAAGTCGATGCGGGTGCTGACGCCGTAGCTCCGCGGCCGGTTGGTCAGGTAGCCCACGCGGGCCAGCGTGCCCCGCTCCTGGTCGAGGGCCAGGAACGCGCGCGTGTCGGTGACGTTGTCCGCGAAGAAGGCGACGTCCCAGCGGCCGTCGAGGACGCCGACGCGCAGGTTGAGGATGCTGTAGGCCGGCAACTCCGGGTCGAAGGTGAACGTCGTCTGCGTCAGCGGCCCGCCGATGAATGTGCCGGGTCTGAGGGCCGGGGTGAGCGCCGTCAGATCGACGGTGCCGAAGCCCTCGGCCTGGTCGCCGACCTGCGTGAAGCGCGAGCCGACGTGCTGGAACGTGCCGCTGAGGTAGCCGACCCAGCCGCCGCCCACCAGCCAGCGCCAGGTGGCCGCGGCGGCCGCCTGGAAGCGGGGCGTCGTCGGCAGCCGCTTCCCCGCCTCGAGACCGGAGACCACGCCCACCGCGCCGCTCTCGTCGGTCGACGTGACGGTCGACTGCAGCCGCGCGTCGGCAACGCTGGCCGAGAGCGCGAAGTCGAAGAAGGTGGAAGGCTGCGCGGCGACCTCCAGCTCGACGCCCGCGCTGCGGGCGTCGGGGACGTTGAAGATGATGCGGGACGAGCACGTGCCGGCCGTCACCGTGGCCTGCAGGTTGGAGATGTCCATGTAGAACGCGGAGGCGTTGAACGTGCCGCGGCCGCCCAGGAACGTCGACTTGACACCTGCCTCGTAGTTCCACAGCTCCTCGTCCTCCCACGTGCCGCGGTTGCCGAAGGTCACCAGATCGGCGGCGGAGCAGATGGGCGTGTTCAGCGGGTCGTTGATGCCGCCGAGCCGGAAGCCCTTCGACACCTGCGCATTGAGCTGCGTCGCCGGCGTCACGTCGAAGCTGGCGATGGCGCGCGGCGCGACGCCGGTGGCCGTCACCGTCCCTTCGCTGTCGAGCGGGTCCGCGAACACCCCGTCGAACACCTGCGTGCGCTGCTCGTCGAAGTCGTACCAGCGGAGGCCGCCGCTCAGGCGGAAGCGGTCGGTGACGGCCACCGAAACGTCCCCGAAGGTCGCGAACTGGTCGAAGTCGTAGTTGAGGTCCGAGTAGAAGATCTCCTCCGTGTCCGGGTGCCCGGCCAGCGTCCGCGATCCCGACCAGACGAGGTCGGAAGCTCCGGTCACCACCCGCAGGAAGTCGGTGACCGCTCCCCCGTTGGCGGCCACGAAGCCCCTTGCGTAGGCGCTCTGCCCGTACTGCCGCTCGGACGTGCTGTAGAACGCGCCGGCCAGCCAGTCGACGCGCTCCGTGCCGCCGGCCACCCGGACCTCCTGCGTAAGGCCCTGCGCCACGGTCGCGTCGACCAGCGGAAAGTCGAGCGTGTAGCCCGCCTCCGGACCGCCGAACGGGCTGAAGACGACGCTGCCCCCCAGCGCCGACGCGTCGCGCACGACCTCGATGTCGCGGTTGGTGAACGAGGTGATCGAGGTGAACGCGGCGCCGCCGAAGTCGTACTCCAGGGTGACGTCGCCCAGGAGAAACTCGTCCGTGTAGGGCTCGTCGATCTGCGTGAAGAGCTGCCGCTCGCCCAGGGTCACGGCGGGCCGCGTGGTGGTGAACGGGTTGGCCAGGACGTTGTAGGCGTCGATGCGGTTCCAGCCGTCCATCGACACGTCCTGGTAGATGACGCGCGGGGTGATCGCGAAGCGGTCGTTCGGCTGCAGGCGCAGGGCGACCCGTGCGCCCGTGCGCCGGCCGCCGTTGACGTCCTCGTTGATGCTCAGGTCGGGCTGCACGGCGTCCATGAAGCCGCCGATCCCGGTGTTCCAGGCGGTAACGCGGGCCGCTGCCGCCGGACCGAGGGGGACGTTCAGGGCGAACTTGGCGTCGTGACCGAGGCCGCCGCCGTCGAGCGAGCCGAAGCCGAGCTCGGCGGCGCCCTCGCTAACGCCGAGCTCGGGCTGGTTCGTGATGTAGCGGACGGTGCCGGAGAGCGAGCCGGACCCGAACAGCGTCCCCTGCGGGCCGCGCAGCACCTCGATGCGCGACATGTCGAACAGGTCGATGTCCGGCGTGAACAACGAGAGCGAGATGACCGACTCGTCGAGGTAGACCCCTACCTGCTCCTTGACGCCCGGCTGGTCGCGCACGATCTGGCCCGCGGACACCCCGCGCATCGCGATCTGGCTCTGGCCCGGGCCCAGGTTCTGCACGGAGAAGCCGGCCACGTTGGCCGAGACGTCCTCGATGCTCCGCGCGCCCCGGTTACGGAGCGCCTGCTGCGTGGGCGCGACCACCGAGAAGGGGACCGACTGCAGGTCCTCCTCGCGCTTGCGGGCGGTGACGGTGACCGAGATCTCCTCGGTGAATTGGGGCGGGTCCTCGCCCTCGGCCGACTCCTCCGCGTCCTGCCCCTCCCGGGGCTCCTGGGCGATCGAGGAGAACGGCGCGGCGAAGGGGAGCGCGACGAGGGTCAGGACGAGAACGACGGTGCGCATCGTCAACCTCCCCGCCGGTCCGCGCCGGCGACACAGAGTCCCTACGCAACCGCGTACATTCTAGCTGGCGACCGTTCGATCCTCCCGCCAGGCGCGAACGGCGCGGTCGCCCGGGCCCCCGCCGCGGCTCCCCGGCGGTTGCGATCGACCCTGCGGATGGAGGCGAGGCCGCGCCCGGGGCTCGACGCTCGGACACCGCCCGGCCGGGCTCCCGAGGTAGCATGGCGCCGCGATGTGGCTCGTTCCCGCCTGGGCGCCGAACCTGCATCCGCTGATCGTGCACTTCCCGATCGCGCTGCTCGCCGCGGCGGGAGCCGTCGACCTGGCCGACCTGCTGCTGCGAGGACGCGAGCCGGTCCGCAACGCGGCGACCTGGCTGTACGTCGCGGGGGCGGCGACCGCGGTCGCCGCCTACTTCAGCGGGGTGGAAGCGGGGAGGACGGCGGCGCTCACCCCCGCGGGCGCCGAGCTGGCCGCCACCCACGCGGACTGGGCGTTCCGCGCGACGTGGCTGTTCGCCTTCTTCGCCTCGGTGCGGCTCGCGATGTCCTACGCGCTGCGGCCGGGCCGCTGGCTGGTCGCCGCCTCGCTCGTGATCGCAGCCGTCGGCCTCGCCGCGCTCGTCCAGACCGTGCGCCACGGGAGCCGACTCGTCTTCGAGCACGGAGTCGGCGTGCGGGCGGTCGCGGCCGCCGGGGCGGCTGCGGAACGGACTGCCGCAGCGGGGTCGGCCCCCGTTGCGGCACCGGCCCCCGCCGCCGCAAGGGCCACCGGGGCGGGCGCAGAAGCCGAGCCGGAGCCGGCCGCGGCGCCCGCCTCGGAGGCGGCGCCGGTGACCGGGAGAGCCGGCCGGTAGCCGACGTCCCCGTCGCCTGCCCGACGGCGCACCGACCCGGCGCACCGGTGACCGGGAGAGCCGGCCGACGGCAGCCGCCGACCGGCCCCGATCGTCAGTTCGTTGCGCGGCCCCGGCCGAACGGACGCTGGCCGAGCGCCCGCTGCATGACCTCGTACTGCACCGACATGATGTGGCCGATCGCCTCGATCCAGTACGCCGCGTTGTGGGCGCCGGGCATCTGCATGTAGTTGAAGGGAATGTCCTGCTCGGCGAGGTAGCCGGCCAGCTCCCGGGCTCCCGCGATCAAGCGGTCCTCGGTTCCGCAGTCCAGGTAGATGTGCGGCAGGTCCCCCTTCGGGATCTGCGCGATCAGCTTGAACGGGTCGTAGGCGTCGGCCTCCTCCGGGGTCGTGAACATGGCGCCTTGCGGCGTGCGCTCGACCTGGCTCGAGAAGCCGTCGATCCCGATCAGCGGGTTGGGCTGCCGGCGGCGCGCCTCCTGCTCGGGGGTGAGCTCGCGCGGCGCGCGCGGCGCCATCTCCCCCCGCATCCGCGCCGCGGCCTGCCGGCCGAACTCGAGCGCGCCGCTCGTGCTCCCGATGGAGATGAACATCCCGGGGTTGCGCAGCCCCATCGTTATGGCTCCGAAGCCGCCCATCGAGAGCCCCGTCATCGCCCGTCCCTCGCGGCGCGCGACGGTCCGGAAGTTCCAGTCGACGTGGCTCACCACGTCCCGGACGACATGATCCTCCCAGTTGTTCGACTGCCCGTCCTCGTTCTCCGCCCAGTTGACGTACCACGAGTTGCCGACGTCCGGCATGACGACGATGAGGTCGCCGTAGAGGCCGGAATAGAACGGCGCCCCGTTCGCGAGCCCCCACGCGGTGTAGTTCTGGGTCAGCCCATGCAGCAGGTAGAGCACGGGGTAGCGCGCGGTCGACGTCTCGTAGTCGTCCGGCAGCAGGATGTTGTACTTCATCGTCCGATCGACGGCGGGGCTGAAGAACTCCACCGTCTGGAGCTCCCGCGCCTGGGCGGCCGGCACGGCCACCAGCGCCGCGAGCAGGAAACCGACGGCGACGTTCCGCACGAGCTTCGGCTTCAGCATGAGAGTTCCTCCCGGTTTCCGGCCCCGAGCGTCGCCCAACCCGTCCCGCGGCACGCACTCCGCCGGCGTTCCGCGGCGCAAGCTCCCGGGGCCGTCCTGCGCCGCCCGCGTTCCTCGCCCGCCGTCCCCGCTCGACGGCTCCGCCGCCGCGTCGCGGCGCGGGCGCCCCGACCAAGCCTACAGGAGTCCGCAACGCGGCGCGGGCTCCCGGCATGAGTCCGCACCCGGCCGGCGCCCCCGGTCCGGCCCGCACCCGGCCGGCGCCCGCGGTCTGGCCCGCACCCTCCGGGGCGCGGTATGCTCTGCAGTTGCCGCGACACGGAGGCTTCCCGATGCAACACGTCCGCTCCCGCACCGCGGGGACTGCCGCGCTCTTCCTCGTCGTCCTGCTCGCCGCCGCGCCGGCCCCGCTCGTGGCGCAGGAGGAAGGCACCCGGAACGGCGAGTGGCCGAGCTACGGCGGCGACCTGGCCCATACGCGGTACTCCCCGCTCGGCCAGACGGCCGCCGGGACCTTCGGGCCCCCGCGGGTGCGGGGGC
>JAPOVI010000019.1:32986-34007 GCA_026708265.1 Acidobacteriota bacterium
GGGCGAGGTCGCCCCCGTAGCTCGGCCACACGCGCTACTCCCCGCTCGACCAGATCGACGGCGAGAACTTCGGCGACCTCGAGGTGGCGTGGACGTTCCGCACGGACAACTTCGGACCGACGCCGGAGTTCTTCCTGCAGTCGACCCCGCTGATGGTCGGCGGCGTCCTCTACACGACGGCCGGCACCCGGCGGGCGGCGGTGGCCCTCGACGCGGCGACCGGCGAGATCCTGTGGTTCCACCGCTACGACGAGGGCGAACGCGGGGCGGCGGCGCCGCGCCGGCTCTCCGGACGCGGGCTGACCTACCTCGACGACGGCGGCGACGGACGGATCTTCTACGTCACCCCCGGCTACCACCTGATCGGCCTGCACGCGGCCACCGGCCACCGGCTGACCGACTTCGGCACCGACGGCATCGTCGACCTGAAGCAGAACCTGGACCAGGAGATCGACCTCGTCACCGGCGAGATCGGGCTCCACTCGGCGCCGGTCGCGGTCGGCGACACCATCGTCATCGGGGCCGCCCACCTGCCGGGCGGCGCGCCCCGCTCGATGCGCAACGTCAAGGGCTACATCCGCGGCTTCGACGTCCGGAGCGGCGACCGGAAGTGGATCTTCCACACCATCCCGCAGGGCGACGAGTTCGGCAACGACACCTGGGAGGGCGATTCCTGGCGCTACACCGGGAACGCCGGCGTGTGGGCCCAGATGACCATCGACCCGGAGCTCGGGCTGGTCTACCTCCCGGTCGAGATGCCGACCAACGACTACTACGGCGGGCACCGGCTGGGAGACAACCTCTTCTCGGACAGCCTCGTCGCGCTCGACCTCGAGACGGGTGAGCGTCGCTGGCACTTCCAGATCACCCACCACGACGTCTGGGACTGGGACCTGCCGGCGGGGCCGGTGCTTGGTCGGCAGCGCGACGGCCTTTATGTCACGCCCGTCCACGGTGATGTCGGCCAGCACCGGCCCCGCCGGCAGGTCCCAGTCCCAGACGTCGTGGTGGGTGATCTGGA
>JAPOVI010000087.1 GCA_026708265.1 Acidobacteriota bacterium
GCGACGCAGGGGCCGCCCGGAGCGTCTGATGAGGGGGGTATGGATCCGGCAACCGCGCCATCGATGATCGAAGCCGTCGGCCTGACGAAGTACTTCGGGCCGTTCGTCGCCGTTCAGGACATCTCGTTCTCCGTTCCGCAGGGGCAGATCGTCGCCTTCCTCGGACCCAACGGAGCCGGGAAGACGACGATGATGCGCATGATGACCGGCTACCTGGCCCCGAGCGCGGGCTCTGCGGCCATCGCCGGCTTCGACGTGCGCCGGGCGCGCATCGACGCGGCCCGCCACCTCGGCTACCTCCCGGAGAACGGGCCTCTGTACCCCGACATGACGCCGCTCGATCTGCTGAGCTTCATGGGGGAGGCGCGCCAGATGCCGCGGCCGCACCTGCGGCAGCGCATCGACGAGGTCATCGAGCTCTGCGGGCTCGCGCTGGTCCTCGAGAAACCGACCGGCAAGCTCTCGAAGGGATACCGGCAGCGCGTCGGCCTCGCGCAGGCACTGCTGCACGACCCGGCGGTGCTGATCATGGACGAGCCGACGGCGGGCCTCGACCCGAATCAGATCCGGCAGTTCCGCGAGAACATCCAGGGCCTCGGCCGCACGAAGACGCTCCTCATCTCGACGCACATCCTGCACGAGGCCGAGGCGGTCGCCGACCGCGTGCTGCTGGTCAACAGCGGCCGGCTCGTGTTCGACGGCACCGTCGAGGACCTCAAGGAGGACGGCTCGCTCGAGCGGCCCTTCTACCGGCTGACCGCCGGCGAGGAAGGGCTGCCGCCGGTGCCCGACGCCGGGCCGGCCGAGCCTCCCGACGCCGGGGCGGAGGCCGGTCCGTCCGCGGTTCCTGCCGCCGCTCCGTCCGACGGGGGGACGGAGGCCTCGGCTGCCGACGCCGCGGAGGCGGCGGTTCCCGGCGCCGGCGAGGAGGCGGCCCGTTCCGGCGGTCCGGAGGCTGCGCCTCCGGGAGCCGGCTGACGCTGCTCGATCGAGGATCACGGCCGGCGACATAGCTGTTCGCCGGCCCAACCCGGAGACGATCAGGACCAGAGAAGAAGGCCGATGCCAGGACAGGTCAACACGGCGATGGTCGGGGCGCTCGCCCGCCGCGATCTGCGCATGTACTTCAGCAGCCCGAGCGGCTACGTCTTCATCACCCTGTTCATCTTCCTGAGCGCGGCGGCAGCGTTCTGGCAGGACCGCTTCTTCCTGCGCAACCTGGCCAACCTCGATCAGCTCAACCTCTGGCTGCCGTACCTGCTGCTCTTCTTCGTCCCCGCACTGACGATGGGGGTCTGGTCGGAGGAGAAGAAGCAGGGGACGGACGAGCTGCTGCTCACGCTGCCGGCCACCGACGTCGAGATCGTGCTCGGCAAGTACCTGGCCGTGCTCGGCGTCTACAGCGCCTCGGTCGCGCTGTCGCTGAGCTACGTCGCGGTGCTCTTCTACCTGGGCAGCCCGGACCTCGGGCTGATGCTCAGCAACTACCTGGGCTACTGGTTCGTCGGGGCGGCCCTCATCGCCGTCGGCATGCTCGCCTCGCTGCTGACCCGCAACGCGACGATCGCCTTCATCGTGGGGGCCCTGTTCTGCGCGGCGCTCATCGTCACCGGAGCGGCGGTCGGCGCCCTGCTGCCGGGGCTGGAGCGCCCGCTCGAGGCGCTCAGCGTCTACATCCACTTCGACGACTTCGCGAAGGGCATCATCAGCCTCAGCTCGCTGGTCTACTTCGCGGCGGTCGGCGCCTTCTTCCTCTATCTCAACGTCCTCGTCCTGAGCCGCCGCCACTGGCCGGCGCGGGCCGACGGCTATCCGATGTGGGCGCACCACCTGGTGCGCGCGGTAGCGATCGGGGTGGCGCTCGTCAGCCTCGGCGTGATCGCGTCGCGCCTGAGCGTCCGCGTCGACGTCACGGCCGAGCAGCTCCATTCGCTGAGCGGCGAGACGCGGGAGCTGCTCGCCGAGCTGCCGGAGGACCGGCCGGTGTTCATCCAGGCGTTCATCAGCCCGGAGGTGCCCGAGCCGTTCGTGCAGACGCGCTCGAACCTGGTCAGCCTCCTGGAGGAGATCGACGCCCTCGGCGGGTCGCGGGTGGAGGTGCTGATCCAGGACACCCAGCCGTTCACGGACGCGGCGCGCGAGGCCCGCGAGACGTTCGGCATCCTGCCGCGGCCGATCCGCAACGTCTCGACGGCCCGCTCGGAGGTCGAGGAGGTGTTCCTCGGCGTCGCGTTCACCTGCGGGGCCGAGGAGCAGGTCATCGGCTTCTTCGACGTGGGGCTGCCGGCCGAGTACGAGATCATGCGCAGCATCCGCGTCGTGGCCCGCACCGCCCGCAAGCGGGTCGGCGTCGTCGCCACGATGGCCAACCTGTTCGGCGGCATGAACTTCCAGCAGAGTCAGTTCACGCCGCAGTGGTCGGTGGTCACGGAGCTCCGCAAGCAGTACGACGTCGTCGAGATCAGCCCCGAGCAGCCGATCACGCAGGACGTCGACGCGCTGCTGGTGCCGCTCCCGTCGTCGCTCCAGACCGACGAGCAGGGCTTCGTCGCCGACTACATCCGCTCGGGCAAGCCGGCGCTGATCCTGGTCGACCCGCTGCCGGCGGTGAACCCGACGCTGTCGCCGACGGAGTGGGTCGGCGACGGCAATCCCTTCACCTATCCGCCCGGCCAGCCCCGGCCGGGGCCGCGCGGCAACGTCCGGCAGTGGCTGATGGATCTCGGGGTGGCGTGGGAGCCGACGCGCGTGCTCTGGGACAGCTACAACCCGCATCCCGAGCTGGCGCACATGCCCGAGGATGTCGTCTTCCTCGGCCCCGGCAACGAGAACCCGGACACCTTCAGCGCCGGGTCGCCGATGACGGCGCAGCTCCAGGAGCTGGTCTTCCTCTTCGCCGGCTCCCTCGACGCGGTCGAGGACGCCCGGTACGAGTTCGAGCCGCTGCTCCGGTCGGGCATGGCGTCGGGCAGCAACGGCTATTTCTCGCTGGTGCGCAGCACGTTCTTCGGCCCGCAGGTCAACCCCAACCCCCCGCGGCAGCCGGACGCCGACGACCACGTGATCGCGGCGCGCGTCCGCTTCGCGGGCGGCGCGCCGGCGGACGCCGGTGAGGAGCGGGAGGACGCCGGGGCCGAGGCCGGCGAGGAAGAGGAGGCCGCGGATCCGGACGGTGCGGCTGCGGCGGTCGAGGCCGACGAAGCCGGGTCCGAGGAAGCTGTAGCGGGGGAGGCCGAGTCCGAAGAAGCCGCAGCGGAGGAGGCCGCGTCGGGACAGGCGGAAGGCGCCGACGCTGCGGTCGACGAGACGGTCGCCGCAGGCGAGGAAGCGGCCGCTCCGGATGAGGGCGAGGAGTCCGCGCGGCCGGGCCCCGGGGACACCTCCGAGGCCTCTGAGCCGCCCGCGGCCGTGAACGAGGCGGCCGGGAGCGGGACAGCGGCCGGCGCCGGAGAAGGGGAGCCCGAGTCGGCGTCACCGGGAGCCGGCGCGGAGCCCGCCGGCCAGCCGCAGACGGCCGAGCCCGCGCCCGCCGCCACGACGGAGCCCGAGGTCGCGCGCGCGCCCGCAGCCGCCGCGGAGCCCGAGGGCGAGCCGGGTCAGGCAGGCGCCGCGGAGCCGGAGAGTGCAGCGGGCGGCGAGGCGCAGGCCGAGAGCGAAGCCGCCGCGGCCGGGTCGGGCGAGACGCAGGCCAGCCCCGAGGCCGCCGAACCGGAGGCAACCGCAATTGAGGCCGCCGAAGGCGCGCCGGCGGACGGCGAAGCCGAAGCCGCTGTCGAAGCCGTTGCCGGGACGGGAGCGGTAGCCGAGGTGGAAGCTGCCGCTACGGAAGCCGTGGCCGAGTTGGACTCGCCGGAGGAGGCAGACTCGCCCGAGGAGGAGGACGCGCCCGAGCCGGCGGGGCCCGTCGACGTCATCGTCGTCGCCGACCTCGACTTCGTCAGCGAGCAGTTCTTCGCCATCCGCCAGCAGGCGCCGGGCGGGCTCACCTTCGACAACATCACGTTCTTCCTGAACGCGATGGACACGCTGCTCGAGGACGACTCGTTCATCGACCTCCGCAGCCGCCGCGCGCGCCACCGGACGCTGGAGCGGGTCGAGGCGCGCACGGCCGAGTTCATTGCGCAGCGGACGGCCGACGAGCAGGCCGCCGAGGAGGAGGCCGAGCAGGCGCTGACCGATGCGCAGGCGCGGCTGAACGACCGCGTGGCCGAGCTGCAGGGCCGGACCGACATCGACGCGCAGACGAAGCAGATCATGGTCCGCAACCTCGAGGAGGTCGAGAACCGGCGTCTCGAGGTGCTCTCGACCAACATCGAAACCGACAAGGACGTGAAGATCCAGGCCGGCCGCGAGGAGATGGAAGCGCAGATCCGGCAGATCCAGACGTCCATCAAGACCTTCGCCATCCTGCTGCCGCCCGTGCCCGTGATGGTCCTCGGGGCGTGGGTCTTCGTGCGGCGCCAGCGGCGCGAGCGCGAAGGCGCCGCCGCGGCGCGCCGCTTGAGGGAGTGACGATGAACGAGCTCAGAATCACGCTGGCCCTGGGGGGCGCGGCGGTCGTGCTGGCCGTCGTGGCCCTCGTGAGCGCACCCGGTCGGGCCGTGCCCGACGCCTTCTTCGACATCGGCGAGCCCTTCTTCCCGGAGTTCACCGATCCGGAGGCCGCGGCCACGCTCGAGGTCGTGGAGTTCGACGAGGACACCGCGGCCGCCATCCCGTTCCAGGTGACGAACCAGGACGGGCTGTGGACGATTCCGTCCCACAACGACTACCCCGCGGACGGCCGGGAGCGCCTGGCGAACATCGCGGCCGACATCATCAGCGTGGTCAAGGAGGACTTCCGGTCCGACAACGTGGCGGACCACGAGGCCCTCGGCGTCATCGACCCGACCGATCTGACCGCCCCCGGCCTGGTGGGCCGCGGAACTCGCGTCACCGTCCGGGACACGAACGGCGAGGGGCTGGCCGACCTCATCGTCGGCAACGCCGTCGAGGGGCGCCAGGGGCTGCGCTTCGTGCGCGTGCCGGAGCAGAAGCGGGTCTACGCGGCGCGCTTCGAGGCCGACATCAGCACCGCCTTCGAGGACTGGATCGAGCAGAACCTGCTCGAGGTGGAGCGCGACCAGGTGGTGCACATCGTGCTCAACGAGTACGAGGTGGACGAGCAGACCCGCCGCGCCACCCTGCCCCGCGAGTTCACGCTCGACAAGGTCGAGGACAACGTCTGGAACGGCAGCGACGTGCCGGAGGGGCAGGAGGTCAACTTCGTCGAGGTGAACCGCCTCGTCGGCGCGATCATCGGCATGGAGATCGCGGGGGTGCGCCCGAAGCCGGCCGGCGTCAGCGGCAACCTCCGCGACGCGGCGATGGCCGGGCGCATCAGCCAGCGCGACGTCCGCGACCTGATCAACAAGGGCTTCTACCCGACGCAGGAAGGCGGCCTGCTCTCGAACGAAGGGGAGCTGCTGGTCCGGACCACGGAGGGCGTGCTCTACACGCTCCGTTTCGGCGAGATCGTGTACGGCCGCGGCGAGGCCATCGCCGTCGGCGACGACACGAGCGACGACGCCGAGAGCGGCCCCGGCGAGAACCGCTACGTGTTCATCACGGCCGAGTTCGACGAGGCGGCGCTCCCGGAGCCGGATGAATCCGACACCGACGCCCATGAGTCCTGGCAGCGGCGGGTCGGGGAGGGACGCGAGAAGGTGGAGCGGCTCGCGGCGCGCTTCGCGAACTGGTACTACGTGGTGGCCGCCGACAGCTACGACCGCATCCACCACCCGCGCGAGCACTTCCTGCGGGACGCGCCCGCGGACGCCTTCTGAGGCCGATTCGGCGTCACCCCGCCCCTTCGAGTTCGCCGCCGGGTTCGGCGGTCGGAGCGGCGGCGCCGCTCTCGGCGAGTTCCGGTGCGTCGAGCGGCTCGAACCCGCAGCCGCGCACGGCGCGGGCAACTGCGAGCCGTACCGCGGGCACGACGCGGGCGAGCCGCCGCAGGGCGGCGCCTACCGTGCCTGCCGCCAGGCCGCCGGACACCACGGCCGCCGTCCCCAGACCGAGGGCGGCCGTCACGCCGCTCGCCGCGGCCAGCGCTGCCGCGAGGGTCAGGGCGAACGGGCTGACGCGGAGTCGCATCCGGGTCCGGAGCAGGCAGCGCCCCTCCGCGTGCTCCTCGATGACGGTCAGCAGATCGAGGCGGCCCCACCGCGCCGCGTGGATCCGGAAGTCGTAGCCCTGCCAGCCGTCGTCGGTCTCCACGCCGAACCCGACCGGCGCACCCCGGAGGCCGCGCACGATGCGTCCGAGCAGGTCCGGCCGCGCGGTCCAGCGCTCGCTCCAGAAGCGGTCCTCGACCGATCGGCGCCGCACGAGCCGTAGCGCGCGCCCGAGGTCGCGGACCCGGAGGTCGCGGGCCGCGGGGTCGCGCCCCGCGAGGTCGCGTTCCGCCAGGACCGGGTCGGACCCGGCCGGGACGGCCGGGCGGCGCCGCTCGCCGGGCGGAGACAGGAAGCCGCGCAGGCGCCCCAGCCCGCGCGCGAGCGGCTGCAGGACGTGCAGCGCCGCGATCGTCCCCCGGTAGACGGCGCGGCTCGCACTCCGCGGCAGCTTCCTGATCCTGGACAGATCGTCGATGTCGACGCGGCGCGCACGTTGAACGCAGCGCGTCACCGTGGTGAGCATCGCCAGCGCACCGAGCAGCGCGACGGCCGTCCCCTGCCGGGGGAACCCGGCCGCGACGCCGGCGCAGCCGACCCCGACGAGTAGCGCCGAAAGCACCTGCCACCGCGCCTGGTGCGGCAGGAACGCGAGCCCCGCGCCGCCGGCGTGATAGACCGACGGGAACGGGGCCACGCCCCAGACGCCGGCGTTGATGCGACGTTCGCCGATCGGCAGCACCCAGGGCAGGGGGCTGTAAATCCGGCCGCTCCAGCGCGCCCGGCCGTCGACGAACTTCTCCGGGTGCCGCCGCGTCAGCCACGCCTCGCTCTTCCCGTAGTTGAACTGCTGCTTCCAGTAGGCCCGCACCGACGATCGGTGGTGGTGCCAGACGAGCGCCGCCGGGGCGAACCCGATCTCGGCGCCCACGGCCTGGAAGCGCCAGCAGACGTCGACGTCGTCGGCCGCGCACCCGAAGATCGGGTTGAAGCCGCCGAGCTCGAGCAGCGCCTGCCGCCGGAAGGCCATGTTGCAGCCGGGCACGTGCTCGGCGATGACGTCGTCGAGCATGACGTGCGTCGGGGCGCCGGGGGCGCGGGCCACGCACTGCGCGAGCCACGGATCGTCAGGCGGCACGACGTTGGGGCCGCCGGCCCCGGCGACGTCACGCTCCAGGAACGGCCGCACCAGGTAGGTGAGCCACTGCGGGTGGGCCCGCACGTCCGCGTCCGTATAGGCGACGATCTCGCCCGCCGCGTGGGCCAGCGCCACGTTGCGGGCGACGGAGAGGCCCCCGGACGGGGTGTCGATCACCCGCACCCGCCGGTGGCGGCGGGCGATGGCCGGCGTGTCGTCGGTCGATCCGTCGTTGACGACGATGATCTCGTAGTTCGGGTAGTCGAGCGCCTCGAGCGATTCGAGGCAGTCCGTCAGGGTCTCGGCCGCGTTGTAGGCGCAGACGAGCACGGAGACCAGCGGCCAGCGCTTCCGGTCCGCGGCCGGAAACGGCGCGGCGGCGAACGCGCGGGCGGTTGCCTCCAGGGCCGGCTTCGGCCGGCGGTCGACGTCGACGAGCCCGAAGGCCCAGTCGTCCACCGGGCGCCCGCCGCGCCACCACTCGTCCGTCCAGGTGAAGGCGACCGCCCCGCACGCGCCGCCCGCGAACGCGGCGCGAATCTGCATGGCGGTCAGGGCCGCCTGGCCCTCCGCGCCCTCCCGGATGGCATCCGCTCCCGCCTCGGTGAGCAGCAGCGGCCGGCACCCCGCCAGGTGGTGGAGCTGGGCGATGTAGGCCCGCAGCTCCGCCTCCTCGTGCAGGTAGACGTTGAAGGCGCAGACGTCGAACCACGGCAGGTCCAGGAAGTGGGTGGGGGGGTAGTTGACGTAGGTGACCAGGGCGTCCGGGGCGGCTGCCTTCGCGTCTTCGTAGAGCCCGCGGAGGAAGGCCTCGACGCGCCGGAGGCCGTGCCACCGCACCACGCCGGCCGGAATCTCGTTGCCGACGGCGCACAGGAGCACCGCAGGATGGGCCGCCACCCGGCGCACCTCCTCGGCCACCCCGCTACGAATCTTGGCCGTCAGGCGCCGGTCGTCGAGGAAGGCGACGTGCTGCGGCCACGGCGCCCCGGCGATCACCCGCAGGCCGTGCCGCGCCGCTTCGTCGAGCACAGCCCCCGGCGGCGCCGTGTAGGTGCGGACCGTGTTGATGCCCGCCTCGCGCATCCGCGCGAAGTCACGGGCGACGACCTCGGCTGCGGGAAACTGGCCGCCGCTCTCGTCCGGGGCGAACGTCCCGTACGAGACGCCCTTGATCGGGAAGTGCCGGCCGCCGACCGTGAGGAACTTGCCGGAGACGACCGGCGCCGGTGCTGTCGACCGCGAATCCATGCCCGAAACCCGTCCTCCGTCGCGACGCTGCTGTTTCCCTGGACTCGCAGGCGCCCGGACGCCCGGGGGCGCCCGAACCGGGACCGGCAGGCCTCGTCAGGCTGCAGGGGAGACGTATTGTGCTGGGAAACTCCACGTGGCGCAACCGGCGCTCGACGAAGTTGCGGCGGGCGCATCGGGGCTTGCGGGCGCCCGCATCGCGGAGAGGGCAGTGTTCCAAGCGTAGCGGCGCGGGACGCTCGGGGTTAACACCGCTATGACCGCGGCGGTCGGGAGGCCTGCCCGGGCGGATGCGCGGCGCGGCGTCGGGGATACGGAGTTCCCGATCGCCCGCCTGAGCGGAAGCCTGTCTGACGTACAGTCAGACCAAATGTAAGATGCGCTTGTGATCTAGCGCCCGATCTGGTCGAGCCGCGTGCAGGAGGCTTGGTCCCGCCGATCTGTCGTCTGGCTCTCGGGCGTCCGCCGCGTCGGCAAGACCACCCTCGCCCGCATGCTGCCGGACGCGGTGTACGTGAACTGCGACCTGCCCTCGGCCGCCCGGGCCGCGGACGACCCGGAGCTGTTCCTCGCCGGGCAGGCGTCGGGATCGACCCTCGTGCTGGACGAGGTGCAGCGCCTCCGCGATCCCAGTCGCCTGCTGAAGATCGCCGCCGACGTCTTCCCGCGGCTCCGCGTGCTCGCCACGGGCTCGTCGACTCTCGCCGCGACCGGCAAGTTCCGCGACACGCTAGCCGGACGCAAGGCAGCGCTCCAGCTCTTCCCGGTGCTGTGGGAGGAGTGCGCCGATCCGTTCGGCGTGCCGGACTTCGACCGCCGACTCCTGCACGGCGGCCTGCCGGAGCCGCTGCTCGCGGCTCGGAAGGACCCCGCGTTCTTCAGCGAGTGGATCGACAGCTTCTACGCGCGGGACATCCTGGAGCTGTTCGGCATCCGCAACCGCCAGGGCTTCCTGTCGCTGTTCCGGCTCCTGCTGCGCTGGAGCGGCGGGCAGGTCGACTACTCCCGCCTGGCGCGCCTCGGCGAGCTGAGCCGCCCGACCGTCAAGTCGTACCTCGAAGCGCTGGAGGTTGCTCGCGCCGTGCACCTCCTCCCGCCGTTCCACGGCGGCGGCACGGGAGAGATCGTCAGCCGTCCCAAGTGCTACGCGTTCGACACCGGCTTCGTCACCTTCGAGAAGGGCTGGGACACGATCCGCGACGACGACCGCGGCCTGCTGTGGGAGCACCTCGTCCTGGACGCGCTCAGGGCCCGTCACCCCGACGAGCGCATCTTCTACTGGCGGGACAAGGCGCAGCGCGAGGTCGACTTCGTCATCCGCCGCGAGCGCGACCGGCTGGACCTGATCGAGTGCAAGGTCAACCCCGACGCGCTGGACCCGGTCCCCGTCGAGGCGTTCCGGAGCCGGTATCCGGAGGGCGAGAACCTCCTCGCCACGCCCGTCGCCGGTGTTCCCTACCGCGTGCGCCGAGGCGGCCGCGTGTTCACGGTCTGCGCAACGGCGGACCTGCCCTGAGGTCAGCACGGCACTTCGGCGGCCTTCACGTGCTCCGCGCGCGAGCGCGGTATCCTGTCGTCGCGCCATGACGCTTCAGACCGGCAACCTGCGGCGCTGCATTCGGATCCTCGAGTCGGCGTACGAAGGCCTGCAGGATCGCGCCGCCGATGAAGTGCTCTACGACATCTACCGTGCGGCGTGCGTCAAGGAGTTCGAGCTGGTGCTCGAGCAGGGCGGCAAGCTGCTGCGCAAGAGGCTCCGCGCCTGGTTCGCCAGCAACCGGCAGGTCGACCGCCTCGTCTTCAAGGACGTGTTCCGCCATGCGGTCAAACACGGCCTGATGTCTGCCGACGCCGGCGAGCGCTGGCTGGAGTACCGCGACAACCGCAACGACACCGCGCACGACTACGGCGCCGGCTTCGCCGACGCCACCTTGAAGCTGCTGCCGCAGTTCATCGTCGATGCCAAGGCGCTCGCCGACGCGATCGAGGCGCCCGACGACGATGCCTGATTCCCCCGCCCGCGTGGCGCGGCGCCCGGGTGACGGCAACAGGCTGCACCTGTCGCCGAAGCACCGTGCCGCAATCGAGAGCCTGCTGCGCAAGCACCTTCCCGACGTGGAGGTCTGGGCCTACGGCAGCCGCGTGAACGGACAGAGCCACGACGGCAGCGACCTCGACCTCGTGCTGCGCGGTCCGGGTCTCGAGCGCATCCCCATCGGCGCCCTCGGGGACTTCGAGGAGGCGCTCCGGGAGTCGACCATTCCCTTCCTGGTCGAGGCGCACGACTGGGCGTGGCTGCCGCAGGAGTTCCACCGGGAAATCGAGCGCGCGCATATCGTCCTCCGGCGGGGGAACGTCGCCGACCGCCCCGCCGATCCGAAGCAATTCGATGCGTAGCCGGACGAGCGGAACCGCGCCACCGTCGTGGCAACCAAGGCTGACCTTGCCACGCTCGAAGCGCGGCTGGTCAAGTGGGTGGTCGGTATCGTACTGGCTGTCGCCGGGCTTCAGACTGCCGCCCTGTTCGCGATGCTTCGTCTCATGAACTGATCGCTTCACGACGGCAGCCGCAGCGCGACGTACTCGCCGGAGTGGCCGCGTCCGCCGATGGCGAGGACGATGTGCTGGCGGCCGCCGGCGAGGTACGTCATCGGCGAGCCGGACTGCGGCGCGGGCAGGAAGACGGCGCCCACCGCGTCGCCCGTCGCCTTGTCGTAGGCGCGCAGCATGGCGCCGCGCCCGGCGGGCGTGGGCCGGAAGTCGCATTCCCCGAGAACCACCAGCGTGGCCGTGACCAGCGGGCCGACGAGGTGCGTGCACGGCTGGCCCGTGCGCGGGATGTCCAGGCCGGCGAGGGCCGGGTGGCGCGCCACGCGCTCCGGGGTGGCGCCGTGCGGGACCTGCCACAGGAGGTCGCCCCGGTCGAGGTCGATGGCCGAAAGGCGTCCGTAGGGAGGCTTGACGAGCGGCAGGCCGCGGACATTGAGATCGCGCAAGCCGCCGTGCCCCACGCCGCGCCGCTCCGTCCCCTTCACGTAGCGCATGTCGGAGACGTCGGGGCCGGGGCTCGGAATCAGCTCCCAGGAGTAGAACGCGGTCCGCGAGGGCACGTAGAGGACGTTCGTCTCGGGGTCGTAGCCGCCGCCGGGCCAGTTCGTGCCGCCGCTCCCGGCCCCGAGCCCGAGCGTGGCGATCGGACCCTCCGGCCGGCTGACGACGGGCGGCGTGAAGATCGGCCCCATGCGGTAGCGCGAGACCAGCTCGACGGCCTCCGCTCGGAGCTCCGGCGTGAAGTCGATGAGGTCGTCGACCGCGGCGCCCTGCCGGTCGTAGGCCGGCGGACGGGTGGGGAACGGCTGGGTCGGGGAGTACCACTCGCCCGGCACGTCGCCCTGCGGCACGGGCCGCTCCTCGATGGGCCAGACCGGCTCGCCCGTCACGCGGTCGAAGACGTAGAGGAACGCCTGCTTCCCCGGTTGCGCCACCGCCTTGATCGCCCGGCCGTCGACCGTGATGTCGGCCAGGATCGGCGGGCTCGCCATGTCGAAGCCCCACAGCGGATGGTGCACGAGCTGGAAGTGCCAGCGGCGCTCGCCGGTCGCGAGATCGACGGCGACGAGGCTCTCGGCGAACAGGTTGTCGCCGGGGCGGTGCCCGCCGTAGTAGTCGCCGGTGGGCGTCTCGACGGGGAGGTAGGCGATGCCCAGCTCGGGGTCGGCCGAGATCTGCGTCCAGACGCCGTTGTTGCCGTTGCTGCCCCAGGAGTCGGCGAGCCAGGTGTCGGCGCCGAACTCGCCGGGGCGGGGCACGGTGCGGAACGTCCACAGCCGCTCGCCGGTGCGGACGTCGAAGGCCTGGACAAGACCCTTCACGTTGTTGTGCGTCCGCGGTGCGGCTCCGTCGGCGAAGGTGCCGCCGACGATCACCACGTCGCCCGCCACGGTCGGGGCGGCGTTGGTCCCGATGGGGCCCGTCGCGAGGTCGATGGGCCGCCCGTCGCCGACGACGGCCGTCGCCTTGAGGTCCACCGCCCCGGCCGTCCCGAAGTCGGCGACGCGCGCGCCGGTGCGGGCGTCGAGCGCCACGAGGCGGAAGCCGATCGTCACGTAGAGAATCCGCGCCTCTTCGCCGTTGGCCCAGTACGCCAGCCCGCGCCCGGACAGGCGGCGCGGCGACGCCGCGGCCCGCGCTCCCTCGTCCTCGCGGTGCATCCAGAGGAGCTCGCCCGTCGCGGCGTCGAGCGCGACTACCGCCCGCCGCGTCCCGGCGGTGGCGTAGACGACGCCCCCGGCCATCACCGGGGTGCCTTCGAGCTTGAACTCCGGCGCGGGGCCGAAGTTGTCGGTCCGGAAGCGCCAGGCGATCTCGAGGCGCTCGAAATTCGAGGCGTCGATCTGGTCGAGCGGCGAGTAGCGCGTGTTCCCGGCGTCTCCGCCGTAGCTCGGCCACTCGCCGGCCGCCGTCGTGAGCGGAGGCACCGCGTCCGCTGCGTCGGGCGGCTGCCCGGCAGTGGTGGACGGCGGCGCGCCGAGCATCAGCGCCAGGGCAGCCAGGGCGACAGCTGGCGGCGCCGGGTGCGCGGACGGATGCGGACGATGCGGCCGAATGCTGTGCATGGTCTCAGTGGGGCGGAGCGACGCAGCCGCCGGCCGCGAAGGGTGCCACGTCCAGCGCGCCGCGGCGACCTCTCAATCCCCGTGGAAGCACTCCGGTCGCGATCCGAGACCGGCGGCGCACCGGACGGAGCATTGTCCCGCGGGGCGCGACAGCGTAGCAAGGGCACAGCGTGGCTGTGCTTGCGTTTGGAGGCCCCGATCTGCCTTCGGGCTATCGCAGGAACGGGTCGGAATCGGTCCTGACGAGGCCCCCGACAGGGCGGAGAGCACGCTTCGATTTCCCGATCGGGAAGGCGGAGGTTGCCAAGCCGCTGCGGACGCCCTATATTCCCGATCGGGAAATCTAGCCGTGACGCCGCGCGACATCGGACGAGTCGTTCGGGAGACGCGCCGCGCCCAGGGTCTCCGGCAGGACCAGTTGGCCGGCGCGGCCGGCGTCGGCGTACGGTTCGTGGTGGAGCTGGAGGCCGGGAAGGTGACGGCCCGGCTCGGCAAGGCTCTCGCCGTGCTCGCCGCCCTCGGCTGCACGCTGCGGATCGAACCGCCGTCCGGCGCCGGGGGCGACCCTCGGGCATGACGCGCGCGCTCGCGGTCTGGTGGGAGGACGCGCTCGTCGGCTCCCTGCGCGTGGATCGCGACGGCGAGATGCGGTTCGCGTACGACGCGGACTGGCTCGCCGACCCCGCCTCGCCCGCGCTCTCCTTCTCGTTGCCGAAGCGCGCAGAGCCGTTCCGTGCCCGGGCGTGTCGGCCCTTCTTCGAAGGACTGCTGCCCGAGGGTGCGCAGCGCGACGCGATCGCGGCGGTCTTCGGCGTGTCGCCGGGCAACGAGTTCGCACTGCTCGAGCGGTTGGGGGGCGACGTGGCAGGTGCGCTGACCCTGCGGCGGGAGGGCGAGGCGCCGCCGCCGGCACCGGTCGCGACCGCGGCCGGCGGCCAGCCGGCGGCGGCGCTCGACGAGCAGGAGCTGGCCGGCGTTCTCGGGCAGCTCGGTACCCGGCCGATGCTGGCCGGCACGCGCGGCCTGCGGCTCTCGCTCGCCGGGGCGCAGTCGAAGCTCCCCGTCGTCCTGGTCGGCGGGCGGGTCGCGCTGCCCGGGCCGGGGCAGCCGACCACGCACATCCTCAAGCCGCCCATCGCCCGGTTCCCGGCCACGACCGAGAACGAGGCGTTCGCGATGCGCCTCGCCACCCGCCTCGGCGTGGACGCGGCCCCGGTGGAAGCGTACCGCGTGGCCGATGGGCACTGCCTGCTCGTCACCCGCTACGATCGGCAGCGGGAGGCGGACGGTTCCGTGCGGCGCCTGCACCAGGAGGACTTCTGCCAGGCGCTCGGGGTGCCGTCCAGCCGCAAGTACGCCGCCGACGGCGGTCCGGCGTTCCGCCAGTGCTTCGATCTGGTCCGGCGCGCGTGCCCGCGTCCGGCCGTCGAGGTGCTCAAGCTGCTCGACGCGGCGATCGTGCAAGTGCTCATCGGGAACGCCGATGCCCACGCCAAGAACTACAGCCTGCTCCACCGCGAGGGCGGCCCCGAGCTCGCTCCGCTCTACGACCTGCTCTCGACCGTCTCCTATCCCGACTTGTCCCCGAACCTCGCGATGCGGGTCGCCGGGCGCGCCACGCTGCGGGAGCTGCACCCCGGGGACTGGGATCGGTTCGCGAAGAGCGCCGGGCTGGCGCCGCCGTTCGTGCGGCGGCGGGTCGTGGCGCTGGCTGCGCACGCGGTCGAGCGGGCCGAAGGAACCGCGGGCGAGCTTGCCGGTTCCGGGCTGGATGGGGACGCTCTGAGAGCATTCGCGGCGCGGGTCGCCGGTCGTGCTCGGCAGCTCGCGCGGACGGCCTGACCGGCTCGGGGATGCACGCGGCCGGTGGCGGCCGCGGGCTCCTACGCAAGCCGGCCGAGCGGACCGCTCACGTCGACGAAGTCGCCCCGTTGTCCCCGCACGTACGACAGGCCCACGTGGTCCACGTCGAGGCCCATCGCGCGGGCCACGCTCACCAGCAGCCGCTGGTGGGGGATGCCGGACAGGCGGGTGGAGCCGCCCGCCACCACCTGCGACGGCACCCGCACCTCGATCGGGGTCGTGTGCGGCCAGTAGAGGTAGCGTCCGGTGGCGAAGGCCCACGACCCCCCGATGAGCACCGGGCAGTAGTGGCCGTAGCCGTGCCAGCCGTCGCCGAGCTCGGAGCCCCAGACGATGAGGGTGTTGTCCATCACGGAGCCGCCTCCGGCGTCCGGGATGGCCTCCAGGGTGCTCACGAGCCGGGCCACCTGTTCCGCGTGGTGGCGCGCGTAGTCGGCCATCGCGGCGTGCTTCGCGGGGTCGTCGTAGATGTAGTGGGCAATGCCCTTGTGCACCTTGTCGCTGATGTGGGCGGCGCCGAACTCGGCCGTCGGCATCTCGCCCAGCGACAGGGAGACGACGCGCGTGATGTCGCAGGCGAACGCCGCTGCGATGATGTCGGTGAAGGCGTCGAAGCGCCGGTCGTACTGCTCGAACGAGCCGGCGGGCCGCGGGGGCGCCTCGCAGGCGAGCGTCGCCAGACCCTCGAGCCGGTGGCCGAGGCGCTCGACCAGCCCGAAGTGGGCCTCGACCCGCGCGCGGCCGGCGGCGTCGAAGCGCGGCGCGAGGGCGCGGTACTCGCGGTAGGCGAAGTCGAGCGTCGTGCGCCGCCGCGTGCCCACGGCGTCGCCGGACGAGGCGGGCCCGAAGACGCGCTCCCAGGCACGGAGCGGCGTGTTCTCGGCCGGCAGGCGCACTCCGCCCTCGTTGTAGCTGATGGGGCGTCCCGCCTCGAGCGCCGCGTCGACGGAGAGCTCCAGCGACGGCAGCCGGTCGGGGCGTGCGATGTGCGCGGCGACGAGCTGGTCGATCGAGGCGGAGGTCGAGCGCGTGTCGCGGCCCGCGAAGTCGGCGTCGTTGCCGGTCCACGAGTGGATCCACCCGCGGTCGTGCCGGTTCCCGCCTCCGTCGAGCTCGGCCGTCCCCAGCGAGAGGCCGTCGAGGGCGAGCACCCGGCGCCGGTGCGGGTGGAGCGGCGCCAGCGGCGGGCTGAACGCGCCGGCGGGAAGCGGGCCGAGGTCGACCTCCCACGGCCGGTCCTCGGCGGCGCCGGCGGGTCGCATGCGCCAGTCGGCGTACGGCCACCCGTGGCAGTGGCTGATGACGAGGAGGCGGCGGGGCGGCCCGGCCGGGGCCTGGGCCAGCGCGCGCACCACGCCGCCGGGCCAGCCGGCCCCGAGCGCGGTCAGGGCGCCCATGCGGAGGATCTGTCGTCGCGGGATCATCGGGCATCTCCCGGCGCGTCTGCGTCTGCGCTAGCGCCGAACCGGAACAGGTCGCTGGTCGCGATGGAGACCAGCAGGTCCTTGATGGAATCGTCTTCGCGGAAGCGGCGCCGGATCGGCTCCAGGGCGGGCTCGGACGACGCGATCCGATCGCCCAGCGCGTAGCGCGTCCAGTGCAGCGCGTAGCAGTCCCGAACGCGGCGGCTGGCGCCGAGTTGCCGCGCGAAGTCGACGCCGTCCGTGAAGGTCAGCGTCTCGCCGCCCGGAAGGTGAAGCGTCCCGCTCGCGTCGACCGGCTGGCCGTTGTCCTCCGCGCGCCACGCCCCGAGCGCGTCGTAGTGCTCGAAGGCGAAGCCCGGCGGGTTGATCCGCCGGTGGCACGAGGCGCACGCGGGGCGGTCGGTGGCCGTCGCCGTCCGCTCGCGGTTGGTGCTCTCGACGGCCAGCGTGTCGGGTGGGAGGGCGGTCTCCGCCCCCTGGATCGGCGTGCCGAGGTGCATGCACGCGATCCGTTCGAGCACCCGCACGCCGCGCAGGATCGGCCCCGGCTGCACGGCGTAGGCGCCCACCGCGAGCACGGCCGGCAGCGTCAGGACGCCGGCCCGCTCGTCGGGCGGGAACGTGGCCGGGTAGAGCGTCAGCGAATCCTTGCGCCCGATGGAGATCGCCACGAACTCGATCGGCCGCGTCACGGGGGCTCCGCCGGGGTTGCGCACGGCGCCCTCCCCGTGGATCGGCGCCGTGGCGTCCGACAGGTACCCGTGGTGATCGGTCATCAGGGCCGTGAACGTGCCGTCGCCGTCGAAGACGGCCCGCTCCACGAACAGCCCCGCTTCGAGCAGCAGCGAGTGGCGCACCGGGCCGAGGATGGTCGGCCACTCGATGTCGTCGTCGTTGGCCTCCCCCATGCGGGGCGCGATGCCGAAGCGCGGCCCGAACGCGCGCCGCGCGGGGGCGATGAGCAGCACGTCCTCCGTGCCGAGCCACTGGTGGTGGAAGCGCACGACGGCGGGCCGGGCCTTCGGGTCGTCGAGCATCCGCCGCGCCTGCCGCTCGACGCCGGCCGCCGTCGCCAGCTCGCCCGCTTCGGCGGCGGCGAAGAGCTCCGCGTCGGGCATCGAGTCCCAGAGGAAGTACGAGAGGCGGGAGGCGAGCGTCCACGGGTCGGTGCCGGAGCCCGCCTGGTCGGTGCCGGAGTCGGCTTGGTCGGCGCCCGAGCCGGCCCGGTCGCCGTCCCCGCGCCCGCGCGCACTGCCCGGCTCGACCCGGAAGTGGAACGCGGGGACCTGGAGGATGCCGGCGACGGTGAGCGCCACCGCTTCGTCCAGCGGTCCGGCGCCGCGGTTGGCCTGCCAGAAGTCGAGCAGCCGCTCCCGTTCCGCCGCGCGCAGCGGTCGCCGGTAGGCGCGCCGCGCGAAGCGCTCGATGCTGGCCCAGGCGCACGCCGCCTGCTCCGCCGCGGGCAGCTCTGCCCACCCCTCGCACGCGAAGAAGGTGGGCGATAGGAGCGCGTAGGACGCGAAGTGCATCGCCGCCAGGTGCAGCTCCTCCACCTGGTAGGACGACGGGTTCTGCCCCTGGACGATCCCCTCGAATCCCTCCGAGCCGGGCTCGGCGGGGAAGCGCCACGGCCACGGCGGCGGCGGAGGCGGCGGCAGGAACACGCCCTTGCTGGCCGCCCGCCGCGGGCTCAGGCGGTCCGCCAGTTCGGTCCGCGCCGGCCACCCCTCGCTGTCGCGCGGGAAGCCCAGCAGGTCGGCGATCGTGTTGTTGTACTCGGCCGGCGTCAGGGCCAGCGGCGGCGTGCGCAGCGCGGGCTCCGCAGCCTGCGTCCCACTCCCCGCTTCGCCCGCCGCACCGCCCGCCCAGAACGCCAGCGCCAAAGAGAGAACCGCAGCGCGCTTCATCGACCGACTCCTCGCGAGAGGGCCCATCTATCCGTCAGACGCCAAAGGGAGACGCACGGACGGCGCATTCTCCCGCAGCCGCGAGAGCGGTGGCAAGCCGTGTCGGGTCCGGGGCGCGTTGCCTCACGCTGGGAGACGTGCCAGAGTGGACGGCTCTACGGTGCGACGGAGGTCATCATGCTCTCAGCCACGCGGAATCGATCCGACCGGCGACCGGCGGCGGCCGTCCTCGCGCGCGGGGTCGCGCTTCTGGCCCTGGCAGCAGTCACGCTGTGCCCCGCCGCCGCGGCCGCCCAGTACGGCGCCACCGACGGCGAGTGGCGCAGCTACGGGGGCGACCTCGGCAGCACGAAGTACTCCCCGCTGGATCAGATCGACGCGTCGAACTTCGCCGACCTCCGCCTGGCGTGGCGCTGGACCTCGGCCGACGAGGCGCTCGACCTCGAGGCGATGAGCGAGGGGCGCCCCCGCTTCGGGTTCCGGATGTTCCAGGCGACGCCGCTCATGGTGGGCGGCGTGCTCTACATCTCGACCGCGCTCCACCAGGTGGCCGCCATCGACGCCGCCACCGGGGAGACGATCTGGGTGCACGACCCGCAGGCCTACCTCGCGGGGCTGCCCACGCACTTCTACAACTCGCGCGGGGTCGCCTACTGGTCGGACGGCGACGACGAGCGGATCTTCTTCGGCACGAACGAGGCCTACCTGATCGCGCTCGACGCGAAGACCGGCGAGCCGGTGGCGGAGTTCGGCGACGACGGACGCGTCGACCTGATGGAGGGCATCCCGCGCGCCGTCCGGGGCGGCACCAACCACCGGGGCCGGAACCTGATGGGCGTGGCGTCGCCGCCCATCGTCGCGCGCGACGTCGTAGTCACCCCCAACATCATCTCCGACGAGGCCATCACGCAGGAGGCGCCCCCCGGCTGGCTGAAGGGCGTCGACGCGCGGACCGGCGACGTCCGCTGGATGTTCCGCACGGTGCCGCAGGGCGACGACTTCGGCGCCGAGACGTGGGGCAACGAGTCGTGGCGCTACTCGGGCAACACGAACGTCTGGTCGATGCTGACGGCGGACGAGGAGACCGGCTACGTCTACCTCCCGACCGGCACGCCGACCGGCGACTACTGGGGCGGCCAGCGGCCGGGCGACAACCTCTTCGCGGAGAGCCTCGTCGCCGTCGACATCGAGACCGGCCAGCGGATGTGGCACTTCCAGGCCGTCCACCACGGCGTCTGGGACTACGACTTCCCGGCGGCCCCGAGCCTCATCGACATCACCGTCGACGGCCGTCCCATCAAGGCCATCGCGCAGGTCAGCAAGCAGGGCTTCACCTACGTCTTCGACCGCGTGACGGGCGATCCGGTCTGGCCGATCGAGGAGCGCCCCGTGGAGACCGACACCGACCTCGACGGCGAGGTGCTGTCGCCGACCCAGCCGTTCCCGACGAAGCCGCCGCCGTTCGAGTACCAGGGCGTCACCATCGACGACCTCGTCGACTTCACGCCCGAGATCCGGCAGATGGCCATCGAGGCGGTGGCGAACTTCCGGCTCGGGCCGCTCTTCACGCCACCGATGGAGAGCGTCGACGGCGGCCTGCAGGGCACCATCCAGCGCCCCCACGTGGGCGGCGGCGCCGGCTGGGCGGGCTCCGGCGTCGACCCGGAGACCGGCCTGCTCTACGTCCCCTCCGTCAACGACTTCTCCGTCATCAAGTACTACACGCCGGACCCGGCCGAGGGAGGCAACCTCCGCCACACGATGCTCGGGCTCGCGGCGGGCGTGCAGCCGCGCATGCCGAACGGGCTGCCGCTGCTGAAGCCGCCCTACACGCGGATGACCGCCATCGATCTCAACGCCGGCGAGCACGCCTGGATGCAGCCCAACGGCGACGGCAACCGCTACCGCCGCCACCAGCTGCTGCGGGATCTCGACCTCCCGCCGCTCGGCGGCGACGGTCGCGGCGGCGTGGTGGTGACGAAGACCCTCGTCGTCAGCGGCCTGACCGCCGGCGGCACCGACGACGGCCCGCGGCTCGTCGCCCGCGACAAGGCTACGGGCGAGATTCTCGCCTCCGTCGACCTCCCCGGCGGCCCCATCGGCACCCCGATGACCTATCTGCACGAGGGCCGCCAGTACATCGCGCTCACAGTCGGCGGCGACGTGCCCCAGCTCGTGGCCCTCGCCCTGCCGGACTGAGCGGATGTGTCGGACGCACGCAGCATTCGTGATGCCAGCAGGCGCGAGAAACCCGCGCGTCGCATGGAGTCCAACAGCGTGACCGGGTGCTGGACTCCACACGTGACCGGTGCGAACGCGGGGGAGCGGAAGAACGTCGGCCTCTCACCGCCTCCTTGCGGACTCGGCGTCTCTGTAGCAATCCCATCCGCCGGGCGCGCACCAGCGCTGCCCTCGCGCTGGTCGCCCGACACCCTGCTCTGTGTGTCCCACGGTCCTTCGGCAGGCGTGCCCGATGTCGAACGCCAGGTGGAGGTTCCGATCGTAGACGCGCCGCTCGCGCTCACTTCCCTGCTCCCGGACACCCTCCGGCCAGCCGTCCCGCCACATCTCATCGCAGGTGTCGTACCGGGCCACGGGCAGGAGCTGGTCGAACGAAGGGTCGGGTGGGTCGGGCGCCTCGGAGCGCGCCGCGCAGCCGCCAGCCAGGAGGAACAGTCCGGCGGCGATCGCAGGTCGTCTGAGCATCATCATCCCTCCGAGAAATGCCAGCGTTGCTGATTGGAGACTCCCGGCCGTACTCGTGCGTACCTGCCAAGCAAGCATCGCGCCAAGCGTCGCGCACGTCCCGCACGCCGCAGAGCACGACGCTCTGCGGGAAGCCCGCCGGGCGAAGGTCATAGCCGGCGCGGAGCTGCCGCAGCACCGACAACAGGGTGTCGCCCACGAGGGCCTCGATCTCGTCGATGAGCAGGACCAACGGTCGCGGGTCCGCTTCGGCCAGGCGGCTGACGACGTCCTGCAGCGCCGCGTCCGGCCCGGATCGCTGCAGGGTGTCGGGCCAGATCCGGTTCACGAGGTCGTCCCCGAGCGTCAACCGACAGCGCGCTGCGAGCTGGGTGAGCATCGCTCGCATCGCCCGGTCGACGTCTTCGCGTCCCGCCTGGCCTACCTCGACGTTGACATACACACAGCGGTATTCGCCTTCCGTGCCGCCGTTCAGCAGGTCCCGCAGTGCGAGCAGGGCGGACGTCTTGCCCGTCTGCCGCGGCGCGTGCAGCACGAAGTAGCGCCCGGTGCGGACCAGGTCGAGCACCTCGCGGAGATCCAGGCGGTCCAGAGGCGGGATGCAGTAGTGGTCCGCCGCAACCACAGGACCGGTCGTGTTGAAGAAGCGGCCCACGGGCCAGTATCGCACCCGGCCGCCGCCGGCCACGGGTCTGCGACGCCGCCACTTGCGCGGCACCGCAGGAGCGGACTCTGCCGGTAGCGCAGCCATACAATGTGGTCGGAGGAGCACGCCATGAACGCGACCGGAACCCGCACCGTCGAGGCCGCGCCGCGGACTGGCGCCCAATGGGACGGCTCGGACCCCGTCGAGGTCCGGCGCCGGATCCGCTCGGGCGCGCACCGCGGGCAGACGGGCGGCCTCGCCCGGGGCTACGTGCAGGCCAACCTGGCCGTGCTGCCGGCCGCCTACGCCGACGAGTTCGCGCGTTTCTGCCAGCGCAATCCCAAGCCCTGTCCGTTGCTCGCGATGTCCGAGCCGGGCAGCCCGCAGCTTCCGGAGCTTGCCCGCGACCTCGACCTGCGCACCGATCTGCCGAGCTATCGGGTCTACCGCGACGGCGAGGCCCACGGCGACGTCGCGAGCATCGGCGACCTCTGGCAGTCGGACTTCGTGGCGTTCGCGCTCGGGTGCTCCTTCTCGTTCGAGGAGGCCCTGGTCGACGCCGGCCTCACCGTCCGGCACTGGAACGACGGCGGCGTCTGCCCGATGTACCTGACCGACATCCAGTGCGCGCCGGCCGGCCGGTTCCGCGGCCGCATGGTGGTCTCGATGCGGCCGTTCCCACCGGCGGACGCCATCAAGGCGGTGCAGATCACGAGCCGCTACCCGCGCGTGCACGGCGCGCCGGTCCATCTCGGCATGCCGGAGCGCATCGGGATCGAGAACGTCGAGCGGGCGTGGGAGGGCGACGATCCCGTCATCGCCCCCGGCGAGCTGCCGGTCTTCTGGGCGTGCGGCGTGACCCCGCAGGTGGCGCTGCGCGCTGCGCGCCCGCCCATCGCAATCACCCACACGCCGGCCCACATGCTGGTCACCGACGTGCGCAACGCGTCGCTGGCGGTCGGCTGAAGCGGCGGCCCTCGCGGAGTGGTGCGGCCGCGAAGATCGCGAACGACTCGTCGGCTACCACCGCCGGCGGCCGTCGCCTGCGGGGCTGCAGCCCTGGACGAGTCCGGGCCGACCTGCGAGGATGGGCGGCGTGGCGACCGCCGACGACTTCCGCCGCCTCGCGCTCGTCCTCGACGGGGCGGAGGAGAGCTCGCACATGGGCGCCGCCGACTTCCGCGTCGGCGGCAGGATCTTCGCCACCCTCGCCCACGAGGCAGAGGGCTACGGCAACCTCATGCTCTCGCCCGAGGTCCAGGCGATGTTCGTCGCCGAGGCGCCCGCGGTCTTCGTGCCGATCGCCGGCGGCTGGGGCCGCATGGGCATGACGCACATCCGCCTGGCCGCGGCCGACGAGGAGACCGTGGCGGGCGCGCTGCGCACCGCGTGGAAGCTGCGCGTCGACAAGAACGCGAAGGCGAAGCGCGGCCGGCGACGGCCCCGGACCTGACCCGCGCCCTATTCCTCGGCGCGCAGCACCTCCGCGGGGTCGATCCCGAGCGCGCGCGCGGCCGGCAAGCCCACGGCAACCGCGGCCACCAGCGCGAGGCACAACCCCACCGCCACGAACGCGAGGGGATCCAGGCCGGCGGCGCGAGAGAACTGTGCCTGCAGCAGCGGCGAGACTCCGCTCCCCAGGGCGGCTCCGGCGATGACGCCGATGGTCACCAGCTTCACTCCGGCGCCTCCCGCGACGAGCCGAACGATCTGCAGCGGCCGTGCCCCGAGCGCGACGCGGAGGCCGATCTCCGGGGCGCGCTGCGCGACGACGTAGCTCAGCGTGCCGAAGAGCCCGATGCAGGCGAGAAGCAGGCCGCCGACCCCGACGAAGCCGCTCACGACCGTCGCGGCCCACGCCGGCAGCAGGGCCGCGTCGACCATCTCGGCCATCATCCCCACGTTCGCCACGGGCACGCCCGGATCGATCCGGCCGATGCCCTCTCGTGCCGCTTCGGCCGATACGCCGCGGATGTGGAACGTGACCTGCGGGGAGTAGACGTCCTCCAGGGACGCGAACACGACGGGCACGCCTTCCTCGCGAAGCGACACGAACTGGCCGTCCTCGACCACGCCGACCACGGTGGACCACGGGAAGGCGGCCGGGGGCGCGGGGTCGCTCGGCCCTCGACCAAGAAGCGAATCCAGGCTCAGTCGGCGGAGTCGGCCGCCGACCGCATTCCGCCCCGGCCAGAACCGCTCCGCGAACGCCCGGTTGACGAGCACGGCGTTTCGCTCTCCGGGTTCGAGGTCCCGGCCGCGAACGAGGGGCACGCCCAGCAGGCGAACGAAACCCGGACTGACGCGGTTCGCGTGCACCTCCCTGTCCTCTCCGGGCCTGTAGCGGTACCCGTCGACTTCCAGGCCGATGCGGGACCGCGCCTGGAGCGACAGGAACGGCGCTTCGGAGGCCTCGGCCGCCGGCACCTCCTCGAACACCCGTCGGAGGTACGCGCGACCGCGATCCTCGGAGTATCCGGCTGCCTCCAGATCGACCGCGACGAGCGCCAGGTCGGCGGTGTCGTAGCCGAGCGGTACGGCGTACGCGGTCACGATGCTGCGCGCGAACGCCCCCGCGATGATCAGGAGAAAGACCGCGGCGGTCGCCTGCATCGCGGTCAGGGCGTTACGGAACCGCGTCTGCGAAGAGCTGCCGAGGCCTGGCTTGGCGTGGGTTGCGTACAGGGCGGGCAGGAACCCCACCAGGAGCCCCACGCCCGACGACACGGCCAGCGACGCCACGAGCAGGCGCCAGCCGGGCTCGAGGTCCAGGTGCAGGGGGAGGGGCAACGGCAGGTCCGGTACCAGCAACGTCACGTACCGGACGGCGACCGATGCCGCGGCAACGCCCAGGCCCCCCGCGACCAGGCCGAGGCCGAGGCACTCGACGGCAACCTGTCGGATCAGTCTCGGGCGGCTCGCTCCCAGGGCCTGCCGAATCGACATCTCGCGGCGGCGGACCGATGCGTCGGCGAGCAGGAGGCCCGAGATGTTGGCGCAGACGATGAGCAGGAGCGTGCCGACCAGTCCGGTCAGCACGGCCAGGGGACCGAACGCCGAGAACGGCAAGCGCGCGTCGTGCGCTTCTCTGACCGTCAGGGACCGCGGCTGTCCGGAGAGGCTCGTCCACTCCTCGGGGTATGCCTGATGGAGTCGCCGGCCGATTACCGCCAGCCGGGCGCCTGCCTCGTCGGTACTGACGCCGTCGCGCAGTCGACCGACCATGGAGTACCCGCGGACGCCGCGCTGCTCCTGTCTGGCATCGCCGAGCCGTACCGACGGCTCGAAGGCCGCGGGCAGCCAGAGGTCGATGCGGAAGAGGTTCTGCAGGGCAGCCAGCTCGGCGGGCGCCACCCCCACGATCGTGAACGGCACGCCGTTGAGGACAACCGCGCGGCCCAGCACCGACGGATCGCCGCCGAACTCGGACCGCCATGCCGCGTTGCCGAGGACTGCGACGGGGCGGGTCTCGGTCGCCACGAACCCGCGCCCGAGGACCGGCCTCAATCCCATCGTGGCGAAGTAGTTCGGCTCCACTATCCCGGCGGACAGCACCCGGGTCTCTCCGCCGATGGGTGCGCCGACCGGCACGAGCGACGAGGCGGTGAGCTGCTCGAATACGTCGCGCGTGGACTCGCGAATGTCGAGGAAGTCCGGATAGGAGCTCGCGCCCGGCCGCCCGCTCGAGAAGTCGCTCGTGGACACCACGACGAGCCGATGGGGGTCGGGGCCGGGCAGGGGCCGCAGCAGCAGGGCGTCGACCAGCGCGAAGATGACGGCGTTCGCACCGATTCCGATGGCCAGGACCGCGGTCGCCACCGCGGCAAGCATCGGTCGCGCGCGCAACCGGCGCAGCCCGAACTGGAAGTCCCGCCACAAGTCGTCGACCGCCCGGAAACGGTGCACGTCGCGGCACTGTTCCTTGACCGTCTCCAGGCCTCCCAGGCGTGCCAGCGCCGCGCGCCGCGCTTCCCGGGGAGCCATGCCGCGCCGGACGTTCTCGTCGACTTCCATCTCCAGGTACGCCTGAAGCTCCGCGTCCAGCTCGCGTTCGAGCGGACGGCGGCGGAACAGATTCAGCAGTCGAACGGCGAAGGCCCGCATGAGGCTCGTCATCAGGCTTCTCCCACGTCGCACAGCGCCAGCTCGATGGCGACCGAGACGCGCTCCACCCGGCGTGCGAGACCGGCTACTCCTATTGAGTTTCGATAGGATAGGACGGTTCCTATCGGATGTCAATAGGAAGTGCCCGCGGGGCGCACTCCTACGACCGGGTCTCCGTCAGCGTGCGCGCCGGGTGGAGCCGGGATGCACGGTGCGCCGGAACCCATCCGGCGAGCAGGCCGACGACCACGATCGTGAGGGCGGCACCGGCAAAGACGACCGGGTCGCGGGGCTCGATGCCGAACAGCATCGACTCCGCCAGCCGCGAGGTCCAGAAGGCGAATCCCAGGCCGACGACCCCAACGTCCTCTTGACATCTAGAGGAGCTGTGCGCCATGCTCCTCTAGATGTCAAGAGGACCAGACGACCTTCGCGGCTCGCTCGACCTGGTGATCCTGAAGACGCTCTCGCTGGCTCCGATGCACGGTTGGGGCATTGGCCAGCGGATCCGGCAGATGTCCTCGGGGGTGCTGGACATCAACCAGGGCTCGCTGTACCCGGCCCTCCAGCGCCTCGAGAAGCAGGGGCTGATCGGCAGCGACTGGGGAACGACCGACAACAACCGGCGGGCGCGCTACTACCGGCTGACGCCGTCGGGCCGGCGAGCGCTCGGCGACGAGATCGATAGCTGGCAGCGCTTCGCCGAAGGCCTCGGCGCGGTGTTGCGGAGCACGTGATGCGGTGGGTAGACGCCGCCCGCGCCCCTGTCCGCCGTCTGCTGTTCGGTGGAGAGGTCGAGCAGCGGATGGACGAGGAGTTCCGCTTCCATCTCGACATGGAAGCGGCGCGCCTGGTGCGCGAGGCAGGAGTCGATCCGCGGGAAGCGCGGCGACGGGCGCGCGCCGCCTTCGGCGGCGTCGAAGCACAGAAGGACGCGGTGCGCGACATCCGCGGCGGCTGGGTCTGGCTCCAGCTCGGAGTCGGTCGCGACATCCGCGACGGCATGCGGTCCCTCGCCAGGCGTCCGGCCTTCACGGCGGTTGCCATTCTCTCGCTGGCGCTCGGCATCGGGGCCAACACCGCCATCTTCAGCCTCGTGAACGCCGTGATCCTTCGCGATTCGCCGATCGAGCGGCCGGAAGAGGTGGTCAACGTCTACCTGCACCAGGCAGCGTTCGAGTTCGGCTCGTTGTCGTACCCCGACTTCGAGGATGTCCGCGACGGCACCGCCGAGGTGTTCAGCGACATCGCGGCCTCCCATTTCGTGCCGTTGACGATAGACCGCGGGGAGGGTGGCGTCGGCCTGGCGCCGGCGGAGGCGGTCACCGGCAGCTACTTCCCGATGCTGGGAATCGAGGCGGCGGTCGGACGCACCCTGCTGCCGAGCGATGACGTCTCGCGCGGCGGACACCCGGTCGTGATGCTCGACTATCGCTACTGGCAAAGCGCGTTCGCCGGCGACCCGGACGTCGTGGGACACGAGATGCGCGTCGGCGGCCGCGCGTACACGGTGATCGGGGTGGGACCGCCCGACTTCCCGGGCACCGTCCGCGGCCTTGTGCCGACGTTCTACGTTTCGTACATGATGGCCGAGGAGCTGAACGGATCCCCCCTGTTCGACAATCGGGGCCAGAGCTCGCTCTTCGTCAAGGCGCGTCTCCGGCCGGGCGTCACCCTGCCCCAGGCCGAAGCCGCCGTCGGGGCCGTAGCCGCGCAGCTCACCCGGGACCGCATGGAGAACTGGGACCCGGCCGGGCAGTTTGCGCTCCTCCCGCTCACCGACGTGCTGCTCTTCCCGCCGCTGGACGGCTACGTCCGGGGGGCGGCGTGGCTGTTGATGGTGGTCGTCGGCCTGGTGCTGTTGCTGGCGTGCACCAACCTCGCCAGCTTCCTGCTCGCGCGCGCCCTCGACCGGCGCAAGGAGGTTGCGGTGCGCCTGGCGTTGGGCGCGTCGCGCGCGTCGCTCGTGCGGCGTCTCCTGACCGAGACGACGCTGCTGAGCCTGCTGGCCGGGGGCGCCGGGGTCGGGCTGGCGGTCTGGCTGCTCGACCTGCTGGTGACCGCGGATCTCCCGCTGCCGGCGCCGGTCACGCTGGATCTCCGTCCCGACGGCAACGTCCTCGGGTTCACGCTCGGCGTCTCCGTCGTGGCCGGCGCCCTGCTCGGTCTGGTGCCGGCTCTGCAGAGCACGCGGCCGGACGTGGCCGGCGCCCTCCGAAGCGAGAGCGCCGGGGGCGGCCAACCCGGACAGGTCCGCTGGCGCAACGCGCTGGTCGTCACGCAACTCGCGATCTCGCTGGTGCTGCTCGTCGGCGCCGGCCTGTTCCTCCGCAGCTTCCAGCAGGCGCAATCGGTCGACCCGGGCTTCGGCCGTGAGCCCGCCGCCCTGCTGACGTTCATGGCGCCGGCGACCCGGTTCACGCCCGACGAGGCGCGTGTGTACACGCGGCGCCTCCTGGGTCGCTTCCGCGCGCTCCCCGGCGTGGAGGCGGTGGGCGCCATCAGCAACCTGCACCTGAACCCGCTCAGCCAGCGTTCGAGCGACTTCAACGTCGACGGCTTCGAGCCGCCGACGGACCACGGTGCCTTCATCGCGGACCGGGTCGAGGTCGAGCCGGGGTTCTTCGAGGCGGCAGGCATCGAGATCGTCCGCGGGCGCAACTTCCACGACGCCGATCGGCCGGACACCCAGCCCGTGGTCATCGTCAGTGAAGCGATGGCCCGGCGCTTCTGGACGGACGGCGACGCGGTCGGGCGGCTCGTCCGGCGGCCCGGCGACACTGCCCCGTGGCTCGTCGTCGGGGTAGCGAGCGACGCGAACGTGAGGACACTCGGCGAGCCTCCCCGCAACCTGGTCTATCTCCCGTACTCGCAGCGGTTCACGCCGGCTCTGACGGTCGTGGCGAGGACGTCCGTCGACCCGGAGCGGACGGCGCTCGCCCTGCTGGCCGCCGGTCGAGAGCTGGATCCCGACCTGAGGGTCCTCGAGACGAAGACGATGGACCGCCACCTGGCCTTGATGCGGCTGCCCCAGCGGCTCTCCGCCGTCGTCCTGTCCGCGTTCGGAGTGCTGGCGCTGGCGCTCGCCGCGGTCGGCCTCTACGGGGTGGTCAGCTACGGCGTCGCCCGGCGGACGCGCGAGATCGGCATCCGGAAGGCCCTCGGCGCCGACGGCGCCCGCGTCGTGCGGCTGCTCGTCGCGGGCGGCCTCAAGCTGGTGGTCCTCGGCGGCGCGCTCGGGCTGGCGCTCGCCTTCGTGGCGACCCGCCTGCTGGGCGGGCTGCTGTTCGAGGTCGACGCGCTCGACCCGCTGACCTTCGTCGGCGTGCCGCTGGTCCTCGGCGCCGCGGCCGTCCTGGCCGCCTGGCTGCCGGCCCGGCGCGCCAGCCGGGTCAGTCCCATGGTGGCGCTCCGGGACGACTGAGTGCCGGCGGCCCGAGCGCCGCGCGGCCCGGCGGCCTGTTCAAGTCGAGGCCGGGTCCCGGCGCGTTGACGCCCGCAGTGGCGTCGAGTACGTTGAGGGTTGATTCCGATGCAGGTCTTCGTCAGCCACTCCCACTCGGACTCGCCGCTGGCCGCCCGGGTGTCCAGGGCGCTCCGGAAGGCCGGGCTGCAGGTGTGGGATCCGGAAGTCCACCTCTTCCTCGGCGACAACTGGCCGGCCGAGGTGGGCCGCGCGCTCGAAGAGTCCGACGCCATGGTCGTGCTCTTGACGCCCAACTCGATCAGCTCGCCGCACGTCAAGGCCGAGATGATGTACGCGCTGGGTTCGAAGAGCTACAGAAACCGACTGATTCCCGTCGCAGTCGGTGGTCGGGAGCAGCTTCCGAAGGGGGAGATTCCCTGGATCGTCCGAAAGCTGCACTGGGTGGATCTGCCGGACCCGGAGAGCGCCGATCCCGAGGTCAAGCCCATCGCCGCGGCGCTCCTCGGCCAAGCCTGAGCCCCGTAGGCGGCGAGCCCAAGTGCCGACCGAGGTTTTCGTTTCGCATTCGACATCCAGGGCGCCCAGCAGTGGCACGACGAGATCGGCAGAGCGCTGCAGCGCTGCGATTGGTTCATCGTCGTTCTCTCCCCGGACGCTGTGGCCTCCATGTGGGTGAAGAGAGAACTCATGTACGCCCTTCGGCAGGACCGGTTCGAGGGGCGCATCGCGCCGCTGATGCATCGAGCGAGTGACTACGACCCGTTGTCCTGGACCCTGGCTCAGTTGCAGATGATCGATTTCACCCGCAGTTTCGACGACGGATGCCGCGATCTGCTTCGAATCTGGGACGTGCCATACACCCCGTAGGCTGAGATCGAGGCAGCGCAAGCGTCCGGAACCCCAGCCCGGGATACCGACGAAACGGCCGGCCCCCGACCAGGTAGGTCATCGGCGACGCCTTCCGGTCCTGGTCGACCCTTCTCGAGGGCGCTCGAAGGGCGGCGCAATGCGCGTCCTGTACAGCGAGGGCACTGGAGACGTTCAGGGTACCCGGGCGTACCGGCCTTCCGCTCGTTCCGGTCGGGCAACACTTGGGTGCTGCGAGACGGCGAAGGGGCGGTTGCCTTGATCTTCTACACGTGATCAGGTACGTGTAGGAGACAGAGGTATCGAGCGATGACCGCACCCCGGATCGAACTGCCGCAGGGGACCCTGGATCTGCTCGTGCTGCGGGTGGCCGCCGCCGGCCCCATCCACGGCTACGGCATCGCGCAGCGAATCCGGCAGATATCCGGCGACGTGCTCCAGGCGCCGCAGGGCTCGCTCTATCCCGCCCTCCACCGCCTGGAGAAGCGGAGGCTCCTCGTCGCGGAGTGGCGTCCGTCCGACACGGGACGGGAAGCGAAGTTCTACCGCCTGACCCCCAGGGGCCGGGCGCAACTGCAGGAGCAGGTCGAGAGCTGGACCCGGCTCGCGGAGGCCGTGGGGCTGATTCTCCGGACCGCGGGCGGAGACGCCGGATGAGCTGGTGGACCCGCCGCCGGGAGGGCCTCGAGGACGATCTCGACAAGGAGATGCGGTTTCACCTCGATGCCTACACCGACGACCTGATCCGCTCCGGGCTGCCCCGGCCGGAAGCGCTGCGGCGGGCCCGGGTGCAGTTCGGCAGCGTCGAGGGCGCGAAGGACGCCTGCCGGCGCGAGCGCAACCTGCGGCCCATCGAGGAACTGGAGCAGGCGATGACCAACGTCCGACTGGCGCTGCGCATGCTCGTCAAGACCCCCGTGGTCACGAGCGTGGCGGTCGTGTCGCTGGCCCTCGGCATCGGGTCGAATGCCGCGATCTTCTCGCTCTACAGCCAGTTCCTGCTGCGCCCGCTGCCGGTCGTCGAGCCCGAGCGCCTCGTGAATCTGGAGGCCCCCGGGCCGAAGCCGGGCTCGGACAGTTGCACGGGCCAGGGCGGCTGCGACGAGGTGTTCAGCTACCCGATGTTCCGCGACCTGCAGCGGGAGCAGACCGTGTTCACGGACCTCGTGGCGCACCGCGGCTTCGGCGCGAGCGTCGCCCACGAGGGGCGCACCATCGACATCGTCCAAGGCATGCAGGTCTCCGGCTCGTACTTCCCGACGCTGGGCCTCGTGCCGGCGCTGGGGCGCCTGTTCGGCCCGGAAGTCGACGAGCCGATCGGCGGGCATCCCGTCGCCGTGCTGAGCCACGCCTTCTGGCAGACCCAACTGGGCGGGGCGGGCGACGTGGTCGGCGACGTGTTGCTGGTCAACGGGGAGCCGCTGACCATCGTCGGGGTGACTCCGGCCGGTTTCAGCGGGACGGCGTTCAACATGCCGTCCATGGTGTTCGTGCCGCTCACGATGCATGCGAGGCTGGGCGGCGGCTTCGGCGAGGGCCGCTTCGAGGACCGCCGGAACTACTGGCTCTACCTGTTCGCCCGCCGGAAGCCGGACGTCTCCCTCGAGCAGGCCCGCGCGGCGATGACGCCCCTGTACCGGAGCATCCTGACCGACGTGGAGGCGCCGCTCCAGACGGACATGAGCGAGGAGATGCGGGCGCGGTTCCTCGCCAAGCCGTTGCCCATCGTGGACGGATGGCGCGGACAGAGCGGCGCGCACGAGAGCTTCGCCCTGCCGCTGATCCTCCTCCTCGGCATCACGGGCGTGGTTCTGCTCATCGCGTGCGCGAACATCGCCAACCTGCTGCTGGCGCGCTCGGCCGCTCGCGCCTCCGAGATGGCGGTGCGGCTCTCGCTCGGCGCGACGCGGCGGCAGCTCGTAACGCAACTGCTGACCGAGTCGTGCCTCCTGGCCACGCTCGGCGGCGTGGCCGGGCTGCTCGCGGCGCCGTGGACGCTGCGCTTCATCGCCGCGCTGCTGCCGCCCCGGGTGGCGGAGGTCCTGCAGTTGACGCTGGACCCCTACGCGCTTCCGTTCACCGCGGCGGTCGCTCTCGCGACCGGCCTGCTCTTCGGGATCTTCCCGGCCTTCCACGGAACGCGGGGGGCGCTGGTCACCGCCCTCAAGCACGACGCCGGCCAGCCGGACGGCGCCCGTTCGGCGGCCGGCTTCCGGAGCGGGCTGGTCATGGCGCAGTTCGCGCTGGCGGCGATGCTGCTGGTGGTAACCGGGCTCTTCGTCCAGAGCCTGCGCAACGTCAGCGGCGCGGACCTCGGCATCCGGACGCACGACGTCGTGACGTTCCGCCTGTGGCCCGGCCTGAACGGCTACGGGGACGAGCAGGCGCGCGCCTTCTTCGAGCGCCTCGAGGCGGAGATGGCCGCGCAACCCGGCGTGACGGGGGCCACGGCGGCCTCGATCCCGGTGTTCGTCGGAGACAGTTGGGCCATCGACGTGCGGGTGGAGGGTTTCGAGGCGCCGCCCGACACGGATCGCGAAACGCGGTTCAACCAGGTCGGCACGGACTACTTCCGGACGCTCGGGATCCCGCTGCTCGCGGGCCGCACGTTCACGGAGGCCGACGTACGGGCGGCGCCCCCGGTGGCGATCGTCAACGAGGCGTTCGCGCGCAAGTTCGCCCTGGGCCGCGGCGCCGTGGGCCGGCGCCTGGGTCGCGGCGGCCTCGATGCCGAGCTCGACACCGAGATCGTCGGCCTCGTCGCGGACACGCGCTACAACAGCGTCAAGACCCCGGCCCCGCCGCTCCTCTACGTGCCGTACCGGCAGGCCGACACGGTCGGCTCGCTCGCGTTCTATGCGCGGAGCACCGTGCCCCCGGAGGCTGCGCTCCGCACGGTCCGCCCGCTGGTGGCCGCACTGGATCCCAACCTGCCCGTCACCCAACTGATGACGCTCCCCCGGCTGGTGGAGGAAGCCGCGTTCGAGGATCGCGTCATCACGCTGCTGTCGGCTGCCTTCGCCGGGCTGGCCACCCTCCTGGCGGCGGTGGGCCTCTACGGGGTGCTGGCCTACACGGTGGCCCTGCGCACACGCGAGATCGGTCTGCGGATGGCGCTCGGCGCGGGTGCGACGCGCGTGCGGGCGATGGTGCTGGGCCACGTCGCCCGACTGACGCTCGTCGCGGGCGCGGTCGGGCTGGCGGCCGCGTTCGGTGTCGGCCGGCTGGCCCGGTCGCTCCTCTACGAGATCGAGGGGCTGACGCCCGCGCCCGTCGCCGTCTCCGTGCTGACCCTGGCCGCCGTCGCGCTGGCCGCCGGATTCGTCCCGGCGCGGCGGGCGTCCCGCATCGACCCGATGGCGGCGCTCCGCCAGGAGTAGCGTCGTGAAGTGCGGCGGCCCGGTGCC
>JAPOVI010000010.1 GCA_026708265.1 Acidobacteriota bacterium
TGGCGATGTCGGCGTCCCAGATGTCGTGGCGGACCACCTGGTAGTGCCAGCGCCGCTCGCCCGACTCCATGTCGAGGGCGAGGACGGAGGCGGTGAACAGGTTGTCGCCCTCGCGGATCTCCCCGCCGAACATCGGCACCGGGTTGCCGGTGGAGAAGTAGACCATTCCCAGGTCGGGATCGACCGTGCCGACCAGCCAGACGCCGCCGCCCCCGAACTCCCACGAGTCGTTGTCCTGCGGCCAGGTCTCGTGGCCGAACTCGCCCGGCCGCGGCACGACGAAGAAGGTCCACTCCACCTCGCCGGTTGCCGCGTCGAGGGCCATGACGCGCCCCTGCCCGCCGATGTCGCCGTTCGCGAGGCCGACGAAGATCCTGCCGCGCGCGTACATCGGCGCCGTCGTCACCGACTCGCCGCGCGTCTGCTGCTCGCTCCCGACCCGCGTCGCCCAGACGATCTCGCCCGTGTCCTGCCGCAGCGCGATGACCTCGGCGCTACGCGTCCCGAAGAAGACGAGGCCGTCGCCCAGCGCAACACCCTGCCACGACGGCACCCGTCCCGCCTCGGGGTCGGGCTCCCAGCGCCAGATCGGATCGCCCGTGCGCGCGTCGAACGCGAACATGTTGGCGCCGCCCGGCAGGTAGATGACGCCGTCCTGGACCACCGCGGTCGCGCGCGACGCCGCCCCGCCCGGGAGCTGCGTCACCCACGCAGCGCCGAGGCCGTCCACGGTGTCGGTCGCGATCTCGTCCAGCGTCGAATAGCGCGAGCTGGACCAGTTGCCGCCGGTGAAGGGCCAGTCGCCGGAAGGGTAGCCGCGGCCCGTCTCCGGCGCCTGCGCGGCGAGGCCGACCGCGAACGCTGCGAGCGCGATCGCCGACGCGGCGGTGACGAAGAGCGAGCGGTGACGTAGAAGCATGGCGTCCCTCCTTACTCCGGTCTCCCGGCGGGCGGCACGGGTCGGCGGCCGCGGCGGCGCCCACGCCCCCGCGCGAAGCGGGAGCCCGCCCGGACGTTCCCGATCCTGCAACACGATATACCGCCGGCTGCCGGCGCGGACGGACAGGGCGCCGGGTGCGGTGCGGTGCCCGCCCCGGATGCGGCCGGCTCCCGGCGCGGACGGACGGGGCTCTCGCCGCGACCGAACCCTACCGGCGCGGTAGCGACCGCGCGCCCGGCGATCCCGGTTACACTGGCGTCTCGTTCGGTCCTGATATTGGAAGGAGTCCCGCCATGCAAGGGAGTCGCGTCATGCGAAGCATGCTGCTCGGCCTCGCGCTCGTTCTCGCCTCCGCCCCGGCGCTCGCCGAGGGCCCGCCGGCGAAGGTCGCCGACCTAGCGTGGATGACCGGCTACTACAAGGGCGACTTCGGCGCGGGGGGGACCCTCGAGGAGAACTGGTCGCAGCCTTCGGGCAGCTCGATCGCGGCCCTCATCCGCATCTCGGACGCCGACGCCACCAACGTGATCGAGCTCATCGTCATCGAGGAGGAGGGCGATTCGCTGACCCTGCGCCTCAAGCAGTGGGCGCGGGGCATGAACCCGCTGGCAGAAGGCTTCGAGGTGATGGAGCTGGTCGAGGTCGGAGACCAGAGCGTCCTGTTCCGGAACGTCGGAGGCGGGGCGATCGAGCGGCTCGGCTACAGCCTGGCCGGCGACGCGTTCACGATCTCGCTCAAGACGGACCAGGGCGAGCTGGAAGTCCCCCTGACGCGACAGGGGCACTGACGAGAGAGGAAGACGGCCGATGCGACGGCGCCCGCGATCCGTTCCCGGCATGCTCGCCCCGTCCTCGCTGCTCGCGACCGTATCGGGGTGGCCGAGACGGCTCTCGCGTTCGGTTCCCGGCGTGCTCGCGGCGGGCGTTCCGGGCGTTCTCGGCGTCCTGGGCGTTCTCTCCGCGGGGGCCGTCGTCTCGGCGCAGTCTCCCATCGACGACTACACCCCCGTCACCGGGCAGATGCTCGTCGACCCGCCGGCGAGCGACTGGCTGATGTGGCGCCGCACCCAGAACCACTGGGGCCACAGCCCGCTCGACCAGATCGACACCACGAACGTCGGCAGCCTGCGCCTCGCCTGGGCGTGGACCATGGCCGAGGGCATCCAGGAGACCACGCCGCTCGTCCACGACGGCGTCATGTTCCTGGTGCAGGCCTGCGACTACGTCGAGGCGCTCGACGTCCGGGACGGCACGCGGCTGTGGGAGTACCGCCGGGCGCGGGTCGAGCACGGCGCGCGGCTGTCCTGCGCCACGCGCAACGGAGCCCTCTACGAGGACAGGCTGTTCATCGGCACCCACGACGCCCACCTGGTAGCGCTCGACGCGCGCACCGGCGAGGTGGTGTGGGACCAGCCGGTCGGCAACTGGGTGGTCGGGCAGCACTACTCGGGCGGGCCGCAGATCATCAAGGGCCGCGTGGTGGCCGGCATGTCAGGCTGCTACCACCTCAACACGCGCTGCTGGATCTCGGCCCACGACGCCGAGACCGGCCGGGAAGTGTGGCGCACCTACACGATCCCCCGGCCCGGCGAGCTCGGCTACGACACCTGGGGCGACATCCCCGACGAGATGCGGCGCGGCGGATCGTCCTGGAACGCGCCGAGCTACGACCCGGAGCTGAATCTCATCTACGCCGGCGTCGGGGTGCCGATTCCGTGGGGCTCCGTGCAGCGCGGCACCGGCGACGGCGACGTCCTCTTCACCAACTCCACCCTCGCCCTCGACGCCGACACGGGCGAGATCGTCTGGTACTAGACGAGGATCGAAAATAGCACAATGAATATGGGCCCTTTTCGAACTTCGCGATCAGCCGTATACCACGTTGTGGACCACGCGATGATTCCCGTCCAGAGCGGTCCATGACAGCCCGCCAGCGCGCCAGCGGTAAGCGTTCGGTCGGCCCGGTATTCCGCAGCCCAGCCATCGTCGTCTGGTTCGCCCAGT
>JAPOVI010000020.1 GCA_026708265.1 Acidobacteriota bacterium
TCAGCACCCAGTTGTGGTCGATGTTCCGGTACCAGTTGAGGCCGCCGCGGAACCCCGACTTCGTGAACGCCTGGACGTAGGTGTCGACATCCTCCGCGGTCAGCCAAGGCGGCAGGTCGTCGCCCGGGTCGGGCAGCCCCTCCAGCATGTAGGCGGACGCCGGCGGTGCGCCTTCGACGCCGAACGAGCCACCGGAGCGCTCGATCGCCCCCGAGGCGCCGTAGAGCATCTTGCGCATCGTGACCCGGATGTCGTGCTGTAGCTCGTGCTCGGCGACCCCGGGTGTCTGGAAGTAGATCTGGTAGAAGAAGCGGTCGCCGAAGTACTGCCGCATGCCGTGGATGGGCGGCCACGGCGTGCGGCCGGTGAACGGAACCGAGAGGGAAGCGACGGCACGGAACACGTCCGGGCGCATCTGCGCAAGGGCCCAGGCCACGGGAGACCCCCAATCGTGTCCGACGACGACCGCCCGGTCCTCGCCGAGGGCCTTCACCAGGGCGACGATGTCGCCGGTCAGGTGCAGGATCGTGTAGGCGGCGACCTCCTCCGGCGCGTCGCTCGTCCCGTAGCCCCGTTGATCGGGTACCACGACACGGAAACCGGCGTCGGCGAGCGCAGGGATCTGGTGGCGCCACGAGTACCAGCACTCGGGGAATCCATGGCACAGCACGACCAGCGGCCCGTCGCCGGCCTCGGCGATGTGCAGCTTGATGTGGTTGGCTTCGATGGTGCGATGCTCGATGTCGGCCATCGTCGGTTCTCGGCGGTGCAGGATGCGCCTCCGGATCGGGTCGCCAGATCGTAGTCCGTAGCAGGGACCCGGTCGACCAGCTTGCGCCCTGACTGAGCGTGCAGTCGGCACCGCCCGCGGCCCGGAGGGCGTTCAGGGACCCGGTCGACCAGCTTGTGCCCTGACCGTCGAGCGCAGGCAGGGGCAGGCCGGCGTCAACCCCGCGCCCCGTCGAACGGGCGGAACGGCTCGCGCGCGGGGACCGCCGTGATGCGGTCGCCGATGTCGTACCCCCATCGTTCCGGGGTAGACCACCCGCAACGCGTCGAGTTTCAGGTCTTCCAGCGCCACCGCCATCGACCGCGTCCGCCGGGGTGTGTCGACGCGCTTGATCTCGACACCCACCCGCCGTCCGCCGGCCACGAGCAGCAGCTCGAGCTCCGCACCGTTGTGGGTGGCCCAGAAGTGGACCTGGTCGGCACCGGATTCCGCGATCACCTTTTCGAGGATGAACCCTTCCCACGACGCGCCGAGGCGGGGGTGCCGCACTGGCGAGGTCCCACCAGCGCCACGACGGGGCTGCGCGCCAGCGCCCGACGGAGCTGTTCCTCCGCCGCCCGCGGGATCGGCGTTCTCGCCATTGGGTCGAGAACCATGATAATCCACGGACGGAAGTGCGAACTTCCTGGATCAGTGGCTGACGCCGATTCCCGGCCTCTGCGCTATCGGGACGCCTGTTCGACGGCAACACGGTTCCCGCCGGTGGCGCGGCGGGCGATGGCCCGCAGCAGGCCGGCGAACAGCAGAGCGTGGACCGGATAGAGGAGGTGCCAGTAGCAGCGGCCCCAGACCCCGCGCGCGTCGAAGACCGCGGTCTGGCGGACGGTGGAGGTTCCTTCCTCGCGGGGAGCGACCTCGAAGTCCAGCCAGCCGCGGCCCGGCAGCTTCATCTCGGCCGCGAGCCGCAGCCGCTCGTCCGGCTCGCACGACTCGACGCGCCAGCAGTCGAACGTGTCGCCGGCCGCGAGGTGCTCGGCGTCGCGACGTCCGCGCCCGAGGCCGACGCCCCCGGCGAGCCGGTCGACGAGACCGCGCAGGCGCCACAGCCAGTCGCCGTAGTACCAGCCGTTCGCGCCGCCGATGCGCCGGATCGGCGCGAACGCCGCCGCCGGGGCGACCGGCAGATCGACGGCGCGCGAGTCGACGAGCCGCGAGCGGACGCGTGTGCCGCCCCACCGGAGCGCCGTCCCCGTCGCCAGGGCCGCCGCCGACCAGCGCTGGGCCGTGAACGCCTCGTCTTCCTCCTCGGTCGCCCGCGCGATCGCCCCCCGCAGCCCCAGGGGCCGAATGGGGAACGCCGTCCGGGCCGCTTCGTCCTCCACCACGGTTGTCGTTCGCAGGCCGTCGACGAGCTCGCGGCCGACGCGCGCGTAGACCGGCGTGGTCAGGCCCAGCCAGAGGCTCGAGAGGTGCGGCGTGAGGAGCGGCACCGGGATAAGCCAACGCCGCAGCCCGCGCTGCCGCGCGTACTCGCGCATGATCGCGTCGTAGGAGACGACGTCCGCCCCCCCGACATCGAAGCGGCGGCTCCCGCCGTGCGGAAGGTCGAGCACCGCGACGAGGTACGCCACGAGGTCGGCGAGCGCGATGGGCTGCGTCGGCGTGCGCACCCACGATGGGCACAGCATGACCGGGAGGCGCTCGACGAGGGCCCGGATCAGCTCGAAGGAGAGGCTGCCCGGGCCGAGCACGATGCCACTCCGCAGCTCGATGACGGGCACGCCGGACTGGCGCAGCACGTCGCCGGTCTCGTGGCGGCTGCGCAGGTGCCGGGAGAGACCGGCCGCCGCGCCCAGCCCGCCGACGTAGACGATGCGTCGGACGCCGGCCGCCCGCGCCGCCGCCCCGAAGTGCTGCGCCGCCGCGCGGTCCTGGGCCGCGAAGTCGGCCGTCCCGCCCATCGAGTGGACGAGGTAGTAGGCCGTGTCGATCCCGGCGCACGGCTCCGCGAGCGATGCCGGATCGAGGCAGTCGCCGAAGACGACGCCGGTGCGCGGTCCGACCCGTGCCGCGAGCGCGCCGGGGTGGCGCGTCATGCAGCGGACGGCGTCGCCGCGCGCCTCGAGCGCTTCGAGGAGCCGGCCGCCGATGCAGCCGGTGGCGCCGGTCAGGAGGATCGACGGTCGATCCATCGCCGTGTCATCCCATCGCCGGGCTCATCGGCGCGCCTCGGGCTGCAGCGCGCCCACCCGATCGGGCGCCGCGACGGCGACGAACCGCTCCCGTTCCCGCCCATGCCTGTAGTATGCGTACGGCAGGCCCCGCGACGCCAGCGGGCGCGCGACTCGACCTCCGATGCTCCGCTATCTCGACAGCCTTCGCTCCTGGCAGCTTCTCCTGCTGGCGGGCGCGCTGTTCTTCGCGGACCTGCTGATTCCGGACCCCATCCCGTTCCTCGACGAGCTGCTCCTCGGCGTGCTCACCTACGCGCTCGCGCGCTGGAAGAAGCCGCCGCGGTAGCCCGCCGAATCGTGGCCTGCTACGATTCACGTCTCCCAGAGGAACAGCCGTGCCCGAGACCGCCTCCGAGGCAACCTATCGCTGGAGCCGGGACGCCTACGACCGGGCGGTGGAGGCCGGCGTCTTCGGTCCGGACGACCGCATCGAGCTGATCGACGGGCAGCTCCTCGCCATGACACCGCAGGGCAGCCGGCACGCGGCGTTGGTCAATCAGGCCGGAGAGGTTCATCGGACCGGGCCGGCATGAGGGCCGGCCGGAGGCCAGCATGAGGACGGCAATGGGATGGCGGACGGGATCTCGGGATCGGGCGGCCGTGCCGGCCCTGGCAACTGCGGTGTTCCTGGCCGCGTTCGCGCCCGGCGGCCCGGCCGCCGGCGTGGCCGCCGCGCAGGATCGAGACTTCGAGCCGGTCACCGACGCGATGCTCGCCGACCCGGATCCGGCCGACTGGCTGCACTGGCGCCGCACGCTCGACGGATGGGGCTACAGCCCGCTCGATCAGATCGACCGTGGCAATGTCCACCAGCTGGGCCTGGTCTGGTCGTGGACGATGACGACCGGCCTGGCGCAGCCGACGCCGATCGTCCACGACGGCATCATGTTCCTACCGGGCCCGCTCAACGTCGTGCAGGCGCTCGATGCGGTCACCGGCGACCTGATCTGGGAGTACCGCAAGCGGTTCGAGCGCTCGCCGGACGACTCGTTCCGCGCCCGCACCCGGTCGATCGCGATCTACGACGACAAGGTCTTCCTGAACACGAACGACGCCCACATCGTCGCCCTCGACGCCCGCACCGGCGACGTGGTCTGGGACCACGTCGTGGCCGACAACCGGCTCGGCTACCGCTACACGAGCGGGCCCATCGTCGTGAGCGGCAAGATCGTGGCGGGCATGACCGGCTGCGAGCGCTACAAGGACGGCACCTGCTTCATCTCCGCCCACGACCCGCAGACCGGGGCGGAGCTCTGGCGCACGTCGACGATCGCCCAGCCGGGGGAACCCGGCGGCGATACCTGGGGCGACCTGCCCGCGACCTTCCGGGCCGGCGGCGACGCCTGGATTCCCGGGAGCTACGACCCGGGGACGAACCTGACCTACTGGTCGACGTCGCAGGCCAAGCCGTGGGCCCGGCTGTCGCGCGGCACGGACGGCGACGCCCTCTACACGAACAGCGTCCTCGCCCTCGACCCGGAGACCGGCGCCATCGACTGGTACTACCAGTTCGTCCCGGGCGAGACGCACGACCTCGACGACGTGTTCGAGAGCGTGCTCATCGACCACCGCGGGCGGCAGTCGCTGTTCAAGATGGGCAAGCTGGGGATTCTCTGGGAGCTCGACCGCGAGACCGGGGCGTTCATCGCCGCCCACGACCTCGGCTACCAGACGCTCGTCGACGTCGACCCGGAGACCGGCGAGACCACCTACCGGCCGGAGATGATCCCGAAGCCGGGCGAAGAGCTCGAGTTCTGCCCCGACTTCCAGGGCATCCGCAACTGGCGCGCCTCGGCCTATCACCCCGCGACGGGCATGCTCTACATCCCGATTCACCCGACCTGCGTCAAGGGGACGTTTCGCCCGGTAGCGCGCGAGCCGCACCCGACGGGCGACCTGTACTACTACGGAAACCCGCGGTGGACCGGCTGGCAGTCGGCGGGACGCCTGCCGCACCCGAAGAGTCCCGATCACGACGGTCACCTCGTGGCGATGGACATCGAGTCCGGGGAGGTGCGCTGGCGTCACTCGATGCGCTTGCGCTCACGCGCCGCGGCGCTGACGACGGCGGGAGGCCTGGTCGTGACCGCCGACGGCGACCGCTACCTCTACATCCTGGACGTCGCGACCGGCGGCGAGCTGTTTCGCACCCGGATGCCGTCGCCGGTGCAGGGCTTCCCGATCACCTACGCGGTCGGTGGCCGGCAGTACCTGGCGATTCCGGTCGGCGGCGGTCGCGTGCCGGGGGCGCCGAACGCCATGTACGTCTTCGCCCTGCCGGAGCCGCGACCACGGTAGGTCATCGCGCCGGCATCGTCGCCGTGAACTTGACCGGCGAGGCGTCTTCGGCCAGATTGGGTCCCTCTTCTGGAGCGACGGGATGTACTTGAGAAGAACGGGCCGGTCCTCGAGCAGTGGTGGCACGAGCAGTTCGGTCACACCTTCGACTGCCTTACTCATTCGGAAGCTCGGTACCTCGCCCGTTCCCCGGACGTTGACACCATCCGAGATCGAATTGCTGCGGCGAAGCAAGAAGGAGATGGTCCGGGTTGCTCGTGACGTGCTCCAGGCCACCCTCGGTCGACGGGCGTGGTGAGCGTTCTGAGAGCCCGCCCTTCCAACAGTTGACGATGGGCCCGTCGGCGCTGACCCACTATCGAACGCCGTGACGAACGCCTGGCTCCCCGGCTTCGTCCGGGATGCCGTGCCGGAAGCGTCGGGAGTCCTGCCCTCGCAGGAGCTGCAGGCACTCGTGGCGCCGCCCGGACCGGGGGTGTTGCCGTCGCAGGGGATCCGCGCGCTCGTCAGAGGCGGGCACATCCCCGCTGCGCTCCCCATCGTGGATCGGCAGATCCAGCCAGCCAGTCTCGATCTGCGGCTCGGGGACGAGGCCTTCCGGCTGCAGGCGAGCTTCCTGCCAGGCGCGCGGTCGACGATCGAGGCCAAGCTCTCGGACCTGTCGATGGTGCGGATGGACCTGTCGCGGCCGACGGTGTTCGAGAAGCACTGTGTGTACCTGGTGCGGCTCGTCGAACGGCTGCGCCTGCCGACGGACCTTGCGGCCAAGGCGAATCCGAAGAGCACGACGGGGCGGCTGGACGTGTTCGCGCGTCTCATCACCGATTACGGCACGGAGTTCGAGCGCGTTCGGGAGGGCTACGACGGACCCCTCTACGTGGAGGTCGTGCCCCGCACCTTCTCCATCATCGTCACTGCCGGACTGAGCCTGTCGCAGATTCGCTTCACCCGGGGCCGATCGTCGTCGTCCGACGAGCAGCTCGAGCGGCTGCACCGGCGGGAAGGGCTGGTATACCTCGACGATACGGAGCCGGGAGAGGCGGTGATCCGGGACGGCCTCAACCTGTCGGTGAGCCTGCGCGGGGGTCGGGAGACGGACGTAGTAGCCTACCGAGGCCGCCGGGACGCACCGCTCGTCGACTTGCGCATGATCGACCACTACGACGCAGGCCGGTTCTGGGACCTCATCCGCTCACCTCCCGGCGACCGGATCATCCTGAATCCGGGGGATTTCTACATCCTCGGTTCCTGCGAGCGAGTCCGTGTGCCGCCGGAGTACGCGGCCGAGATGGTGCCGTTCGACCCGTCGGTCGGCGAGTTCCGAATCCACTACGCGGGCTTCTTCGACCCCGGTTTCGGTTACGGGGACAAGGACATCACGGGCACCCGCGCGGTGATGGAGGTCCGGGCCCACGAGGTGCCGTTCGTGATCGAGCACGGGCAGATGGTCGGGCGCCTGGACTACGAACGCATGCTCGATGTCCCCGACCGGATCTACGGTACCGCGATCGGGTCCTCCTATCAGCGCCAGGCGCTCGCCCTCAGCAAGCAGTTCCGTCGCACGGTGCCGGCGGTTCAGAGCCGGGAATCACAGCTGTAGAACCCGTGCAGCGGGAGCTTCGGCGAGGGCGCAGGCTTCCAACGCGCCCGTGAGGTTGCGCGCGGCCCGCTTCGGGCGCACATGTCGCCCCGTCCCGGTGCGGGGTGTGAGCCGGATTCGCACCTGCCTGCGCACTCCCCCGTAGCCCGAGGCGACGCGGCGCCGCTGCCGGCGGCCTCGACCTCGGGCGGGGAGACGACATGCGCGACGTAGTCGAGAGCCGGGGGCGGCCCGCGGAGCCGCGCCGCCTGACCCGGCGGTGGTGCATCTTCAACGCGGTCGGCGCGATGGGCGCGGCCGTGCAGTTGCTGGCGCTGGCGGGGCTGATCCGGCTGCTCGGCGTCGAGGGTCCGCTGGCCACCGCGCTCGCGGTGGAGGCGGCGATCCTGCACAACTTCCTGTGGCACGAGCGCTGGACGTGGGGGGAGCGGGTGCCGGAACCCGGAGGCTGGTGGAGGCGGCTCGCGCGCTTCAACCTGGTGGCGGGCGCGCTGTCGATCACCTCCAACGTCGCGTTGACGGCCGCCTACGCGACGGCCCTCGGGATCGATTACCTGCTGGCCAACGCGCTGGCGATCGGGTCGTGCTCGATCGTGAGCTTCATCGCGAGCGACCGCCTGGTGTTCCGGGCCGGTCGTCGGGAACTCCGCCGGCGGGACGCTACAATGGGACGGGCGGGGGACGACGCACCGGAGGCGGGCGACCCGGTCGCGCGCCGGAGACGCGAGATGAGGGATGACAGACGGCGTCCGGCGCTCCCGTCAGGCACCGCCGCGTCGGGAGTCGTACCCCGGCGCAGCCTCTCCCGCGGCCCCGGGCTTCGATTCGCGTTGGCGGTCCTGGTCGCGGTCGGGGCCACGGCCGGCGTCATCGCCGCCGAGCTCAAGGACGAGACGATCGCCGCGTGGGGCCGCTACATCGAGGCGACCGAGCAGCGCATCGCCGACGAGCTGGCCGCCGGCGACCGGTTCCTGGTGCTCGACTTCGCGGACGATCCGGCCGAGGCGCGCCGCGACGTGCTGGCCGGCGAGGTCCGCGTCGAGGAGATGGAGACCCGCGCCGCGGACGGCGGGCGCATCCGGGTGCCGAAGGGGACCATCCACCACTGGCGCGGCAGCGTGCTGATCCCCGACGCCGCGCTCGAGGACGTCCTCCACGGCCTCATCGTGGCGATCGATCCCGCCGATCTGCAGGACGACGTGGTGGAGTCGCGCGTGATCGAGCGTGACGGCGACCGGCTGCACCTCTACCTCCGCATCCGGCGCCGGCAATTGGTGACGGTGGAATACAACACCGAGCACGAGGCGGTGTACACGCGCCACGGCCCCGATGCCGCGTCGGGTCGCTCGGTGTCGCTCCGGATCGCCGAGCTGGAGGACGCCGGGTCTCCGAACGAACGGGAGAAGCCGATCGGGCGGGACCGCGGCTTCCTGTGGCGGCTGCACACCTACTGGCGCTACCAGCAGGTCCCGGAGGGCGTCATTGCGGAGTGCGAGTCCGTGACCCTCAGCCGGGGCATCCCGCGGCTGATCGGCTGGATGGTGCGGCCGCTCGTCAACCGCACGGCGCGCGAGGTCCTGACCCAGACCCTCACTTCGATCTCGGAGGAGCTGAGCGAGGCGCCGCTGGGCGACCCTCGGATCCGGGTCGCGGGCGAGCCCTGAGCGACTCCCGGGAGCGGCGCCGGCCGGGGCCGGTCGCGCGGATCACTCCGCCGGGAACGCGGCCCGCGTCGTCGCCGGCTCCATCACCCGGGCGCTCAGCATGCTGGTAATCGCCAGGCCGATGAAGAACGCGGCCCACCCGTTGTGATCGGGCGCGATGACCGCCGCCGTCGTGAGCAGCAGGACGGCGAACGTGGTGTCCGTCAGGCGCTTCCAGGAGGCCGAGCGGCGGCGCTGCTCCGCGAGTTGCGCCGGATAGACGCGCGACGTGAACCAGAGGTGCAGCCGCAGGTTGGCGGCGGCCCCCACGACGGTCACCGTCGCGATGAAGGCGACGAGTCCCCAACCGTCCGGCATCCACTCGCGCACCCGCCAGAGGGGAACGAGCGTCAGCCCGTAGGCGACGCTGATGGCGACCTGGTGGAACTGCCACCAGTGGAGCGGCGTCCAGGCGGAACGCCCGGCACCTGCGCTCGCACCGGCCTCCGGCGTCCCGTCTGCAGCCGCAGCGGCGGCGCCGGCGGCTGCCCCCTGCGCGGCGTCTTCCTCCTCGGCCTCGGCGTCGTCGGCCGCCGCGTCGAGGGCGGTCACCAGGGCGTCGGTCGAGCGGTAGCGGTCGCGCGGCGCGTCGGCGAGACAGCGGGTGATGATGCGCGCGAGCGCCGGAGGACACGGAGCGCGGGCCGGATCGCCGCCCGGCACGTCGCCAACCAGCACCCGCGCCGCCGTCAGGGTATCGCCGGCTCCGTCCGACGGATGCCGGCCGGTGACGAGCTCCCACAGCAGCACGCCGAACGCGTACTGGTCGGCGCGCGCGTCCACGGGATCCCCGCGCATCAACTCGGGTGCGATGTAGCCCGGCGTGCCCGGGAGGCCGCCAGTCCGGGTCAGGCGCTCGTCGCCGTGCTCGAAGCGCGCGAGCCCGAAATCGACCACCTTCACCGCGCCGCCAGGCGTGTGCATGACGTTCTCCGGCTTCAGGTCGCGGTGGACTACGCCGGCCGCGTGGGCGGCGGCGAGGGCGCGGGCGACGTCGCCGGCGATGGCCAGGATCCGCGGAGCGGACCACGGCGCCGGCTCGGCCGCCATCGTGGCGCGCAGCGTGCGGCCGGGTACGTACTCGTGCACGAGGTAGACGTGGCCCTCGACCTCCTCGAGCGCAAAGACGGTCGCGATGCCGGGGTGCGAGAGCGCCGCCGCCGCCATCGCCTCGCGGCGCAGCCGGGCCCGCAGGCGGTCGTCGTTCGTGTACGCCGGCGGCAGCGCCTTGATGGCGACGGGACGCTCGAGGCGCGTGTCGAAGCCCCGGTAGACGATGCCCATGCCGCCCCGTCCGAGGAGGCCGGTCACCTCGTAGGGCCCCAGCCGTTGGCCGATCAGGGCATCTTCCTCATCGCTCGGAAGCAGCTCCGGGTCGGCCTCCACCGCCGGCCGGTCGACGACGCTCGGCCGGTCGTGCGCGCCGAGAAGCTCCAGCACCTCGTCGCGAAGCGAGTCATCCCCCTCGCAGGCCGTTCGGAGGAAGTCGCCCCGGTCTCGCCCGTCGCGCGAAAGCGCGGCGTGGAAGAGCTCGTTGACGCGCCGCCAGCGCTCAGCGTCCATCGGCGTCGCGGGCGATCTCGCGCTGTAGCCAGGCGCGGGCCACGGCCCAGTGGCGCTTGACGGTGGCGGGGGAGACTCCGAGCGCTTCGGCGCACTCGTCTATCGTCAGCCCGCCGAAGTAGCGCAGCTCGACCAGCCGCGCCTGCACGGCGTCGAGCGCGGCCAGCCGGGTGAGGGCGGCGTCCACGGCCAGAACGTCCGCCTCCGGACCGGTGCCGGCCGCGACCCGCTCGTCCAGGGTGACCCGCACGAAGTCCGCGCCGCGTTTCTGCGCGTTGCGGGCGCGCGCCGCCTCGATCAGGATCTGGCGCATCGCCCGCGCCGCGATCCCGATCACCTGGGCGCGGGTCTGCCAGTCCTGCGCGCGGTCCTTCCGCAGCCGCAGGTAGACCTCGTTGACGAGCGCCGTGGGTTGCAGTGTGTGGCCGGGGCGCTCACGGCCGAGGTAGCCGCGGGCAATCCGGCGCAACTCGTCGTAGACGACCGGCATCAGCGCGGCCAGGGCGTCGTCGTCGGGCGGGCTCGATCGCGCACCGGTCGTCATCGGCGGCTGCGATCTTACTATCGCCGCCGGGCGCGGTTCAGGAGGCCGGAGGCAGGTCGAGTGCGTCGAGCACGTCCCCCCACGAGATCAGCTTGAAGTTCTGGTTGGCCTCGGACGCGTCCGGAGCCCGATTCTTGCCGTCCTGCACCACGAGCAGCCCCCTCGGATAGCGCGGACCGACGGGCGTCGACACGATCTGCAGTCCGTCGGTGTCCTCCGCGCCGTCGATCGCCCCGCTGCCGCCGGCGGCCTCGGCGGAGCCGCCGCCCACACGGAACGTCCCCCGGTAGGCGTGCGGCGGCGCGCGGTCGTAGACGACGTAGGTGTTGTTCCCCTGACTCGAAGCCAGCAGGTAGCCGTCGCGGGGGCCGCCGCCCGGCGGAGCGTAGATGGACAACCCCTCGACCGACGCCGCGAGATGCCCTCCGCCGGGCTCGCCCACCCCGACGCGGTCGATCGAGACCCGCTCCACGGTCGACGCGTCCGGCCCTGCGTCGTAGCGCCAGACGCCGACCTCCTCCTCGCCGATGAAGAGCCAGCCGTTGGCGTCGTCGGCGACGCAGCCTTCCGTCTGGCTGCCGACGGCCCAGGTTCGGACGCGGGTACCGGCGAGCCCCGCGCCGCCGTCGCCGTCGAGGCGCCACTGCTCCACCGCGCCCTCGAGGTCGTTGGCGAAGACGTACAGCTCGCCGCTCGCGGCGGGGCGGTACAGGCAGAGGCCGTAGGGTTCGTCCCCGAAGTCGGGGCGGATGGGAGTGTCGACGAGCGGGGTCAGGCCCCCGGTGTCGGGGTCGAGGGACAGGACGTCGATCGTCTCGGTGGTGCGGTTGGTCGCCGCGACGACGATCGTCCGCCGTCCGCCGACGTCGATGCCGTCACGCAGGTCGACGTTGTTGACGCGTCCCACGTCGCTCGTCGAGACGACGGCGCCGTCGAGGTCGTAGACGACGAAGCCGCGCACCTTGTTGGTCGCCACGATGAGGCTCGCCTCCGGATCCGCCTCGTTCACCCAGACGGCCGGGTCGTCGGCGGCGTCGCACGCGTCGGCGACGGGGGCCGTCTCTGCGGCTGCCGCGACGGTCCGCGTGTCGGCCGGCTGCGGCCCCGGCTCGACCGCCAGCAGGTCCGTCAGCGCGCAGCGGATCACCTGTTCCGGACTGCACCCGGCCGCGGCCAGCGAGGCCAAAGTCACCGCCGCCGCCAGCATCCGGATCGTCATGCTCACTCCTCTCCTCCCCTCGCCAGTCACCGTCCTTCGACGGCGGGTGCCGGCCAGCAGTTCCGGCTCCGCACGCGGCGTGCAGCTCCGGCTCCGCACGCGGCGTGCCGTCTCGGCGCGAACGGACGCGACGAGTGCGAGCATACCGGGTCCCGTGCGGCTCCGCTGCCGGCCCTGGGGCGGTCGGCAGCCGACGATCGAATGGGGCGCGGCGCTCCCGTTCCTTGCGCGTCGTAGAGGTCGGGTACATGATCGGCGGAGCGGGTGCCCGGGGAACGAGGGCGCGCGACGTCGCCTCGACCGGACGCGCCTTGCGCGGACATGGACCCCGCTGGCCTTCGGGCCTACCGGCAGGAGCGGGGACGACCGCTGGAGCGGGACGACCGGCAGGAGGAGGAACGGGATGCACCATCGAGGACTGGCGGTCGGAGTCGTAGTGGTGTTCGCAGCGCTCGGGTTGGCGCCGGCCGCGGCGAACGCCCAGAGTGAGGAGGCCGGCACAGCGGTGCCCGCCCGGACGGCATGGGGCGATCCGGATCTGCAGGGCATCTGGAACAACGCCACGCTGACGCCGTTCCAGCGCCCCGAGGCGCTCGGCGACCAGGAGTTCCTGACGGAAGAGGCCGCGGCCAGCCTCGAGCAGCAGACCGCCGAGCGCAACGTCGCGCTCTGGGAGGCGCCTGCGCGCCGGACGGAGGCGGGCGGCAACGTCGGCGCGTACAACAACTTCTGGATGGAGCGGGGGACGACCGTGGTCCCGACGCGGCGCACGTCCATGATCGTCGACCCGCCGAACGGCCGCCTTCCCGAGGTGACGCCGGAGGTCGCGGCGTGGCTGGCGTCGCCGGAGGCGGACCACCGGTGGGCGGTGCGACGCGGCAACCTGCCCGCCGACAGCTACGAGCAACTCGACCTCGGGGACCGCTGCATCTGGTACCGCGGCATCCCGTCGTTCCCAACCGGCTACAACAACAACTACCACATCCTGCAGAACGCGGACTTCGTCGTCATCCTGCAGGAGCACATCCACGACGTGCGCTACGTCCCGCTCGACGGGCGCCCGCACATCCCCGAGGCCATTCGGCAGTACGCGGGGGACTCGCGCGGCCGCTGGGAAGGGGAGACGCTGGTCGTCGAGACCACGCACTTCAACGACCAGGCGTTCATCCGCAACTTCAACAACGTCGAGCTGAGCGAGGAGCTGCACGTCGTGGAGCGCTTCACCCGCGCCGGCCCGGACACCCTCGACTACGAGTTCACGGTCACGGATCCGAAGACGTGGACGCGCCCCTGGAGCGGGTCGCTGCCGATGTCGCGCATCGAGGGGCCGATGTTCGAGTACGCCTGCCACGAGGGCAACTACGGGTTGACCAACATCCTGGCCGGGAGCCGCGCCGAGGAGGCCGCCGCAGGCAAGGCCTCGAAGTAGGCCTGCCGCCGGGCGCCGCCGGACTCAAGGGGCGGCGCCCGCGCGCGATGCCGCGCCGGCTCGCTTGTCGGCCAGCAACGCAACGAACGCCTGCGGGTCGTCCGGCGACATCACCAGCACCTCGCCGTCTGCGCGACCGGGGAATCGAAGCACGACGGTTCGGGAGTGATCCGTGACGAACGCGCGGTACGACCCGAGCTTGGCGTTTCGGAACCTGCCCGTATAGGCGAACAACCCGCCGTTCCCGAGCTCGCGGACGGACCGCCGCATGACGAACGGCGAGATGGTGGCCGCTTCGAGACCGCCGGCGTCGACCGGCAACGACCACCCGAGGCGGTGAACGAGAATCGAATCTCCGCTCACGGTGTAGCCGCGGACGGCGAACCGCGCTGCGATTCCCAGGATCGTCAGCGGAAGACCGACGCCAATCAGCAACGCCAGCAGCCGCTCCCACGGTCGCAGTTCGGAATCGAGAACGGCCAGGACCAGGGTGGCGGCACAGACTGCCAGCAACAGGAGCCCTTGAACGCTCGTCGAGATCAGGAGCGCGCGGCTCCATGGCGCGCGGAAGGTGGTCGCACTCACGGATTGTTCCCTGCCTTCTCGACGGCGTCCGGCGCGGTCCGTCTCGCGCTCCTGCAGTGCGGCGGTCAGCTTGGTTAGCGATCCGGATCGTTCCGCCAGTGGATGTACGAGTACAGGACCACGACGGCGACCCAGGCCGCCAGCAACCCGCCGAACACCGGCCAGCCGGGGCCCGCGTCCGTGACATCGAGTGCGATCAACGCCAGCCCCACGACGAGCGTCGGCAGGACTGCGAAGCGGTGGGTGCGCTCCCAGCAGCGGTCGCTCCGCATCGTCCAGGGGGTCCTGATTCCGACCAGGGGATTGGGCTCGAGCGACCGCAACAACGGACTGATACCGACCAGGAGGAGTCCGATCACGGCGCCCGGGTGCGGCCGCAACGTGCGGAAGGAGATGAGCATGTCGGCGTAGACGACCAGGAGAGCCACTACCAGCAACGTTCTCAACCGGGTCCAGTAGCGGTCGTCGCCGCTCGCGGTCTCGTCGTGTGCCTCACCGGTCGACCGTCCGCCGACGATCGTGGAGTGCGCCGAGGAGCCGAAGGCGGGGACGATTCGGAAGACGAGATACTGCACCAGTGCGAACACCGGCAGAAACAGCAACCCGAACGACTTCGGGCTCAGGGAGTCCGGGTCGGCCTCGGCCGACGACCAGTGGATGGGCACCTGGTCCGGCAGCAGGGGCCAGTTCGCAGCCGCCAGACCGAACATCAGGAGGAGGATCCACTGCGCCGACCGTTCGTTGTCGAGGAGCTTCTGCACCTTGGAGCCTCCTGCTGCAACGCAATGCCATATGGTCAGCCGGACACGCGCCAGCTCCGAGGGTCGGCGTTCGTCGCGACGACGACGCGCAGATTCTAGCCGTCGGCGGCCGCGAGGCCCGGAATCCCCACGTCCAGCCCGATCGACGCGAGTGCTACGAGTAGCCGGCCCAACAGGTACTTCGTCCCGAATTCTCCGGCGAGGACCAGCACCACGAAGATGGTCACCGCGCGCACGCCCCGCCGGTTGCAGCACAGCGAGAACGCCTTCCACATGAGCCAGACCATCCAAATCAGACAGGCCGTTATGACCATGCTCGCGACGGGGATCTCCCAACCTTGCGGCAGCGGCAGGCGTCCGTGTGCCACGGCGGCCGCCATCTCTTCGTGGGCGCGACGCACTGCCGGCGGAACGCACACGAGCGCGGCCAGCAGGAACGGAAACCGGGCCAGGGCCTGCGTGCCGGCGACGTCGACGAGCCGCACGGTTCGCCCCGTGAGCAGGAGTGCGACAGACCACACGAGCAGAGCGAACACGGACCAGTTCACCAGACCCTCGACGACGGGGACCCAGAGCGGCACGGCGTACCCGGGGTGGAAGTCGAGCAGGCCATCGAGGTGCACGCCTGCCGTCCCTGCCACGAGGCCGGTGGCCACGACGACGAGCAGCCCGATCCCCAGGGCAGGTCCCCCGGCAACGCGAACGAACGGATTGAACAGCCAACTTGCGACCGACATTCCCCGTTGAAGCGGAGGGCTACTCGTCATGACGTGGGGCATCCGCATCCCCTCTCACCTCTGCCGAGCCGGCATCCTTCTCGTGCGACTCGATGATGGCGCCAAGGCGCTCGATCAGGCTGTCGAGACGGTTCCGGACAGTTGGGTACGACACGCCGTAGAGCCTGGCCATCTCCTTCAGGCTGCCGCTGTGCAGGACGAACGCGAGGGCGAACTGTTGATCGTCCGCGCCAAGTCTGGACATCGGCGGCAGCGGGTAGTCGCCACGCACGGAGGTCGTGCAATCCGGACACGCGAGCTCCACCACGTGCAGGTCGCCGCTGCAACTCGGACACCGTATCGGCAAGCGACCGCGAGGCAACATACGGGACGTTATCATAGAACAGAGTAAAGTGCAATTGCACTTGGAGAAAAGAAAACTGTGGAGAAATATTATGAACCATCAGTGTTAACCATTCTAACGGAGGCGGGGGCGGGCGGGAAGGCTCGATCGGTCGACGCGGTAGCCGCACGTCTTGCCGTTCGGATGGCAGGCCGGCGCGTCAGGCCGGAAGCGGAACGAGATCGAGATCGGTCCGGCGAAAGTCGTTACCCTTGCACAGCAGCGGTTCGCCGAGTTGTCGCGCGAGCGCGTATGCGAAGCAGTCGCCGTAGTTGAAGGCGGCGGGGTGTCGACCCTTACCGAAGCGGGCGAACGTCCGGCGCGCGATTCTGGACTGGGCGAGATCGACCGCAACCACCTCGATGCCGGCGGACTCGATCAGCGCGTCGAGCATCTGAACGCCGTCCGCTCCGTGGCGCGCCTCGAGGACCATCGAGGCCTCCAGGAAGGTGGCCGCCGACGTTCGGCGCAGAGCCGCTTCCGCGATTGCCCTGTTGAACGGACCCCGCTCCGGCTCGTCCTGGAGAATCGCAAGGAACGCGGACGTGTCGATGACCATCAGCGGGGGAGCCCGTCGTGGTCGTAGCCGAGAACCTCGTCCGCGGGTCGCCCGTCACGCACCGGCAGGTTCGCGCAGCGGCGCCCGATGTCGTCGAGCTCGTCGGCCAGGGACCGTCCGGATCGTTCTCGCCGCAGTCGCGCCAGTTGGCTCCGAAGGGCGTCCGTGACCGCCTCGGTCTTCGTCTGCCCCGTCAGCAGGGCCAACTCGGCGGCCAGCCGCTCCGTCTCCGTGTTCCTGATGTTGAGGGCCATGCTACACGTATAGCACGACTACTACACATGTAGACAGCATGGACGGCGCACGGGCCGCGCAGCCCGCTCGGCGAAAGGCGGCGTCGGGGAGAGGGCCTACCCTCCGGCGTAGGCCTGCCGGATCGCCTCCAGGTCGAGCTTCTGCATCTGGAGAATGGCGTCGACCACGCGCTGCGACGCGGCGGGGTCGGGGTCGTTCACCATCTCCCAGGCGGCGGCCGACGCCACCTGCCACGACACCCCGAAGCGGTCGACCACCCAGCCGCACCGCTGCGGTTCACCGCCCGCGCGCAGCCCGTCCCACAGGCGATCGATCTCGGCCTGCGTTTCGCAGCCGACGTGGAGCGAGATGCCCGGGCTGAACGCGAAGGCATGGTCCAGGCTGCTCTCGGTGACCGACAGCTCGTAGCCGCCCAGAGAGAACCGGGCCTGCTCGACGCCGCCCGGCGGTTCGTGCGAACCCTCGCCGAAGCGGCGGATCTCGCTGACGCGGGAATCGGGGAAGAGGGAGACGTAGCCGTTCACCGCTTCTTCGGCGTGGCCGTGCCGCTCTCCGACGAAGAGCAGGCCGGGCACGATCCGCTGCCGCCCCGGCGCCGCCACCACCTGCCACGAGACGCCGAATCGGTCCTGGACCCAGCCGAAGCGGCTGGCGAACGGGTACTCGCCGAGCGGCATGAACACCGTGCCGCCGTCCGCGAGCGGCTCCCATGCCGCGTCGACCTCGGCCGCGGTCTCGCAATGGACGAACAGCGACACGGCCGGGCTGAACGTGAACGTCGGCCCCCCGTTGGCGGCCATCATCTCCTGCCCGCAGAGCCTGAAGCGCACCGTGCGGACGCTCCCCGCCGGCTGCGGCTCTCCCTCGCCGCAGTGCGTGATGTGCAGCAGCTCGGAGCCGGGGAGGGCGGCAACGTAGAATCGCACCGCCTCTTCGGCCTGACGATCGAACGTGAGGCACGGCGTGATCGCGGGCATGGGAACCTCCTCAGAACACGGCGATCGGATTCATGGCCGACCCGGCCCCGTTGGGCACGACGTGCGGCGACGCCATGAAGAGGAACTCCCAGCGGCCGAGCTCGCTCGCGGTCCGGGCCAGGTCCTCGAGGCCGAGGTTGTCGAACAGGTGCACGCCGAGGGCGACGAGCGTGAAGACGTGAATCGGGATCTGCACGCCTTCGACGGTGCCGCCTTCCTGGGGCACGTCGGAGCCGAGCAGCGCGATGTCGCGCTCCTTGAAGAAGGGGATCAGCGACGGATGGTAGCCGCCCTGCTCGCCGACGTCGCGGCCGGTGCGCAGGAACAGAGCATCCCCGGACGAGATGGTGATGCCGGTCTCTGCCTCCCACGCCTCGATGTCGGCGCGCGTCACCGCCTTGCCGGGCATGTCGATGAGGACGCCGCGCGTCACGAGGCCTTCCCGGGCATTGATGATGCCCATCTCGGTGCAGCCGTCGTCGGCGGTTGCGATCTCCTCGAACGTGCGGCCGTTGTAGACCTTGCCCTCGTAGGCCACGTGGCAGAGCGCGTCGAGGTGCGAGAGCAGCAGTCCGTGGTACTCGATCTCGTAGCGCTCCCAGAAGTAGCCGTTGCCGGTGTCGATGTCGAAGACGCTGCGCACGGAGCCCATGAGCACGGGCTTGCGGTTGGCGCTGGCCGCGTCCGGTTCCTCGAGCACCTGGAGCTCCATCGCCCGGGCCATCGATGCGACACGTCCCGTCCGGACCAGCCTGGCCGCCTCGACCCGCTTGGCCGGCGTGATGAGGTTGAGGGCGCCGAGCTGATCGTCCTCGCCCCAGCGGCCCCAGTTCGAGAGCTCCGTCATCCAGGCGTCGAACTGCTCCTTCGTCACCTCGGGCGGCGGCTCCTGGGCGCCGAGCCCCGCCCCGGCCAGCACCGCCATCACCACACCTGCCACCAGCCCGCGTGACCTGCCGCTCGCTGCCATGATTCCCTCCTGGATTCGCCGGCGCCGCGGTCCGCAACCGGGCCATCCGCCCGCCGCAGACTCTCTGTCCGGCGCCGGCGCGCAGGATCGTATCACCGGCCCGTCGACGCGCCGCCCACCGCCCCGGCGGTCCGCGGCCGCCGCCGGCGCGCGGCGGTGGACGGCCGCGGCGCCGATCCCGTTCACCGCCGCCGTCGCCGCGATCGGCCTGTCGCCGGCCGTCGGTGCGAACGGCCGGTTGGCCTGGGCCGTTGCCGGCTCCGCCGCCCTGCTCGCGATCTGGCACGCCGGATTGTGGCTGCGGGCGCTCCGTCGCGGCTCGTTGCCGTCGATGCTGGTCAACGTGCGGGCGCAGCACTGGGTGCAGGCGTGCGCCCAGGGGGCCGTGCTCGCCTACTGGGGGTTCCACTGGCGCGAGGTATACGACGCGGCGCCGCTCCTGGCCGCGCAGGTCGCGTTCGCCTACGCCTTCGACCTGCTGCTGGCCTGGTCGCGGCGCGGCGCCGTGACCCTCGGGTTCGCGCCGATCCCGGTGGTCTTGAGCATCAACCTCTTCCTGTGGTTCAAGCCGGACTGGTTCGCCCTGCAGTTCCTGCTGATTGCGGGCGCCCTGGCCGGCCGGGAACTCATCCGCTGGAAGCGCGACGGCCGCCGCGTGCACGTCTTCAACCCGTCGTCGATCGCACTCGGCGCGGCTTCGGTGGGCCTTCTCGCGACGGGCGGCAGCGGCACGACGTGGGGGCCCGAGATCGCGACCACCATGTCCGACGCCCCCCACATGTACGCCGTCATCGTGCTGGCCAGCCTGCCGGGGCAGGCGCTCTTCGGCGTCGCGACGATGACGATGGCCGCCGCGGTAACCCTGTATGCCCTCGGCCTGGGCTACTTCGCGCTGACGGGAACCTACTGGTTCGTGGACGCCTACATCCCCGCCGCGGTCTTCCTCGGGATGCACCTGCTGATTACGGATCCGTCCACCTCACCGCGGAGCGAGGCGGGGCGGTTGGCGTTCGGCGCCCTGTACGCGGTGAGCGTCTTCGTGCTGTATGCCCTGCTCGGCGCGGCGGGTGCGCCTGCCTTCTACGACAAGCTGCTGGCCGTGCCGATCCTCAATCTGGCGGTCCGGGGGATCGACAGGCTCGCGCGCGGCATGCCGATCGCGCACGGCCCGGTCACGCGGCGGGATCCGAGGAGACTCGTGCCGCGACTCGCCAGCCCCGCCCGAAACGTCGCCTGGGCCGCCGCCTGGGTGGCGGTCTTCGCAGCGATGAGCAGCGTGCGGGCCGTCGGCGACACGCATCGCGGCCAGTGGGTCACGTTCTGGCTGGCCGCGTGCGCCGACGACCGGCCGCACGGCTGCCGGCACGCCGCGCGGCTGACGGCTGCCTACTGCGACGCCGGGTCGGGCTGGGCGTGCAACGAGTACGGCGTGCTCGTGCAACCACCTCGCCGCCCGGAACTCGCGGCCGAGCTGTTCGAGCGCGCCTGCGAGCTCGGCTTCGCGCCGGGATGCGCGAACGTCGATCCGGCGCTCGCCGCCACCCCGGAGCGAGCCCCGCCGGCGGATGCCGATCTCCGCATCGTTCTCCGGGGTCGGCCTCAGCGGCTGGCGAGCCTGGCGACGGCCGAGCTTCGGGAAGCAGCCTGCGCGCAGGGGTTTCGCGACCTGTGCGGATAGTGACCCGGGAGTTGCGTTGCAGAACCTGCGATGCGGCAAGTCGCGCCTGTGCAGACTCCCAACGGGGCCAGCCTCACATGATCGTCCCGCCGTCCCCCGGGCCACCCTCGGTCCACGCCCGGAGCCGTTCCGGGCAGTGCTTCGAGAGCAGCACTCGGTAGTGATCGACGACCTGGCTGTCGGTCATGTTCACGTCCGCGCCGGCGGTGATGGCCCTCTCGACGTGGTCCGTCTCGCTCTCCAGGACGGCGATGAACAACTCGACGTTCGGGTCCCGTACCCCGGCATTGCGGAGGCAGTGGAGGAGCTGCAGCAGCACTATCCGGTCGCCCATGCGGTACCCCTCGCCCAGGCGCGCGCGGGCTTGCTCGATGGCGCGCCGCACGGATGCGTCCTGGCCGAGCGGGACAGCGTGCGCCGCGCCGGCGGCGGCCAGGTCCCGCGGATGCTGAAGGGCCGGGTGTCGAAGGCCAGGACGGATGCGATCGCGAGCCAGACCAAGGGCCGGAGAATCGACCGCGTGGAGCCGGCGTGCCCCCACCGAGGTCGGAATCGTGTCGACACCGATCGGCCTCCAGTGCCAAGCTTACCCGGTATGGCGAATCGAAGCTCCGTCCACACGTCGCTCGTTGCCGGCCTGGTCGCTGCCACGGCGGCGCTCGCCCTCGGACAGCCGCCGGCCGGCGGCGCCGGCCACGGCGAGGAGCGATTCAACACGCGCCTCGTCGGCCTGCACGATCTGCAGGGGCGCTCGGCCTACCAGCCGCTCCCCGTCCGGCAGGGGGACCGCCGCATCCTCTACGTCGGCCACCACGCCGGCGAGGCCCTCAACCCGCTGACCGGCGCCGTGGAGCCGAACGGCACCTCGGTGGTCGACGTCACCGCCCCCGACGCCCCCGTCTACCTGGCCCACATCCCGCCGACCGGCGGCGCGCGGGGCGCGCAGATGGTCCAGGTGTGCGAGGGGGACCGGCTCCCGGACGGGCAGGCCGGGCGCTTCTACCTGCTGCGGTCCAACGGCAACCGCAGCCACGAGCTGTGGGACGTGAGCGAACCGGCCCGGCCCGCGTTCCTGCGGACGGTGGTCGAGACGGGCCGCACACCGGCCGGCGCGCAGCACAGGCACAAGAACTGGTGGGAGTGCGACACGGGCGTGGCGCACCTCGTCGGCACCGTCGACGGCTGGCGGGCGCCCCGCGTGCTGCAGATCTTCGACCTCGCCGACCCGGCGGCCCCGCGGCACGTCCGCGACTTCAGCCTGCCCGGCGTGCAGCCCGACGCGGCGGGGCCCGTCCCGGGTGGCTCCGGGATTCACGAGGCAGTGGTCCTCGGCAACCGTGTCTACCTGGCCTACGGCACCTCGGCCGAGGGAGCCGTGCAGATCCTCGACCGGGAGAAGCTGCTCCGGGGCGACCCCGACGTCGCCGCGCCGCTCGCGTCGAGCCCCGAGGCGCTGGCCTATCCGGAAGTGGGCCGCCTCAACCTGCCGTCGTTCTGGGGCGGGCACACCGCGATGCCGCTTCTCGACGTCGCGATTCCCGACTACGCGGGCAACCGCGACCACGCCACGCGCGACTTCCTCTTCGTCGTCTCCGAATCCGTGGCGAACGCCTGCCAGGAGACGCGGCACGTGACGCTGATGCTCGACATCACGGACGAGGCGCATCCGCTGCCGATCGCGACGTTCCAGGTGCCGGAGTCGAGCGGCGGCTTCTGCACGCGCGGCGGCCGCTTCGGGCCGCACGCGCCGCAGTGGTCGATGGAGCCCCCCTTCTACGGGAAGCTGATGGTCGTGTCGTGGTTCAACGCGGGCGCCCGCGTCATCGACATCCGCGACCCGTTCCAACTGCGGGAAGTGGCCTACTACATCCCGGCGACCACCGAGGGCACCGCCGAGCGCTGCGCCACGATCGACGGTGTCGAGACCTGCGGGGTGGCCATCCAGACCAACAACGTGGAGGTCGACGACCGGGGATTGATCTACCTCGTGGACCGCGCGAACACGGGCCTGCACATCGTCGAGCTGACGGGACCGGCGGCGGCGCTCATCTACGATTAGCTGCAGTCGTTCCAACGCGAGAGTCGTCGACGGTCATGGGTGCGCGGGTCGACCCTCCCTACGGTTCCGCCTCGCGCACGGTCGGGAGGCGCGTGACGTCGATCACCACGGTGCCGCCGCGGCGGCCGTAGTCGCCCTCCCAGCGGCGGACGAGCTGCTCCCTCCGGAGGTGGCCGTAGACGAGCTCCTCGACCATCTCGACGCAGCGGTACTCGAGGACGCGCGGGTGCTCCTCCATGCGCCGGTAGAGGGGGAGCGCGATGGTCCACGGCTCGGTGAAGACCGCCGGGTCGTGGATGGTCGCCTCGTACCGCAGGTGGTAGGGCGTGATCGGGGTGTAGCGCTCGACGACGCGCAACTCGTCGCTGTGGTAGTTGCCGGAGCGGTCGAACCAGGTCTGGTCGATGAGCTCCGTCACCTCCACCACGAGGGTGTCGCCCTCCCAGCGCCCGACCGAGTGACCCATCCAGGAGACGACGCCGGGCGGTTCGACCTCGTCGAGATGGATCGTCCGCCCGGCGTTCGAGAAGCCGTAGGCGATCAGGATCTTGTCGGCGCCCTGCGTGATCTGGAACGGGAACGGCAGGTAGGTGGCGCGCGGCACGCCGGGGAGCAGGCACTTGACCAGCGGGTCGCGGGTCAGGGCCTCCGCCCGGTTCTCGTCGCGCCGGGCGAGGGCCTCCGGACGGTAGGGGATGGTGCCGCCCACGACGACCCCGGTGCTCGGAGGCACGCCGCCCAGCGCGCCCAGGGCGAGGAGGGGGGCCGCCGGGACCGGTTGGCCGTTGGGCACGCCGGGCTGGAGCACGACCGCGGCCCCGGCCGCGTGCCCTTCGAGGTCGTAGTCCACCTCGCGCATCGCCTGCCAGACGCCCTGGAGGTCGGGGTGCGCCGTGCCCGCCAGGCGGGGAATCGCGGCGGCGGGCTGGGCCGCGCGGGCCTCGGCCGGGGCGCTCCCTGCCCTCGCCTCCGCGCCGCCGGCCGCCGCCTCCGCAACCGCGGCCGCCTCCGTGGCGCCTGCGGTTGGCTCAACCGATGCGGTCTCGCGCACCGCGGCGCCGGCGGCCACGGCGACGAGCCCGGCCACGGCCGCGGCACGCATCACGCGCGTCGTTCGTTCCTGCACTGGTCTACCTCGCACCTGATATCGAGCCGCGGGCCCTCCGCCTCAGCGGCGCCGTTGTCCAGGAAGGCCCTGCGGCGCAGCAGCCCGGCGGCCCGGCATCGCCGTCCGCTCGTCAAGTCGTCGACCGGGATCAGCGGGGTTCCGCCGGCTCGAAGGGGTCGCGGCCGTCGCGCGGGGCTCCGGTGCCGGACGAGCCGACGAAGAGGGTGCGTCCGTCGGGCAGCGTCAGGTCGCGGCCGTTGGCGCGCCGGGAGCCGTCCTTGGCCCGATAGCCGTCGACCACGATCACCATGCCCGGCTGCAGAACGTCGCGGCGCACGCCGCGGCGGAACAGGTTGTGCGGATTGCCGCCCTCGATCATCCAGCGCTCCGTCGAGCCGTCCTCCGCGTCCACGTCGACGTGAATCCAGGCGTGCGGGTTGATCCACTCCACCCGGACCACCGTCCCCTCGAAGTGGACCGGCTGCCGGGCGTCGAACTCCGCCGAGAAGGCGTGATGCGCCGCCGCCGGCGGCGTGGCGAGGGCTGCCACGAGGGCAATCGCCGCCGCCGCCGCGCACACCGTCCGTCTGCTCATTGGCTGCTCTCCTTCTCCGGGGGCCGATCGGCGGCCACGTCCCGCACCGCCCGCCTCTCCGCGCCGTCCGCGGCCTCGTCGGCGGCAGCCCCACGGCTGCTCCCGGTCACCGTCCGGCGACGCATCCCGCCGCCGTCGGCGACCCCGATGGCGTGCTTCACGATTCCCGGTCACCGGCCGCCGTCGCGCCCGGCCGCCGCCGCGGCTTCCGCTTCTGCTTCTTGCAGGCGCGCGCCGGCCAGCATGGTGGTCAGCGCGTAGTTCCCCTCGTGGCAGGCCGCCTCGAAGATCAGGTTCTGCCGGTTGTCCTGGAGCGTCGGGGCGAGCTCGATCGTCCACGGCCGCGTCCAGATGGTCGGGTCGTCGACCGTGATCCGGTACTGCATCAGGTCCGGCCCGATGCGCGTGAAGCGCTCGACGAGGTGGAGGTTCTCGCGCGACCCGAGGAAGTCGGTCCGGTCCGTGAAGTTCGTCGTGTCGACCACCAGCGTGTCGTCCTCCCAGCGGCCGACCGAATCGCCCAGCCACTGGCGGATGTCGGACGCGAGGTGCGGGCGGCCGTCGAGCGGGATGGAGCGGTAGGCGCCGCCGCCGTGGCCCTGCTCGTAGTAGATGCCGACCCAGCCGGGACTCTGCACGATGCGGCTGAAGCCGCAGAGCCCGCCGATGCACGGCAAGGTGACGCCGAGGCAGCGCTCGATGAGCCGCACGTCCTCCGGGTTGTCGTAGGAGCGGCCGATGTCGACCGGGTAGGGAAGGTCCGGCCTCGCCGGGCCCACGCGGGCGGCGCGCGCCGCCGCCTGCCGCTCGGCCCCGAGCGCCGTCCGCGGCGGCTGGCGGCCGCTGGGCGGATCCATGATCAGCGACGACCGGCGCGTCCGGCTGTAGTCGACGCCGACGAAGGTGCTGAAGATGTTGTTGTAGGCTCCCTCGACGTCGGCCTCGGTGCCGCGCTCGGCCCGCACGTCGCGTCCCTCGCGCGCCCGCCGCTCCCGCGCCGCCTCCACGGCGGCGATCTCCTCGTCCGACAGGAACTCCCGGTCCGCGAGCTCCGCCGGCCGCTCCAGCGGCGTCGTGCTTTTGCTGTCCCAGATCCCTTGCAGGTCGGGGGCGCCCCACGGCGTCCGCGGCACCTCCCACCCCTCGGGCGACGCGAGTTGTTCGGCGGCCGCTTCCGGCCCCGGCGACAAGGCGAGCCCTGCCGCGCCGAGCCCTGCCGCCACCAGCCCCGCCACCGTCGCGAGCCACCACTTACCGGTAGTCACCGTTGCCTCCTCCGGATGGCTACCGCGCATCCGTCTCCCGCCCGCCGATGGCGCGTGCGCCACCGCTATCGAATCCTACGCGCCGGCCGGGACGTGGGCCAGCCACCGCCGCGGGTTGTCGACCAGTATCTTGCGGATCGTGGCCTCGGGCACGCCGTAGTAGCGCAGCTTGGGCACGAACTGCACGAGGACGGTCGAGAAGCCGTTGCCCCAGTTGGTCTTGAGCTGCACCGGGTTGGCGAAGTCGGACGCCAGCAGGATGTGGTCGTCGAGCCCCCCGTCGAGGGCGCTCAGCACCATGTCCACCTTGTCCCGCTCGGGGATGAACGACGCGCTCATCAGGTGGCCGACCGTGTCGAAGCCGATGAACGCGCCGCGGCCCGCGATCTCCCGGTGCGTCGTCCAGCCCGGGTCGTGCGCGCGCTCGATGGTCGAGAGGTGCCCGATGCAGAGGTGGCCGAGGTCGACCCCCTGCGACTCGTAGATGTCGAGCTGCTCGAGGGCGCACGACGGGCAACTCTCGTGCGGCACGTGGGTGAAGATCGGCAGGCCCGTCCGCCGGTGCACCTGGCTGACGGCGCGCAGCATGTGCCGTTCGTCGTCGTGCATCTCCGGGAACGAGGTCCCGACCTCGCCGAGCGCGCCCCACCGCTCGCGCTCCGCCTGCTCGACCAGCAGGTCGGCGAGATCGTCTTCCGACAGCCCGCGGATGGCCTCCGGGTAGCGCGCCTGCAGGAAGTAGCTGCCGCCGGCCACCACGTGGACGCCGGATCGGGTCGCCATCGCGTTGAGGTTGGCGAGCTGCTGCGGCGTGCGGGGCCCGATCGACGAGTCGACGATGCAACTCACGCCGTCGAAGGCCGCCATCCGCAGCTCCTCGACCAGGAGGTCGACCATCTCGTCGTTCGTCGGCGCCTCCGGCTCCGGCGTTCCCGCCCGCCGCGGCTCGGGCGGGGGGCTGCTGTACTGGAACGACAGGTGCTCGTGGAACAGGGTGGCGCCGCCGGCGAGCTCCTGCGGGTCGACGTCCGCGAGGACCGTGCGCACGATGGCGCCCTCGGGGAACGTGACCGCGGCCGCTGCCTGCTCCACGCCCTGCGCCCGGGGGGCAACCGAGCCCGCTCCGGCCTCCTTCGCGCCGATCCGGCCGGAGGGCGTCAGCGCACCCAGACCGGCCCCGGCCCCGGCGGCCAGCATGCCCATCGCCTGGCGCCGGCTCATGCGCCTCTCGCGCCCATCCCGTGGCGTCATATGCCTTCCCTCTCGCCGCTGCGGTGCCTGGCCGGACAGTCCCCGGAGGCGGGCCGCCGCTTCCCGACCCGCAACGGCCTCCTGCCGGCCATGTCGCGGGGCCGTTGCATCGAGGGACCGTACCGCGGATCCCGTCCGGTCTTCAAGCGCTAGGCACGTGCCCGCGCGTCCGGCCGCCGCCGCGATCGCTGCGCAGCGCCACGGTGGGGTCGAGCCGGGGCCTGAAAGGTAGTAGGATGGCGGCATCTACATGTGGTGACACGCAGGAGGTAGACACATGCGACACCGACTGATCCTGTCGTTGGGCGCCGCCGCGGTGGCGGTGGTCGTCGTCTCGCTGCTGGCCGCGCCCGCCGCGGCGCAGAGCTCCGCCCGCACCGCGTGGGGGGATCCGGACATCCAGGGCGCCTGGGACTTCCGCACGATCACGCCGCTCGAACGGCCCGAGGAGCTGGCGGATCAGGAGTTCCTGAGCGAGGAGGAGGCGGCGCGCCGCGAGCAGGAAGTCGTCAACCGCAACGAGGAGCTGCTGAACCGGGCCGCCCGACGCACCACGGCGACCGAGAGCGTCGACCGGGGCGAGGACGGCGCGCCGGGCTTCTACAACAACTTCTGGCTGGACCAGGGGACGAGCACGGTCGCCACGCGGCGCACCTCGCTGATCGTCGACCCGCCCAACGGGCGGCTGCCGGAGATGACGGCGGAAGGAGCGGAGCGCACCTCGGCGCGCCGCGCCTACCTGGCGGACCACCCGGCGGACTCCTACACCGACCGGACGCCGTACGACCGCTGCATCCTCGGGTTCAATGCCGGCCCGCCGATCACGCCCGGCGGCTACAACCAGATCCTGCAGGTGTTCCAGACGCCGGACCATGTCGCGCTCGTGACCGAGATGGTGCACACGGTGCGCATCGTGCCGCTCGACGGGCGCCCCACGCTGCCGGCTGACATGCAGCAATGGTCGGGCGAGTCGCGGGGCTACTGGGAGGGCGACACGCTGGTCGTCGAGACCACGAACTTCAGCGGGGAGCGTCGCTGGCGGGGGACGACACCCGATATGACGCTGGTCGAGCGGCTGACGCGCGTCGACGACACCACGCTGGACTACACGTTCACCGTCAATGCGCCGAACACCTGGAGCCGGCCGTGGACCGCGTCGATCCCGATGCAGCGCAGCACGGAGCCGATGTACGAGTACGCCTGCCACGAGGGCAACTACAGCATGCCGGGCATCCTCGGCGGCCACCGCCGCGACGAGGAGCGCGCCGCCGCGGGCCAGCCGTGACGTTCGGTCTTTGCCTGACCTGAGGGTCAGGGTTCCGGGGCGCGGCCGTCTGTCGGCCGCGCCCCGCGTTGCGTGGATCGGCGCGCCTCCCTGCTATCTCATGGACTCCGGTTTCCTGATCCGATCGGCGGTCGGCACCTTCGGCACGCTCCGTGCATGGCTTGCGGCCGTGCATGCATCGACCGGGCACGAGCGTGTTGGCGTCTTGGAGGTGCAGAGGTGACGCGCCAGGATTGGACTCTCGCAGTGGGTCTCGGGGCGATCGTGGTCGCCATCGTGGGTGGTTCCTGCTCCACGAACGCGCGCATCGACGGTCTGGCCGCGCACGTGGATGCGCGCATCGACGCACTCCGTTGGCGTTCTGCGGCGCAAGCTCCTAGCGGGTGATTTCATGACCAGACCACGGCACCACCGGACGCGGCGCACGGGCCTGGCGCTGGCCGTCGCGGTTGCGCTCGGCGGAGGCGCGCCGGAACGGGCGGCCGCCGGCCAGCCGCAGGCACGCGGCGGCGTCTACACGCCCGAGCAGGCGGAGGTGGGAGGCACGACCTACGCACGCGAGTGCGCGACTTGCCACCAGGCGAACCTGCAGGGGAGCTTCGAGGCGCCGCCGCTCGCGGGGGCGAGCTTCCTGCAGTTCTGGGGCGACCTCACGACGCGGGACCTGTTCGACCGCATTCGAGTGTCGATGCCGCCCGAGAGGCCGGGTGCGCTCGGCGACGAGGCCTACGTCGGCATCGTGGCGTACCTGCTCCGGGCGAACGGTGCGGTGGCGGGAGAGACGCCGCTCGACGCGAGGGCGGCGGTTGCCATCGCGTCGGTGACGGGCGGAGCGGCTTCGGGCGCGGAGGCCGCGGTTGCATCGAGCCCGGATGCCGCTCCGTCACCGGCGCCCGCGGGGGGGCAGACCGCGCCGGTCCCGCCTGCGCCTGTCTCGGCTCCCGTCCCGGACCCGGTCGCGGCGGCGCCCGCAGTCGAAGCCGGAGTCACCGCGGCCGGCACGGTGGACGGCTACCGGCCGGTCACCGACGCCATGCTGCGCGACCCCGACCCCGACGACTGGCTGATGATCCGCGGCAACTACCAGTCGTGGAGCCACAGCCGGCTGGCGGACATCGACCGCGGCAACGTCCGCGACCTCGAGCTCGCCTGGGTCTGGGCGCTGCCGGAGGGCGGCTGGAACGCCCCCTCGCCCATCGCGCATGACGGCGTGCTCTACGTGACCGGGATCGGTCCCGTCGTCCAGGCCCTCGACGCCGAGCGCGGCGACCTCATCTGGGAGCACCGGGTCGCGGTCGACACACCCGGCTACTCCGGGACCAGCCGCAACCTCGCGATATACGGGGAGCGGCTCTTCGTGGCGACGCCGGACGCGCGCCTCGTCGCGCTCGACGCCCGCACCGGCGAGCAGGTCTGGGAGACGACCATCGCCGACCACGCGGAGGGCTTCCGCAACACGAGCGGGCCGCTCGTCGCCGGCGGGACGCTGGTGCAGGGCTTGAGCGGCTGCGACCGGTTCACCCGGCAGTCGTGCTTCATCAGCGGCTACGACCCGGCCACGGGCGAGCAGCGGTGGCGCTTTCACACGACGGCGCGGTCGGACGAGCCCGGCGGGAACACGTGGGCCGACCTCCCCGACTACCTGCGCGCCGGCGGCGACACCTGGATCACCGGGAGCTACGACCCTGCGCTCGACCGGGTCTACTTCGGAGTGGCGCAGGCCAAGCCGTGGGCCGCGATCAGCCGCGGCATGACGGGGAGCGACCCGGCGCTCTACACCAACTCCACGGTCGCCATCGACCCCTCCGCCGGCGTCCTCGACTGGTACTTCCAGCACGTTCCGGCGGAGACGCTCGATCTCGACGAAGTCTACGAGCGGGTGCTGGTGGACGTCGGGACGCGCAAGACGGTGTTCAGCGCCGGGAAGCACGGCATCCTCTGGAAGCTCGACCGCGAGACGGGCGAGTTCCTCGGCTACAAGGAGACGGTCTACCAGAACGTCTTCGACCGCATCGATCCCGAGACCGGCGCCGTCACCTACCGGCAGGACATCGTCGACGCGGAGTTCGAGGAGCTCGTTCCCGCCTGTCCGAGCACCGCGGGCGGCAAGAACTGGCACCCGATGAGCTACCACCCGGAGGCGGGCCTCCTCGTCCTCCCGCTCGCGCAGACGTGCATGGAGCTGGCGGTGCGGGAGGTGGCGCTCGAGCTCGGCTCCGGCGGGGTCGGGATGAGCTCCCGGCCGTTCCACGAGATGCCGGGCACCGACGGCCGGCTCGGCAAGCTCGCCGCCTACGACGTGGAGACCCTCGAGGAGGTCTGGAGCGTCGAGCAGCGCGCCACGTTCCTCACCGGCGTGCTCACGACCGCGGGCGGCCTCGCCTTCGCCGGCGACCTCGACCGGCGGTTCCGGGCCTTCGACGTCGAGACGGGCGACGAGCTGTGGCGCGCGCGGCTGGGGACCTCGGTCCAGGGATTCCCCATCACGTTCCGGGCCGGGGGCCGGCAGTACGTCGGCGTCTCGACCGGTCTCGGCGGCGGCAGCCCGCGTCTCGCGCCGCGCATGCTGGCGGATGACGTCCGCCATCCGCGAAGCGGCAACGCCCTCTACGTCTTCGCGCTGCCGGCGAATTGATCGCCGACCCCTGGTTCTACGCGGCGGCCACGGTCGCGGTGCTGATCGTCGGGATCGCCAAGGGCGGCCTCGGCGGCGGCATCGCCATCGTCGGCGTCCCGCTGATGGCGATGGTCGTCAGCCCCGTGCAGGCCGCGGCCATCCTGCTCCCGATCCTGATGGTCATGGACGGGCTGGCGATGCGCGTCTACTGGCGGCAGTGGGACGTGCCCAACCTGCGCATCCTGCTGCCGGCGGCGCTTGCCGGGACGGTGGTCGGCTTCCTGACGGCGCGGGTGGTCTCGGCGGACGGCCTGCGCCTGCTCGTGGCCGCGGTGGCGCTGGCGTACGCGGCCCAGTACTTCTGGCGGGGGCTCGGCGCCGCGCCGAGCGGGCCGCCGCGCCGCGCCCTCGGCTGGTTCTGGGGCCTCCTGGCCGGCTTCACGAGCTTCTCGATCCACGCCGGCGGGCCGCCCCTGCACGCCTTCCTGCTGCCGCAGCGGATGCACCGGTCCACCTTCCAGGCCACCGGCATCTGCTTCTTCTTCGTCGTCAACTGGTCGAAGGTGCTGCCCTACGCCTGGCTCGGCCAGTGGACGGGGGACAACCTGGCCACCTCGCTCCTGCTGCTGCCGCTGGCGCCCGTCGGCGTCGCGCTCGGCCGCTACCTGCACGTTCGCGTCGACGACGAGCTGTTCTACCGGGTGGTGTACGCCGGGCTGCTCGTCATCGGCGTCAAGCTGCTCTACGACGTTTCCCTCGCTGGCTGACCCGGAGCGCCCCCATGCCCTACGTCCATCTCGCTCTCGCCATCGCCGCCGAAGTCACCGGCACCACCGCGCTCGCGTCGACCCAGGGGTTCACGCGGCCGTTGCCGAGCATGATCGTCGTGGTCGGTTACGGAGCGGCGTTCTACTTCCTCTCCCTCTGCCTGCGGCACATGAGCGTCGGCATCGCCTACGCCATCTGGGCGGGAGCGGGAATCGTCCTGATCGCCATCCTGGGGCTGCTGGTCCACGGCCAACGGCTGGACACGCCGGCGGTGATCGGGCTGGGGCTGATCGTCGCGGGCGTCGTCGTCATCAACGTCTGGTCGGGCATGCAGTTGCGCTGAGCGTCCTACCGGCCGTAGGAGTAGCGGACGCCGAACTGCGCCTGCCAGCGGCTCCGCAGGTCGTCGCGCGCGTAGCGGTCGCCCGTGAACCCGGGACGGGCGGGCGAGTTCAGGCTGTACACGTAGCGGCCGGTGGCGGGGTCGACGCTCGAGCGGACCGGCTGCAGATTCTGGAAGAAGGCGAACTCCAGGAGGCCGTTCCGGGCGTCGAACGCGTTGATCAGGTTCTGGACGTCGAGGAAGAACTCCAGCTCGTTGCGGCCGATCGGGACGTCGACGCCGAGGTGGAAGTCGAGGGTGTAGATCCACGGGCCCCGGCAGGAGTTCCGCGGCACGATCGCGCCCGGCGTGACGTCGCAGCCGTCCGACAGGAAACGCATCAGGTCGTCGAAGGTGCCGTTGGTGACCACGACGTCGGTAGCGTCGCGGGGGACGTAGAGCAGGTCGTTGCCGCGGGTGCCGTCGCCGTTGCTGTCGCTTCCGTCGAGGTAGCTGTAGGGCCGTCCCTGCTGGGCGCTGTAGAAGGTCGACAGCGTGATGCCGGCCGGTCCGGCGGGAATGCGGTACGAGCCCGAGAGGCTCACGCGGTGGCCGGGCGAGAAGTTCGACACCGCGAGCGGCACGGCGTTGGGGTTGCCGTCGGTGTAGTTGTAGCGCCAGTTCGACGTCGCCTGGCTCGACCCGCCGTCGTTGACGGTCCGCGACTCGCCGTAGAGATACGACCCGCTCAGGAACCAGTTGTCGCGGAACTGCTTGTCGAGCTTCGTGGCCACCGTCCAGCTGCTGCCCCGGTTGGTGTTGGTCAGCAGGACGACGTTGCTGAAGTCGCGGTGCAGGCGCGAGTGCGTCGGCCGCCCGTCGGGGGCGGCGCCCGTCGCCACGAGGTTGAGGTTCCGGTAGTCGATGTCGCGCACCGTCTTCGAGAAGAGCAGCTCCACGCTCCCGACGAGATTGAAGAAGCCCAGCTCCCGGTCGTAGGCGAGGTTGCCGCGCAGGAGCTGCGGGAAGCGGTAGTCGGGATCGACGAGGTTGATCTCGTTCGTGGACGCCGAGCCGATGTCGGTCGGCTGCGCGGTCGGGTCGGGCGAGAACGGAATCCGGTTGGCGGGGTCGAAGAAGACCCGGAGCCGCTGGAACTCGTTGCCGGTGTTGGAGTACTGGTTCGAGAGCCACACGTAGGGCGTCCGCCCGTGGAACAGCCCGAGGCCGCCCCGCACCTGCTGGCGGTTCCGCGCTTGCGGGCCGAGGTCGTAGTTGAAGCCGATGCGGGGAGACCAGTTCCGCGTCCGCGGCACGACGTCCGTGCCCCGCCCGTACAGCGACTCGACGAGCGGGTTGGCCGACGGAATGTCGGGGAAGATGGGCGCGTCGAGGCGGATGCCGTAGGTCAGCGACAGGTCGTCGCGCACCCGCCATTGGTCGCCCGCGTAGAACCCGAGCTGGTAGACCCAGAACTCCGCCGCCTGCCGCGGGTCGGCGGTGCGCGAGAAGCTGTAGCTGTAGGACTGGGCCAGCCCCTGCGCGAAGAGCTCCGGGCTCGTGAACTCGTAGACGCCGAAGTTGTCGCGGATGAACAGGTTGTCGAACTTGAACAGCTCGTTGTGGGTGCCGATGGTGACCTGGGTGCGCGGCCGGCACCAGTTCA
>JAPOVI010000109.1 GCA_026708265.1 Acidobacteriota bacterium
TTTACGCCATCACGGGCAGCCTCTTGTCGCTACGCCGGTGAGAATTCCAGGCTAGGGCCGAACACGGAGTCCGCGACGGGTCTGGCGGCGCCGGGAGCTTGCGCCGCCAGCGTATCGGATGATGCCGCGGGTACTGCTCGTCACCACGACCACCGGCTATCAAACGCACGCGTTCGCAGCCGCGGCCGAGCGGCTCGCGGTCGACCTCGCCATCGCGTCGGATCGCTGCCACGTGCTCGACGATCCCTGGTGCGACGCGGCCATCCCCGTGCGGTTCCACGAGGAGCGGGAGGCGGTCCGCGCCATCCGGGAGGCGGCGGCCAACCGTCGCTTCGACGGCGTGGTCGCCGCGGGCGATCGCCCGGCCGTGATCGCTTCGCTAGCCGCCGAGGCGCTCGACCTGCCGGGCCACCGGCCGCCCGCGGCCCGCGCGGCGGCGAACAAGTTGCGGACCCGCGAGCGGCTGCGCGCGGCCGGCCTCCCCTGTCCCCGCTTCCGCGTGATTCCGCGAGAGGCGGAGGCGGCCCGGGACGCCGTCGCGGCCCGGGATGCGGATGCGGCCCGGAATCCGGATGCGGCCCGGAATCCGGATGCGGTTCGGGATACCGTCGCGGTCCGTCCGGCGGGCGCGGTCCGGCCTGCAGACGGGGTCGGACTGCCCTGCGTGGTGAAGCCGCTGGCGATGTCGGCGAGCCGCGGGGTCATGCGGGCCGACACGCCGGACGCCGCCGGGCGTGCTGCGGCGCGCCTCTGCCGACTGCTCGCTGCGCCGGAGGTGCGCGCCCTCCGCGACCCCGCCAACGACGTCATCCTGCTCGAGGAGTACATCGACGGGCGGGAGGTGGCGGTCGAGGGCCTCGTCACCGCGGGCCGGTTTCGCGCCCTGGCGGTTTTCGACAAGCCGGATCCGCTCGAAGGTCCGCATTTCGAGGAGACGATCTACGTGACGCCGGCCGCGCTGGAGCGGCACGACGAGCAGCGCGTCGTCGAGCAGATCTCGGCGGCCGCGGCCGCTCTGGGCCTGACGCACGGCCCGGTCCACGCCGAGTGCCGGCTGAACGCCCGCGGCGTCTTCGTCATCGACATCGCCGCCCGGCCAATCGGCGGCCTCTGCGCGCGGGCCCTGCGCTTCGACGACGGCACCGGCACCGGCCCTGCGGCGCGACCGCTGGAGGAACTCCTCCTGCTGCACGCGCTCGGCCGGGACGTGGCGGGCTGGCGGCGCGTCCCCAGCGCGTCCGGGGTGATGATGATTCCCGTACCGCGAACAGGACGCTACCGGAGCGTCGCGGGAGTCGATGCCGCCCGCCGCGTGCCGGGCGTCCAGGATGTCGTCATCACCGCGGCGGTCGGTCAGCCCGTTGCGCCGCCGCCGGAGGGGGCGAGCTATCTCGGCTTCCTGTTCGTCGGCGCCGCACGGGCGGACGACGCCGTCACCGCGCTGCGGCGGGCGCACCGCTGCCTGCGCTTCGACATCCGACCGACCATCGCGATCCGTCCTCGATCCGACGAGTCGGAAGCGGACCCGCCAGCGGAGTTCGCCACGGGGCGCTGAGGCTACTGCTTGGCCTGCGGAGGGACGTAGTCCGGGGGAAGCGCCGCGCCCTCGCCGAAGAAGAACTCCTCCATCTGCGTGGCGACCAGCTTCTGCGCCTCCTTCTGCCAGGGCATCAGCCGGTACTCGTTGAGGATCATCTTCATCCGCTCTTCCCAGAGCTGCCATGCCTCGAGCGAGACGCTCTCGAAGATGCGGCGGCCCAGCTCGCCGGGCCACGGCGGCTCGTCGAGCGCCGGGAGTCGCTTCCCGAGCTTGGCGCACTGGACGAGGCGGCCGCCGCCGGGGCCGGGTGTCTCCGCCGAAGGATCGTCGCAGGAACTCATGGTCGTTGTCTTAGAAGTCGTAGCCGATCCACATCTGGAAGCGGACGCGCCGGAACGCGTCGCTGCCGTGCACCACCCCGCGCCGCGTCGCGGCGTACGCGAACACCAGATCCTCCCACTCCCGGTTGAACAGCGTCAGCCACGACCAGTCGAAGTGGATCGGGAAGCCGATGGCGTAGGTGGTGAGCCCGATGCCGTACGAGGCGCGCGCGTTGTCGAGCCGGAATCCGGAGATGCTCACCGGATCGCCGAAGACGGCCCGGACCGACTGCGTGTCGGGGTCTCCGACGTAGTTGACCACCGGCCGCACGGTGACCGGGTCGCGGTTCCAGATGCGCAGCGGCTGCCCGGCGAGCCCGGCGACGCCGAAGTTGAAGAAGAACGTCCCCCGGATGCCGCCGAGGACGCCGATCGGGGTGAGCATCGCCTCGATCAGCGGGAAGCGGAGCTCCGCATTGGCGTATATCGACTTGTGACCGAGGAACTCCAGGTAGTCGTAGCCGCGCATCTCGGAGTTCCCGCCGAAGAACGTGAAGTCGGGGAACTCCCCCCAACTCCGGAAGGCGCGGGCCCGGAGCGCGAGCACGCCCGACTCGGCCAGCCGCAGGTAATACCGCGCGTCGACGTCGACGGTCTGGCGGGACAGCAGGCCTCCGGCCCCCGGGGCGTAGGTGTAGCCGAGCATCACCGTGTTGCCCGAGACGGGGCCGAACTCGCGGAGCACCGTCGTCTCCTGCACGTAGCGGACCCCGAGCGGCATGTAGGTCCCGTCCTGGAACAGCGTCGTGCCGAACTCCCGGAGCTGGAACGACTCGGACTGCTGCCGCAGGTTCGGGTCGTTGAACGACTCCCGCGAGTTGAAGACCCCCGCCGAGAGCTCGACCCGCCGGAAGCGGTCGAAGGGGTAGATGCCGAAGACGTTGCCCCCTCGCATGCGCCGCGTGGCGATGGCGTCCTCGCGGCGCAGGAAGCCGAACCCGCCGTAGAAGCTCCCCGGGTAGAGCCCGTAGAAGAACTGCTCCGTCGAGAATCCCTGCAGCGCGAACTGCATCCGGCTCGAGCGATTGGCGTACGTGCCGCCGAAGGTCCGGTAGGTGTCGATCGAGTAGGCCTGGAGGCTCAGCAACTGATCGCCGAGCACGTCCGCGAACGTGATCGCGGTCCCCCCGAGCAGGTCGCCGCTGTTCGTCACGCCGAAGTTGATGGGCGGCCGCCCCTCCATGAACATGTTCTCGAAGCGGCCCTTCCGGCGGACGTTGCCCGGGTTCAGGGTGTGGGTCAACGGCGCCTGGAAGTCGATGATCGGCCCCGGCCCGCCGAAGTCGCTGGTCGCGGCGGTGTAGAGCGGATCCTCCAGCTCGATGGTGTGCACGCCGTACTCGGACTTGAAGTAGCTGATGAACCCGATCCGATCGCGCTCCCCGTCCTCGTCCGGGGCAAGGAGCACCGGGTTGACGTTGCCCGTGGCGGTGTCGGTGAGCTGGCGCAGCTCGCCGTTCACGAGGTCGAGGGTCCAGATGTTGAAGATCTCCCCGTCCCGTGCGGTGTCGGGATCGAGCGGCTGCGTCGGATCGACGGCCGTCGACGCGAACATGACCGTGCGCTCGTCGAGGAACTGCGGTCCGGAATCGTCGTGGGTGCCGAAGGTCAACTGCGTCTGGAGGCCGGTCTCCCCGTCGCGGCGGAACAGCTTGTTGTTCCCGCTGACCCGGGTCATGTGGACGATGTAGCTGCCGTCCGGCGCGTAGATCGGCGCGTAGTCGGCGAAGTCGCTCTCCGTCAGGTTGGTGACCTCACGCGTCTGCAGGTCGATCTCGTAGATGTCGCCGACGCCGTCGCGCAGGGCCGCGAAGGCGACGGTGCGGCCGTCGGGCGAAAAGTCCGGCGACTCCGGCTCGTCGACCATCTCGAGGTCGATCAGGTGCTCGATTTCGCGCGACACGACGTTCTGCACCACCAGCGAGCGGTGCTTGCCCTTCCGGACGAAGTACGCCAGGCGGTCCCCGTCGGGAGCCCACGAGATCCGCGGCACCGTGTTGAAGCGGGCGCCCGGGGAGCTGACGAACTCGAAGCCGTAGTTCTGGTCGAAGCCGGAGGTCATGTTGCGGACGACTTCCCCCGACGCCGCCGACAGCAGCACGACGTCGAGCTCGCGATCCTTGCGGTTCACGGCCAGGGCGGCGATCACCTCGCCGCTCGGGGAGGCCTCGATCGAGAAGACCACCGGGTACGCGCTCCGCAGCGGGTCCGGGACGAGGTTGCGCCCGTAGTCGGCGGGACGTTCCTTGTCGCGAAACGCCTCGAAGCGGTCGTCGAGGTAGGCCCGGAACGCGTCGTCGAACTCCTCGGCCTCGAGGTCCAGCGCCTCCTCGTAGGGATCCTCGCCGCCCCCGATGGCGGCGCGGCGGAGCGCGAAGAGGAACTGGCGGATGCCCTCCATGCCCCACCGGTCCTCGATGAACTCGAACGTGACATGGCCCAGGTTGTAGACGACGCGGGCGTTGGCGAAGCCCCCGTACCCCTGGAACTCGCTCATCGACGGGACCTCGTCCGACACCGCCACGTCGCGGACGGTCATGAGGTCGAGGGGGCGCCAGACGCCGGTCATGAAGTCGGCGAGGCCTTCGTCGACCCAGAGCGGCACGGTGTTGCGGATGAGCGAGCGCGGGATGATGTCGAACTCGAAGATGTGCGTCAGCTCGTGCGTGATCAGCCGGTAGAGGCTGTCCGGCGGCTCGTCGATCGGGAGCGCGATGCGGTTGCGGTACGGCTCGGCGAACGCCGCCACCCCCTCCGGCACGGTGCCGGGGATGATGTTCTGCTGCTCGAACTCGCTGTGGGTCTTGAAGACGATGAGCGGCACGGGGAACGCGAGGTCGTGCTTGAGGTCGGCGCTGACCTGCTGATAGGCGCTCTCGGCGTACGATGCCACCCGTTCCAGGTGCTGCTCGAGCTCCGGGTAGTAGTAGATCTCGAAATGGTCCGTCGTGTAGATGTGCCAGCCGAACTTGTCGTACTTGACACGGTTCTTGCCGTAGTACGGGTAGAACTGGGTCTGGGCCGCAACGTCGGTGGCCAGGAAGGCCAGCGCGATGGAGAGCAGGGCCCACAGCCGCCAGCCGGCCCCCGGTGCGGGTCTGTGGCGTGGCATCGGTACACCTCGGAACGGCCTTGCGGGATTCCGGGCCTGGAGGCCGCGGCCAGGACGGGTCCGAAACGGGTCCTCACGAATCATCTTATGCGCCGTGGACGAGAGCGGCAACCGCGCCCGCCGGCGCCGGGTGCCGTCCCGGATGAGCCGCAGCAAGGTTCGTGCCTTTCGGTGCCTCCCGCCTGGCGGGGCCGGACTCCCGAAGGTCCGGCGGACTTGTCCCCGCCGGAGGGCGTGGCCGCCCACCCTCGGGGACAGGGTCGCGTTTCCCGGCGTCCTTGAGATCCCCGGCCGCGACACGGTAGGCTGATCGGGTGGCGGGCCGGCCACTCCGCTTGTGGGCCGACTGGTTCGCCCGAACAGGGCGGGACGGTCGGCGTCGGGTGGCTCCCGCGCTTCCGGCGATCCGACATCCGGCGGGGCTGCCGCAGCCTTGCAGGGGAGAAAACCGACATGGGGACACGGTGGGTGGCGGCGACCGCCGCGGCGCTCGGACTCGGCATGCTCACGCTGCCGGGCGTTTCGGGCCTCTCGATTCACGCCGGCGGGTTCCTGCCCGTCGGGGCTTCGGCCCAGGGCGCCGCCTGCGACGCCAACGCCAAGCCGGCGAACCTCGACTTCACGCTGCCCGAGATGAACGGCGGCGAGGTCAATCTCGCCGAGCTCGCGGGCAACGTCATCATCATCAACTTCTGGGCCACCTGGTGCGGGCCCTGCAAGATCGAGATCCCCTGGTTCGTCGACTTCCAGCGGCAGTACCGGGACGACGGGCTGGTGGTGCTGGGCTTCTCGGTCGACGACACGGCGGAGCAGATGAAGCCGTTCGCCGAGGAGTTCGGCGTCAACTATCCGATGCTCGTGGGACTCGGCCGCGACGACTTCCAGGAGGCTTACGGGCCGGTGTGGGGGATTCCGGTCACGTTCTTCATCGACCGGGAGGGCACGCTCTGCCGCACCCATATGGGCATCGTCACGCGGGAGGAGCTGCAGAAGGACCTCGACGATCTGCTGTGACCGCGATGGCCCGGGCGTCCCCCTTGCCCGGCCGGGCGCGCGCACGGCGGCGTGTAGTATGATCCCGCCATGCGCAAGGGACTCGACCACGGCCACCTCGCCTGTGGATGCCGCATCGGCTTTCGGCAGGGTGTCGAGGGAAGCCCGGTGACCGTGGTCATCGACCGCAAGGCGGGCGGTTGCCGGCTGACGATCCACGTGCAGGGCATGCCCGTGTACGACTACCGCGAAGCCCTGCGCCCGTCGACCCGCATCAGCCCCCCCACCGAAGGCGAGTACGAGGAAGAAGGCTAGGAGCCCCATCCGGGCCGCCGAGTCGCTGCCGGTCGACCCGCGTTCGGGCTTCCGTCGCAGGTCGCGCGGGCGGACGGCGTGTATGATCTCGAGCGGGTCGAGTGCGAGGCACCCGTGTGCCGCACCTGCGTGGGGCCGAGGCCGCGGGTTGCGAGGGGGGCACCGATGGCGCGCCTGACGTCCGAGATCGAGGTGACGTGCCCGTGCTGCGAGGCGACCCTCGTCGTCGACGCGAACCTGCGGCGCGTCGTGTCGCACGAGGCGCCCGCACGGGAGGACCTGCCCGAGCTCGGCGAGGCCCGGAAGCTGCTCGACGAAGCGGCGGCACGCCGCGAAGCGGTGTTCCGCCAGTCGGTCGCCGACGAGAGGTCCCGCGGCGACGTGCTCTCCCGCCGCTTCGACGAGGCGCTCCGGCAGGCGCGCGAGGAGCCGGTGGTCAAGCCGCTCCGCGACTTCGACCTGGACTGAGTCGCGGCGGCGCCGGCGTGCCCGCTCGCGCGGCGGATGCCTGCCCGCTGGCCACGACCGCGCATTGATGGTTGATGCGCGATGCCGCGATGAGCAGCGCCCCGGAACCCTCCGCCCCTCGCATCCGGATCGGCACCTCCGGCTACAACTACCCGGAGTGGAAGGGGAGCTTCTATCCCGAGAAGCTGCCGGCCCGCAAGATGCTCCCCTACTACGCGCAGCGGCTCGAGACGGTCGAGATCAACTACACGTTCTATCGGCTGCCGACCGAGCGCCTGCTCGCCGGCTGGTCCGAGGTGACGCCGCCCGGCTTCGCGTTCACCCTCAAGGCGCCGCGCCGGATCACCCACGAGGCGCGCCTGCGGCGCTGCGAGGAGCTGACCCGGGTCTTCGCGGAAGCCGCCGCCTCGCTCGGACCGAAGCTCGGGGCGCTGCTCTTCCAGCTTCCGCCCAACTTCCGGAAGGACCTCCCGGTCCTCGACGCCTTCCTCGGCATGCTGCCGCCGGGGGCACGCGCCGCCCTCGAGTTCCGCCACGCCTCGTGGCACGACGACGCGGTGTTCGAGCGGTTGGCGGGCGCGGGTCAGGCACTGTGCATCGCCGACAGCGAGCGGCTGTCGACGCCCGTCCGGATCACCGCCGGCCATGCGTACTTCCGGCTGCGCGACGAGGGCTACACGGAGGCCGACGTCGCGAGGTGGGCGGAGACGATCGCGCGCGAGACCGCGGCCTGCAGCGAGGTCTTCGTCTACTTCAAGCACGAGGACTCGGGGAAGGGCCCGGCGCTCGCGAAGCAGCTCGTCGAGGCGCTCGCCCTCGGTGCCGGCCCTGCCCCGCAATGAAGCCGCGCGAACTCCACCGCGGCGCGCTCCGCCCAGTACCCATCGAAGCCGGCGGCGGGCGGAGCCAGGAAGCCGCAGTGCCCGCCCCGGCCCGTGATGACCGTCCGGATGTGGCGGTTGCCGGCGAGGGCGGGAGTGCGGAACTGCGCCGGCGGGACGAAGGGGTCGTCGCGGGCGCTCACGAGGAGCGACGGCACCGTCACGCGGTCGATCACGCGGAGACTGCTCGCCCGGTGGTAGTAGTCGGCGGCATCCCGGAATCCGTGGTGGGGGGCCGTGAAGGCCTCGTCGAACTCCCGGACGGTGCGTACCCGGCCGAGCGGCGTCAGATCGAACCGTCCGGGCGCGGCCCGCGCCTTGCGCCGCATCCGCCGCTTGAGGTTGCGGACGAAGTTCCATTCGTAGACGGCGTTGCTCCGCCGTTCCAGCGCGTCGACGCAGAGCGCGAGGTCCAGGGTCGGCGACACCGCGCAGATCGCGCGCAACTCCGCCGGCGCCCCGGCGCCGAAGTCACCGGCGAGCTTGAGGGCCAGATTGCCGCCCAGCGAGTACCCGACGACCGCGATGGCGGGCGTGCGGTCGACCTCGATCAGCTCCCGGACCACGGCCGCGGGGTCCGCGGACAGCCCGGAGTGGTAGAGCCCCTCCGACAGGTGCTCCGTGCCGCCGCAGTTCCGCTGGTTGAGCAGGACGACGTTGAATCCGAGCGCCCGCCCCTTGTCGGCCAGCCCGCGCATGTAGTGGGCCTCGCTCGACCCTTCGAGGCCGTGGAGGGCCAGCAGCGTCGGGTGCCGCCGGGGGCCGGGCAGCCAGTGGCAGTGGGCGAGGACACGGGCGTCGGGCGCGACGTCGAAGTAGCGGCGCACGGGTGGCGGGAGGCGCGGGAAGCGGCGCGGGCGACCCCACGTGAACAGGGTCATCCGGTGCCCCCCGTCCAGCCGGCGAGCGGGTCGGAACACGCCGGGGTCGCCGTCGCGGGTCACGGTCGGAACGGTCCTGGGGATGCGGCGCGCGGTCGCCCCGAGCGCCGCATGCGGAGCGACGGCCCTCAGTCGCCCGCCGGAGCCTCCGTGCGGCGCCGGGCGGAGCGCAGCGCCGGTCGCAGATCATAGACCGTGAACGGGCCGTGCCGGTAGGCGGCCGGCAGATCGATGGGCTGCTCGGCGATCAGGAAGTGCAGCTCGTAGCGGCGCGCGAGCCGGCGGGCCCGCTCCGCATCCAGCGTCGCGAAGTCCCCCAGGTCCACCCTCCGGCTGCGGACGCGCTCCGCCACCGCGCTCGAATAGATGGCGATGCCGACGTCCTTGACCTCTTCGAGATACACGTCGCGGCCGGCCGCGGCCCGCACGCTCGAGCCGTAGCGCCAGGCGTGCCCGGGGTCGGCCAGGAAGTGCGTGCCGACCGGCTGCCGCTCGGCCCAGTGCATGACCTCCGTCCACTCGGTCGGGGGCAGGTCGACCTCCACCAGGGGCCTGCCCGCGCGCTCGACCAGCGTCACGTAGCTGCCACGCGCGACCGCGGCGACCACGACCAGGGCCACGACGGCGTGTCGATGCTCGAGCGCCGGCCAGCCCCGACCCCGCGGGACGGGTAACGGACGCCGCGCCCACTGGCTCTCGACGAGCGCCCAGACGACGTACCACAGGGCCAGGACGTCCAGGACCCAGAAGACGCGGTTCACCTGCAACTGCACGACGGCGGCGACGCCGGCGCGCGCGAGCGGCACGGACACCGCGAACAGCAGCAGGAGCGACGCGGCTCCGGCGACCAGACCGGTCTCGCGCGTCGTCGCCCACCCTTGCCGGCGCCGATGGGTGTAGACCGCGGCCACGATCCCGGCCAGGCCGAGGTTCACGAACCAGGTCGACAGGGGCCAGTCCGTGGCCAGCAGGTAGTCCTTGACCTCCAGCAGGGTGCTCCACTGCGGGTCCATCACGGCGAGCGGCTCGCCGATGGCGGTCGTCGCCCGACCGGCCGCGAGGACCGCCACGGCGGCGCCGGCGGCGGTCATCGCGAGCAACGGCCGGCGGGCGCCGCGGTCCGCCACCAGCAGCGCCGGCCCCAGCAGCACCGCGAACCAGAGCGCGGTGGTCGGGTGAAAGAGCGCCGCGAGCGCCACGGTGACGACGACCGACCAGCGGCCCCGGTGCAGGAAGAGGGCTACCGCCGCCAGCCCGACCGCGAAGGCGAGTTGACGCGGGTGGAGATACGACTCGAGGGTGTTGACCGCCGTATCGGGAATCCGGTGGCGGATGGCCAGCGCGGCGACGAACGCCGCCGTCCCCCAGCCGGTGAAGTAGAGCGAGCGCCCCATGGCGGCGGCGGCGGCGTACAGCATGGCCAGACCGCCCAGGTAGGCCAGCAGGAACGCCGCCGGCACGCTGGCGCCGGTGGCGACGATCAGGACCGCGAACCAGTCGTCGAAAGCGAAGAAGCGATTCTGGGCGTCGAGGAGACCGGCGTCGTGCGGGAACAGGCGGGGGTCGATCTGCTGCAGGACCACCGGCACGTAGAACGCCTGGTCCGACACGCCGTAGCGGTAGCCGCCGACGTTGAGCAGTGCCAGCAGGCCGAAGCCGACCGCGCCGGCGAGATACCAGGATGTCCGCGCCATGCGAACCATGTATCGACCGCTCGCGTCGACGCGGCCAGCGGCGCGCGGGGCGCAGGCCGGGGGGCCGCGGACCGACCCGCGGCGGCCGGACCGAGCGGCCCCGGGCCGGTGTGCGACAATCCGCTCCGTGCAACTGCGGGAGGTCAACGTCGGCTGCTTCGGGGGTGGGACCGGCCTGCCGAGCCTGCTCGGCGGCCTCAAGCAGAACCCGTGGCTGCGGGTCAACGCCGTCGTCACGATGTTCGACAACGGCGGCAGCTCGGGCCAGCTCCGCGACCAGCTCGGCGTGCTCCCGCCCGGCGACGTGCTGCGTTGCGCGCTCGCCCTGGCCCGCAACGAGACCGAGGCGCGCCGGTTGCTGCTGTCGCGGCTCCCGGCGCTCGAGAACGGCCGCCTCGGCGGACACACCGGCGGCAACCTGCTGCTCTCGATCATGGAGCAGTACAGCGGCGACTTCCTGGCCGCCGTCGACGGGCTCCGCGCGCTGCTCGACTGCAACGGCCGCGTCTGGCCGGTCAGCGTCGAGCACGCCGCCGTCTGCTCGGAGTACGAGGACGGATCGCGCTCCCACGGGGAGGTCGACGTCGACCGCGGGCAGCGCGAGGGGCGCAGCATCCGGCGTGTCTTCCTCAACCCCGTGCCGAAGATCCACACCTCGGTGCGGGAAGCCATCGGGACCTTCGACGCCTGCGTCATCGGCCCCGGCAGCTTCTACACCAGCCTGATGCCGACGCTGCTGGTCGACGGCGTCGCGGAAGCCGTTCGCGCCACCCCCGGACCGATCGTCGTCGTCACCAACATCCTCACCGAGGGCCGCGGCATGCGGGGCTTCTCGGTCGGGGCCGCGGTGCGCCGCGTCGGCGAGGCCCTCGGCCGCCCCGTCGACGTCGCGGTCGCCAACATCGCGAATCCCGGCCCCGAGGTCCTCGACCGCTACGCGCCGGAGCACAAGGAGCTCCTGCCTATCGGCGACGTTCCCGACGGCTGCGAGCTGGTGACCGGCGATTTCTGGCAAGGATCGATCGCCCGGCACGCGCGACGGCGCCTGGCCTACGCCGTCTGGGGCGTGCTGGCGGAGCGGCTGCTGTAGGAATCGCACCGTGGTCGAGTCAAGACGTGCGGAACATCACCCTGAGCGCCGACGGCGCCCTGATCGAGGCAGCGCGTCAGAAGGCAGCCAGCGAGCACACGACCTTGAACGAGCAGTTCCGCCTGTGGCTGGCCGACTACGTAGGCCGGAAACGACGGGCCGCCGAGGCCGTGCGCGTCATGCGCGAGCTGCAGGGCAGACTGCACGTGGGGCGAAAGCTGACTAGAGAAGAAACGAATGAGCGCTGAGCGCATCGGCGGGTTGACCATCGTCGACCCGTTCGCACATCGCACGAACGCATAGAATCGCCCGACAACCGAATGAGCGAGCGCTTCTTCGAGCGGCCGATCCTGAACTCGCCCTACGAGTACCCGTCCCGCCACTGGGAGCTCGACGCGAGCGGCCAGCCCACGGACCGGATTCTCGACCGGCGGCGCTAGGTCGCGTTCATCTCGCCGATCCCCAGGCCGAAGAAAAAGCTCAGCGCTACGGGCACTACGAGAAGACGTTCGAGCCGGTGGGCGAAGGCGGGCATCGAGGCACCGCCGTGCTTCATCGTCATCTGCAACAACACGGCGACCTCGAAGCTGGTCTACGACTACATCTCCGGCTTCCATCGCGAGAACGAGGACGGCTCCAGCGCCCTGGAGAACGGCCGCCTGGCTCTGTTCCGCAACTTCGACGAGCACGGCAACCCGCTGGCCCGCCCGCGCACGCTGCTCATCGACAGCGAGCAGCTCGACTCGGGCGAAGCCCTCGACCGGAGCTTCCGCGACGCCGCCGGCGACGAGATCGAGCGCTTTCGGCGCGAGATCGTCGCCCGCACCGGCGACCGGCAGCAGGCCGAGCACCTCTCCGACCAGGACCTGCTGCGCGAGGTCATGAACACGGTCGGCAAGCCGGACACCCTCGGCGGGTCGATCCGCTGCGTCGTCTCCGTCTCCATGCTCACGGAGGGCTGGGGCGCGCGGACGGTCACCCACGTCCTCGGTGTCCGGGCCTTCGGCACGCAGCTCCTGTGCGAGCAGGTCAGCGGTCGCGCGCTCCGCCGCCAGTCGTACGACGCCAATTGGGAGTCTGCGCGGGGGCGACCTCCCCAATGGCGAGTTCTACGGGACAGACTCCTGGCGGACGGATTTCCGGTATCCTTACCGGAGAGGGGGCGGCATGGCAAGCAGGCAAACGTTGGCCGTACGTGGCTACCGGGACCGGCTGAAGCGAGGGGGCTGGGTCCGCTGCGAGGTCAAGGTGCACCGGGACGACGTCGAGCTCATTCGCGACGTGGCCACCGCGCTGCGCGACCCGGACCGCAACGCATCTGCGCGCGCGTTGCTCCGCGACCGTCTGGGCGCCCCTCGCGGGCGCGGCTTCAAGGAGTTGCTCGCCGCCTGTCCCGTCGACCTCGAGCTTGATCGGCCCCGCGACGTGGGCCGCGACATCGAGATCTGATGTTCCTCCTCGACACCAACGTCGTCTCGGAGGTGCGGAAGGGAGAGCGTTGCAACGCCGGCGTAGCCGCCTGGTTTGCCAGCGTCGCCGACGCCGATCTCTTCATCAGCGTCGTCGTCACCGGCGAGATTCGCCGCGGCGTCGAACGCCTCCGCCGGCGGGACCCCCGCCAGGCGGCCACCCTCGAGCACTGGCTGCAGGACATCGTGACGTCCTATGCCAACCGTGTCCTCCCGATTGACGGCCGCGTCGCCGACGCCTGGGGCCATCTGGGTGCGATTCGCTCCGTTCCCGTCATCGACGGACTGCTGGCCGCCACCGCGCGCGTCCACCATATGACCCTCGTCACCCGCAATGCACCAGGCGTCGATGGTCTCGGCGTCCCCGTGCTGAATCCCTTCGGCCCCTAGAGCGCGAGATGGCCAAACGCAAGGCTCCCCGGACCGTCGCGACCCTGACCCACGACGAGGCGTCGCGGAAGAACCTCCCCACCGCCGAGTTCCGCTCGATGATGGACCGGTCCGAGCAGAGCCCGGTCCGCGTCGCCTACGAGCGCCGCAACCGCGCCCTGGACCCCCAGCTGGTCTGGCGCGGCAAGGACGAGCAGGACTGGTCCGACCTCGTCGTGCAGGCGCCGCCCCTCTACATCCAGGAGAAGGTCCACCCCAAGGTCCTCATCGACGACCTGCGGCGCCGCACCGAGAACCAGCGCCGGGACCGGGAGGACGCCGGGAGCGAGAGTCAGCCCGACCTGTTCGCCGACTTCCACGGCCTACCCGACGAGGGCGCGAAGACCGAGTTCTACCAGCACGACGCCAACTGGATCGAGGGCGTCGACGTCTTCCACCCCAACACCGGCGAGGTCCGCAGGGACGGCGCGGATCGCATCGGCTGCTGGTTCATCGACACCGACTACAGCGAGGAGAGCTTTTTCGTCCGCCACGCCTCTTTCCTCGGCGCCAACGACCCTTACAAGGCCCTCAAGACCACCCTGAAGGCCGAGATCGACCCGACGCCTGGGCGACCCTCAACAGCGACGTCTCGCGCCGGTTCGACCGCCCCGAGTCGGGCCGCATCGCCGTCAAGGTCATCAACCACCTCGGCGACGAGGTGATGAAGGTGTTCCGCGTGTAAGCCGGGGCCGCGTCATGAAACCGCGCGTGTACGTCGAGACCAGCGTCGTGAGCTACCTGACGGCGGAGCCGTCGCGCGACATCGTAATCGCCGGACGCCAGCACAGCACCCGTGAGTGGTGGGCGGTAGCGCCTGAGCGGTTCGAGCTCGTGACCTCGGATCTTGTCCTTCAGGAAGCCGGCGGCGGGGACGTGACGGCTCCCGATCGTGTCGATGCGCTTGCCTCGCTCGTGCGGCTCGACGAGATGGCGGCGGCACGGCGCTTCACCGAGCGGCTGCTACGTCGTGGCGCGGTGCCGGAGCGGGCTGCGACCCACGCTGCCCATCTCGCCGTCGCGGCGGTGAACGGCATCGACTATCTCGTGACATGGAACTCCGCGCACATCGCGAATGCGGCGACGAGGCGCCGGATCGAGGCCGAGTGCCTGCGCGCCGGCTTCGATTGCACGGTGGTCTGCCGCCCCGATGCGCTGATCGAGACACCGGTCATGAACGGTGACCCAATCTTGGGCGAGGTCCGCACGATACGTGACAAGCTCGCCGCCGAGTGCGGCTACGACGTGAAGAAGATCGTCCAGCGCGTCCGCCAGCGGCAGGCCCAATCCGGCCTCGAGTACGTGAGCTGCCCGCCGCGGCCGGTGGTGGTCCCGGACGACACGGCAGCCCCGCCGGCGGATGACGATCAGCGGTGAAGACCATGGAGCTCGAGACGATCACAAAGGTCCCGGTCGAACAGCTGCGCCTGGACCGGATGAACCCGCGGCTGGTCGGCGAAGGTGCGACCGCGTCCGACGAGTGGATCATCGCGCAACTCTACCGCTCAGCTGAACTGGACGAGCTGTTGCAGTCGATGTCGGCAAACGGCTACCTGGACATCGAGCCCCTGGTCGTGCTCGCCGACAGCGGCGCCAGCGACGACGGGCTGATCGTCCTGGAAGGCAACCGGCGGCTCGCCACGCTCCGCCTGCTCCGCGAACGGGAGTTGGCAAGACGGATCGCTTCGAGGGAGAAGCTTCGCATCACTCTGCCGGCGGTGGACGACCGCCTGCGGGCGACGTTCGACCTGGTATCGGTCTATCCCGTGGCGAGCCGGGAGCGCGCGCGGGCGTTCATCGGGTTCAAGCACATCAACGGACCTGCGAAGTGGGACGCCTACGCGAAGGCCCGCTTCGCGGCGGAGTGGTACCAGAGAGGCCGGGGCGACGGTGTCGGACTCGAGGAGATCGCGAAAGCCATCGGCGACCGGCACGATACCGTCAAGCGGATGGTGGCCGGGATCTACGTGCTGGAGCAGGCGCGCCGGGAGGGCCTCTTCGACATCGAGGATCGCCACTCCAGGAAGTTCAACTTCTCGCACCTGTACACGGCACTCGCGCGGTCGCAGTACATGGACTACCTGGGGCTCGAGACCGCGTGGTCGCGCTACGACCCGGACACGAACCCCGTGCCGCCGGAGAGACTGCCGCGGCTGAAGCAGGTGCTCGTCTGGATCTATGGGTCGAAGGCCGACGACGCCGAGCCGGTCGTTCGGAAGCAGAACCCCGACATCAAGCGGCTCGGCGACGTGATCGCCAACGCCGAGGGGCGACTCGTCCTGGAGCAGGGGCGGAGTCTGGAAGTAGCGCACGCGAGCACCGAGTCTGCGGACCGGCGCTTCACGGCGTCCCTGCTGCGCGCGCGTGACGAGCTCAGGGATGTGGCGGGGGCGATGCGGGCCTACGATGGACAGGACCAGTCCCTACTCGACATCGCCGAGGACGTCAAGGAAACGGCCGAGGTCGTGTACGCGCGGATGGCCAAGAAGCGGCGGGAAGCGACGGAGTGATGGCCCTCTATCTGCCCCTGGACGAGGTGACCGGCCCGTTGGCCGACGCCGATCGCGCGGCCGATTTCCTGGAACTGAATGCGTTCGTGGCAACGGATTCTTCGGTCACGACATCCGAGCTGGCGGGTACGGCTTCGGTGGGCGCAGCGGAAGATCCGGACGACGTGGACAGCGAGATGCAAGAGGGCGAAGAGGACATCGTTCGAGAGACGGTGGACCGGATCGAATCGCGTCTTTCTGCGCTGGGTGAAGCCTATCCGTTTGCACTCGATGCGAGCGGGGACGTACTGACCTGCGAGCCGGAGGAAGGGTCGTTCGGACACGCCGCCTACCTTCTGAGCCTGGTGTTGTCGAATCTCCGGGCTGCGACTCCGGTGCTCGATCACTCGGGGATTCACCCCAACGAGGATGAGGTCCCACGACTGCGAACCCACTTCCAGTGTTGCGCCACCGTGGCTCTGGCCGCGGAACTGCGGGGCGACGCTTGGTGGTTCGGGTCGCCGAGGCCGGACGGGTCGTCGTTTCTCGGCAAGCTGGAGGAGATCTGGGAGCGACTCGGCGATGGAGTCGTAAGCGCACGGATCGGCGCGCCGCAACAACCGAAGGACGATCAGGTGGACGTCTTCGCCGCTCGTACGCACGTCGATGGCCTCCCCGGGTTTCTGCTCGCCGCAGCGCAGGTTGCCACAGGCGTGAACTGGAGAGACAAGTCGCTCAAGGCGCACCTGGACGCGTTCAGGAGCCGCTGGTTCAGCACGCAGCCGACGACCAGTTTCATCCCGTACATGATCGTACCGTTCGCCACCGAGGACCGCCGGTTCATCGACGACGTTCGCGTGATGGGGAACGTGTTGCACCGGCTCCGCGTACCCCGTCGTGTAGCCGAAGCCGCGCAGTTGGCAGAGGCGGGGGTCCGGATCGAGGGCTTCGATCGCCTGCCCGAGGTCGCGCGATGGGTCGGCGACTACCGCAACCGGGCGAGAGCGGCATGAGGCACCGATTCCACTCGATCTGTCCGTACTTTGCCATGTTCCCCGAGACGTTCGTCGAGAAGCACCTCACGGCGACTCGGCACGCCGGGGTCGTCTTCGATCCTTACTGCGGGCGAGGCACCACGGTGTTCCAAGCGCTGTTGCAGGGAAGAACCGCGGCCGGGTCCGACTTGAATCCCGTGGCCGTCTGTGTCTCCGGGGCGAAGGGCGATCCGCCCTCGCTGGCGATCGCCAGGGCGCGCCTCGACGAGCTACGGCACAGCTGCGGAGACCCGAACGACGAAGGCTGGCAGGGCGAGCTCGATCGGTTCTTCGACCTGTGCTTCCACCAAGACACGATGCTGCAGGTGCGGTACCTGCGATCCGTGCTGGACTGGCGGAACCGCAAGGACGACCGGTTCATCGCGGCCCTGTGTCTCGGTGCCCTGCACGGCGAGTCGCACAAGTCGCCGAACTGCTTCAGCAACCGGATGCCGCGAACCATCAGCACGAAGCCGGACTACTCGGTCCGCTGGTGGACGGATCGCAGCTACGCCCCGCCATCGCGGGATGTCTTCGAGATCCTGGAACGGATGCTCGAGTACCGGTTCCGGACGCGCCCCCCGGACGGGTGCGCGAGAGTCGTTCAAGCCGATTCCCGCCGGGTGGCCGCCGCGTTCCCGGCGCTCGCGGGTCGGGTTACCGACGTGATCACGTCCCCGCCGTACCTCGACACCACGAACTACCGCGAGGACCAGTGGCTGCGCCTGTGGTTTCTCGGCGGCCAGCCCATCGTCCCGCGCGGCCGGCGCGACGACCGGCACTACAACAAGGACGTCTACTGGTCCTTCATCCAGGCGTCCATGAAGGGGCTGGCCCCGCTGCTGGCGAAGCGCGCCAGGCTGGTCATTCGCATCGGCGGGCGCCGGCTGCGGAAGACGGAGCTGAAGGAAGGGCTCCTCCAAGCGCTCACCCGCGGACTGGATCGCGACGTCGAGATCATCGACGACGGAGTCACGACCGAGGTCGGCAGGACGCAGGCGAACGTGTTCCGCGGCCAGAAGGTGTCCCGCGTTCAGGAGCACGACTTCTGCTTCGCGATGTAGGAATGCAGTTCCGCATCGCCGCACCTTCACCGACAGCCTCGCGAAGCTGACCGGCGACGAGCAGAAGGCGGTCAAGACCACCGCCTTCGACCTGCAGATGAACCCGGCGCAGCCGGGGCTGAAGCTGCACGCGCTCGACCGGGCCAGGGACAAGCACTTCTGGTCGGTCCGGGTCGGCCGCGACCTCCGGCTCATCGTGCATCGGACCGCGTCGAGCTTCCTCCTCTGCTACGTCGACCATCACGACGCCGCCTACCAGTGGGCCGAGCGGCGTCGCCTCGACCGACACCCGACCACCGGGGCGGCGCAACTCGTCGAGATCCGCGAGACGGTGCGCGAGATCCGGGTGCCACGCTACGTCGAGAGCGACGTGCCGGCCGACAGGCCTGTGGCCGCGGGTCCGGCTCCGACGTCGGCATCGGCTCCGGCTCCGGCCTCACGACCGATCTTCGGCGGCGCGTCGGACGACTACCTGCTGGGCTACGGCGTGCCGGTCGAATGGCTGAACTGAACGACGTGCGGGCGGCGACGGAAGACACGTTGCTCGACGTCGCCGATCACCTGCCGGCCGAGGCGGCCGAGGCGCTGCTGCAGATTGCCACCGGCGGCGCGCCCGCGCACCCAACCCCGGCCCGGCGGGCGCGGACCCCTTCGCCCATCCGGACGCCCAGCGCCGCTTCCGGGTGATGGCAGACGTCGAAGCGCTCACCCGCGCGCTCGACTACCCGTGGGAGAAGTGGACGGTCTTCCTGCATCCGGCCCAGCGGCAGCTCGTCGAGCGGCAGTACAACGGCCCGGCGCGCGTTGCGGGGTCGGCCGGCACGGGCAAGACCATCGTCGCCCTCCACCGGGCCGTGCATCTGGCCCGGACGCACCCGGAGCGCCGCGTGCTGCTGGCGACGTTCTCGGAAGCGCTCGCGACCGCGCTGCGCACGCGCCTCGTGCGCCTGATCGGCAACGAGCCGAAGCTGGCGGAACGCCTGGAAGTGCATTCGATGCGGAGCATCGGGCGCCGGCTCTTCGCCGCCCGCGTCGGGCGCGTTGAGCTCGCGGGCGACCATGACGTTCGCGCCCTGCTCGCGCGCGCGGCGGAGGGCGTCGAAGGACAACGGTTCACCGCCCACTTCCTCTGGACGGAGTGGAGCGAGGTGGTCGACGCCTGGCAGCTCGGAAGCTGGGAGGAGTATCGCGACGTCCAGCGCCTCGGCCGCAAGACGCGGCTGGCCGGGAAGCAGCGGGAGCTGCTCTGGTCGATCTTCTCCCGCGTCCGGTCGGAGCTCGCGGCGCGGGGGCGACTGACGGAGCCTGGGATGTTCGCGCGGCTGGCCGCTCAGGTCGCGGACGCGGGGGCTCCGCCGTTCGACCACTGCGTCGTCGACGAGGCGCAGGACGTCGGGGTGGCCGAGCTGCGCCTCCTCGCCGCCCTGGGCGGCGGGCGTCCGGAGGGCCTGTTCTTCGCCGGAGACCTCGGGCAGCGGATCTTCCAGACGCCGTTCTCCTGGCGGGCGCTGGGTGTGGACGTGCGCGGGCGGTCGCACACCCTGCGCATCAACTACCGGACGTCGCACCAGATCCGGCGGCAGGCGGATCGGCTCCTGCCTCCGGAACTCGCCGACGTCGACGGCAATGCGGAGCAGCGTGGCGCAACGGTCTCCGTCTTCAACGGGCCGGAGCCGGAGGTCCGCATGTTCGACACGCCCGAGGCGGAGACAGCGGCGGTCGCCGCGTGGCTGCGGGCGCGCACCGCGGAGGGTTGCGCGCCGCAGGCGATCGGGGTCTTCGTCCGATCACCGGACGAGGTCGCGAGAGCGGTCGCGGCGGTCCAGGATGGCGGTCTGACGCCCGTCGAGCTCGATTCCCGGTCGGTCGTCGCGTCGGGAGCGGTGGCGGTCGGAACGATGCACCTCGCGAAGGGACTGGAATTCCGCGCCGTGGCGGTGGTGGCCTGCGACGACGAGATCCTGCCGCTCCAGTCGCGGATCGAGCGGCTGGCCGACGACGCGGACCTCGAAGAGGCCTACAGCACCGAGCGCCACCTGCTCTACGTCGCCTGCACGCGCGCCCGCGACCGGCTGCTCGTCACGGGCGTCGAGCCGGCGTCCGAGTTCCTGGACGACCTGCGCGGAGAGTCGTGATCCCTCAGGCGACAGCGGCGTCACCCTCGTCCGATATCGACGGCGTGACCGCTGCGATCGACGGCGTGACCCGCTGCTCCCGTGAGCGATAATCGCCCCGATGGCCACCGTCGACTGGATCACGATCGAAGGTTTCAAGAGCATCAAGCGCATTACGCGTCTGCCACTGGCTCCGATCAGCGTCCTGATCGGACCGAACGGATCGGGCAAGTCCAGTTTCATCGGTGCGTTCTCGCTGCTGCGCGAGATCCGCAACGGACGGCTGCAGGAGTACGTCGCCAGATCCGGCGGCGCGGACCGGATGCTCCATTTCGGCACGAAAGCGACATCCGAGTTGCAGGCGCACGTCTCGCTGGAAAACGGCGTCTACGAGTACCGGGTGACGCTGGCGCCTACGGCTGCGGACGGGCTGTCTCCGACGAGCGAGGCCTGCGTGGAGCATCGGGACGGACACCCCCTGACATCAGGCGCACATGGCTACCGAACGGAGGCCTGGATCAGCCATCGAGATCGGTACGGCCTCGACGACGAGTCTGTTCACGCTGTCCGCGACCTTCTCGCTGGCTGGCGCGTGTACCACTTCCACGACACGAGCGCCACGTCGCCCCTCAAGAAGACGGCGGACGTGGACGACAATCGCTTCCTGCGTCACGACGGGGCCAACCTCGCCGCGTTCCTGCATCTCCTGCTTCACAGACACGCGAGCGTGTACGACCTAATCAGGCGAACCGTGCGGCTGGTCGCGCCGTTCTTCGAGGACTTCCGCCTCGAGCCTCGGGCGCTCAACGAGAACACCATTCGCCTGGAATGGCGGCATCGGACATCGGAGGCGCACTTCGATGCGGCGTCCCTTTCGGATGGCACGCTGCGATTCATCGCCCTGGCGACCCTGCTGCTCCAACCTCCGGCCCTCCGCCCGTCGGTCATCCTCCTCGACGAGCCGGAACTGGGACTGCACCCCTATGCCATCGCGATACTGGCATCGCTCGTCAAGCAGGCCTCGGTAGACACTCAGATTGTGCTCTCGACGCAGTCGGCGCTGCTCCTCGACGAGTTTCGCCCGGAAGATGTACTCGTGGCTGACAGGGTCGACGGCGCAACCGAGCTTCGCAGGCTGGATGCCGGACGGCTGGCCACCTGGCTGGAGAACTACAGCCTCGGCCAGCTCTGGAGGAAGAACGAGCTGGGCGGACGTCCCACCCGTGAGACCGGACCACGGAGCTCCGCTCCGTGACGCTGATCGTCCATGTTGAGGGCCACACGGAAGAGAGCTTCGTCAACGAGGTGCTTGCTCCACACCTTGTCGGGCACGGTTTCGCGACGGTGCGCACAGGGTTCATCGGAGGCGGGCAAGGCGGCGTTCGAGGCGCTGCTGTTCAGCGACTGCGCTGCGTTCGCGGAGGCGATCGCCCGGCCGCATCTCCGCGAGGCACTCCAGGAGATTCGCGACGCTTTCGCCAACCCCGAAGAAATCGACGACTCGCCGAACTTCGCGCCCTCCAAGCGCGTCCAAGCACTCGTGGCGGGGTACCAGAAGCCGTGGATGGGAACCCTCGCGGCCCTGGCGGTTGGACTCGACGCCATGCGCGACGCATGTCCCCACTTCGGGCGTTGGCTGAATCGCCTGGAACGATCGCCCCGTGTCGCAGCGCCCGCGGCAACGTGACGGTGGAGCGGTCTCGGCCGTTCAGATCGCCGGGCGGGGCCCGACGGCAGGGAGCGCCTGGGGCAGCAGCAGTGACTGGCGACGAACTGCGAGGCGGGATCCCGACAAGGAGGCACATCGATGCAGCTCGGCGCGTTCTCCATCAGCCTCGCCGTCAAGGACCTGGAGAGGTCCAGGGCGTTCTACGAGAAGCTCGGCTTCTCGCGCACCGGCGGCGACGGGACGGGGTATCTGATCATGGTCAACGGCCCGGTGATCATCGGGCTCTTCCAGGGGATGTTCGACCGGAACATCCTGACGTTCAATCCGGGGCTGGCACAGGACACGTCACGCGTGTCGGACTTCACCGACGTGCGGCAGATCCGGGAATCCCTGGTAGCGGCCGGAATCGAGATGTCCACCGACACGGACCCGAAGGGTACCGGGCCGGCCCACATCGCGTTCGAGGATCCCGACGGGAACCCGGTCCTGGTGGACCAGTTCTTCCCGAAGCCCGGCCGCGACGAGGACCAGGAGGCCTGACCTGGGTCGCCGCTCGAGGATCGTCGCGACACCGCACCGCGACCCGGCCCGCGCCGGCACGGCGGACGGGCCGAGCCGGCACCGGGGGACGGACCCGGGGGCGTCACGCCCCGGGCGACTGCGACGGCCGCTCGGGTATGCTAGGCAGCCTGAAGGTCAGCGTGCGCCCGTAGCTCAGGTGGATAGAGCATCGGTCTTCTAAACCGAGGGTCGCTGGTTCGAATCCAGCCGGGCGTGCCATTCGTTTCTCGCGGGAGGGCGCGATGAGCACGCGGATTCTCCTGATCGCCAGCGGCCTCTTCATGCTCGCCCTGGGCCTCGCGGCGTCGTTCTTCCCCCAGGAAGTGCTGTTCTACACGGGGATGCAGCCGACCCACCTCGGCATCCTGCTGGTCCAGACGGCCGGCGCCCTCTACGCGGGGTTCGGGGTCGTCAACTGGGCGGCGCGCGGGAACCTGCTGGGCTGGGACTACAACCGGCCCCTCGCCCTCGGCAACTTCCTGCACTTCACGATGATGACCGTCGCCCTCGTGAAGGCGCTCGTCGCCGGCTCGCTGAATCCGACCGTGGCGGCCTTCGGCCTGCCCCACCTGCTGTTCGCCGCCTCGTTCGGACGCGCGCTGGTCGCCCGCTCCGCGCCGGCACCACCCCGCCGGCAGACCTGGGGCGGGGCGGGGGCGTGACCCTGCGGGGATGACGCGGCGACGGGCCGCGCGGGCGGGGCTGCGGCGCCCGGCCGCCCAGGCTGCGGCGAAGGGCCGCGGGCGGAACAGCGGCGAAGGCACGCGGGGACGCGGCAGCGGCGCCCGGCGGCGCGAAGACAGGGCGACCGGCCGCAGCGCTGGCCACGGCCGGTCCGGGGCGCGAGCCTACTGCTCCTGCTGCTCGTTCGCCCGCGCTCCCCGGAGGATGTTCTCCACCGAGTAGTTCCCCTCGTGGCAGGCGTACTCGAAGATCTCGCCATCGATGCGGGTCATCGGGATCGCCGCCGTCCAGGGCGCGGTGTAGTTGGCCGCATCCTCGATGGTGTAGCGGTAGTCGATCGTGTCCGGGCCGACGCGCGTGAAGCGCTCGACCAGGCGCATCTGGTCGCTCCCGCCGAAGACCGTCACCCCGCGTGTGTTCACGCGGTCGGTGAAGTTGGTGGTCTCGACGACGAGCGTGTCGCCCTCCCAGCGCCCGCGCGAGTCGCCCAGCCACTGGCGCACCGCGGACGACGGATGGGGACGCCCGTCGAGCGGGATGATCCGCACGTCGTGGATCATCTCGACGAGCATCACCACGTAGTCCGGCGTCTGCAGGATGCGGTAGTTGTGGTTGTAGAACCCGGGCGACATGGCGCCGGGCATCCCGCGCGTGATGCAGCGGTCGAAGAGCGACAGCTCCTCCCAGCTCGCGGCGTCGCCGGTGACGGCGGGCAGGGTCGCGAAGTTGGCGAGCGCCGCGGTCCGTTCCGCGGCCTCCGGCGTCAGCGGCGGCAGCTTCCCGTCGCGCGGATCGATGATGAGCGACGTCCGGTTGGTGTCCTGGCCGTACTCGAACCAGAACTCGTTGTAGAAGCCCGGGTCCCCCTCGCGGGGCGTGAAGAGGAAGTCGGAGTTCGCCTGGAAGCGCGCCGCGACCTCCTCGTCGCTCAGCTCCTCCCGCTCGGCCAGGTCGTCCGGGCGCTCGAGCGGGACGACGGTGTTGTTGTTCCAGAGGCCCTGCAGGTTCGGGTGGCCCCACGGGGTGCGGGCCGGCACCTCATCGGTTGCAGCGCGGATCTGGCCCGCCGCCGGAACCGCGGCCAGCGCCACGACCGCGGCGACCGCCGCCGTGCATCCGATCATCCCTCGACGACTCCGTTGACGCATCGTTCCAACCTCCCGCCGGCCCCTCCCGGGCGCCGGCCGCTTCGTGCCAACTCTCTACCGCGGGGTGGGATTCAGCCGGCGCAGGCGGGCCTGCTCCGGCGTGTCGTTCCCCAGCTCGGCGAGCAGCGCCGCCGCTCCGTCGCGGCGCAGTCGCGACGCGAGCTGGAAGAAGCCCTCCTCGGCCAGCTTGATGGGCGTCCGGCCCACTCCGTCGGCGCTGTCCAGCGGGGCATCGTGGTCGACCAGCAGCGAGATGGCCGGCTCGAGCCCGCGGTACACCGCGCCGTGGAGCGGCGTCTGGCCGTGGATGTTCGCCAGGCGCACGTCGTTGCCGAGGGCGATCGTCAGGGCCAGCGCCTCCAGGACCTGCGCGTCGGGCGGCTGCCGCTGCCCCTCGTTGAAGCCGATGCCGGCCGCGACGGCCAGCGGAGTCGTCCCCTCGTGGGTCGTGATCCGCGGATGGGCGCCGCGGTCGACGAGCAGGCGCATCACCTCCAGGTCGGACGCCTTCGCGGCGAAGAAGAACGGCGTCGCGCCGCCCGTGGAGACGCTCGAGTCGATGACGCGGTCCGCGATCAGGTCGCGCGTGTCGGCCTGCCGCGGCCGGGCGTCCCGCCCGAGGCGCGCGTTGGGATTCGCCCCGTGATCCAGCAGGAAGTCGATGAACGCGATGCGGCTCATGTCGCCGGTGGGCGTCCGGGCCGGGGCCGACACGCCGCGCAGGGTCTCCGCCCGCACCGCCGCGTGCAGGGCGGTGGCCCCTCCCGCGTCGGCAGCGTCGGGGTCGGCGCCCCGCGCCACGAGGTACGCGGCGAGCTCGTAGTGGTAGTTGCGCGTGGCGATCAACAGGGCGTTGCTGCCGCGCGGGCCCTCCTCGTCGACGTCGGCCCCCGCGGCGACCAGCACGCGCGTGGAGTCGAGCGCACCCTGCCGGGCCGCGAACAGGAGCGGCGTGAAGCCGACGGTCACCCGCTCCGGCGCACGCTGATCGGCGTCCAGCGTCCCGGACCGCACCGTCCCGGCCCCCGTGGAGCGGGCGTGGACGTCGGCACCGAGCTCGAGCAGCGTCCGCACGACGGCGGCGTGATCCTCCGCCGCCGCCCACATCAGCGCCGTCTGCCCGCGCAGCGCCTCCCTCGCGTTGATGTCCGCCCCGTGGCGGACGAGCAGCCGCACCGTGTCGAGGCTGCCGGTGCGCGCGGCCGACAGGATGGGAGGCTCGCCCGCCGACGGCGTGCTCGGGTCGGCGCCGGCGTCGAGCAGCGCCCGCACGATGGCCGCGTGGCCGGCGGCCGCCGCGATCGTCAGCGGCCGCACGCCGTAGCGGTTCGCGGCGTCGACCTCGGCCCCGGCGCCGATCAGCCGCTCCACCGTCGGAGCGTCCTCCCGGTAGACTGCCCAGTGGAGCGCGGTCGTGCCGTCCGCGCCGGCTTCGTTGGCGTCCGCCCCGCCGGCGAGCAACGCCTCGACCGACGCGGCGTCGCCGGCCCGGACGGCTTCGATCAGGCTGCCGTCCCGGGCCGCGGGCGCCGCGGGCGCCACGGCGGCAGCCGAGGCGAGCGGAATCGTCAGCAAGGCGACGAGCAGCAAGCTTGGTGCGCGCACGGTGGGTGCTCCTTCCTCGGCTTCCCGTCCATCTCGCCTGGCCCCGCCATTCGTCGCCGCGACCGCATGGTCGCGCCGGGGCCTCCGTCTGGCGCCCATCCAACCCTCCAGGAGTCCAGGCCGTTCTACGGGACAGACTCCTACACGTCCGCCAGCGCCGCCGTGCTGTCGCCGATCCGCTCCACTTCGACGCCCACCTTGTCGGCCAGCGTCAGCAGCAGGTTGGCCAGGGGGGTGTCGTCCGGATAGACCAAGTGCCGGTCCCCGCGAATCCCTCCCGCGGCGCCTCCCGCCACGAGGGCCGGCAGCGGCGAGTGGCTGTGCATGTTGCCGTTGCTGATGCAGCCCCCATAGAGGATGGCGCAGTGGTCCAGCAGCGTCCCGTCGCCGTCCTCGACCGACCGGAGCCGATCGAGGTAGTACGCCAGCAGGCTGACGTGGTAGCTGTCGATGCGCACGAGCCGCGCGATCTTCTCCTGGTCGCCGCCGTGGTGCGACAGGCCGTGGTGCGGCTCCGGGATCCCGATCATCCCGTAGGTCCGCTGCGAGATCTCCCGCCCCATCATGAACGTCGCGACCCGCGTCACGTCGGCCTGGTAGGCCAGCACCTGGAGATCGAGCATCAGGCGGATGTGGGCGTCGACGTCGTCCGGAACGCCGACCGGGGCGTCGGGCACCTCGACCTCGGCGGCGGCGTCGGTCGCGATGCGCTGGATGCGCCGCTCGAGATCGCGAATGGCGTCCAGGTACTCGCCGACCCGCGTACGGTCGTCGGGGCCCAGGCGGCGCTGGAAGCGCGCCGCCGCCTCGGTCACCGAGTCGAGGATGCTGCGGTCCATCCGGGCCTGCGCCGCCCGCTGCTCGGGGGTCCCGCCGTCCCCGAAGAGCCGCTCGAAGACGATCCGCGGGTCGGTCTGCATCGGAAGCGGCGTCGTCGGCGTCCGCCACGAGAGCGTGTTGGTGTAGGCGCAGGTGTAACCGGAGTCGCAGTTGCCGACGAGCTCGCTCACGTCGTCGACGGCCAGCTCGAGCGACCGGAGCTGCGTCTCGCGTCCGACCTCGTCCGCGACGATCTGATCCAGCGTCGTCCCCGCCCGCAGATCGGCGCCCTCCGTCCGCTTGGCATGGGCCGCGCTGAGCCAGGCGGCGCTCCCTCGCGCGTGGTCGCCGGGCCCGTCGCCCTGGGGCTCCGCCGGCCACGACCCGAGCCCCGAGATCACCACCACGCGGTCCCGGAACGGCTCGAGCGCCTGCAGGATCGGCGTGAAGGTGAAGCCCGAGCCGCTGTCGGGCGGTGTGAAGCGGCTCATGATCACGCCGTTGGGCACGTAGACGAAGCCCAGCCGGCGAACCGGCCGCGCGGCGGCGCGCGCCGCGGCGCTCAGGGCCGGGACCATCGCGTCGAGGAACGGGAGGGCGATCGCGGCGCCCGCGCCGCGCAGGAACGTTCGCCGGGGCAACGACCGTGCGGTGCTGATCATGGTCTCGGTCTCCTCGGTCCAATTCGCCTACGGTGCGGCGGAGGCCGCCGGGATCGCGGCGGAGGCCGCCCGCCGCATCCGGAACGGGACGCTCTCGACGATGCCCTCGATGAGCGCGGAGAAGGTGTAGCGCCGCGGCTCGGCGTCGCGGAGGATGGCGCGAATCGCAGGCGCGTCGTAGTGCTCGAGGCCGCGTCCGAGGGCGAAGGTCAGAAGCTTCGCCGTCACGGTCTCCGCGAACTGCTGCGGGCGCCGCAGCAGCAGGGCGCGCAGTCCCGCCGGCCCGGCGAACGACGTCCCGTCGGCGAGCTCCGCCGATGCGTCGATGGGGTTTTCCCCCTCGGCGACGCGCCACCGTCCGTTCGCGTCGAAGTTCTCCAGCGCCAGCCCCAGCGGGTCCATCCGGGCGTGGCAGCTCGCGCAGATCGCGTTCCGCCGGTGATGCGCCATGCGCTCGCGCATCGGCAGCACCTCGCCCACCGGGTTCTCCTCGAGGTCGGGCACGTCGGGTGGGGGCGGCGGCGGCGGCGCTCCGAGGATGTTGTCGAGCACCCACTTGCCGCGGAGCACGGGCGAGGTGCGGTTGGGGTAGGAGGTGACCGTCAGCACGCTGCCGTGCCCGAGCAGCCCGCGCCGGTGCTCGTCGGCCACGTCGACCCGCCGGAAGCGGTCGCCGTACACGTCCGGGATGCCGTAGTGGCGCGCCAGCCGCTCGTTGACGAACGTGTAGTCGGCGTCGAGCAGGTCGACGACGCTGCGGTCGTCGCGGAGGATGCTCTCGACGAAGAGCGTCGTCTCGCGCGCGAACGCCTGCCGCAGGTTGTCGTCGAAGTCCGGAAACTCGGACGGCGTCGGACGTGCCGCGCCCAGGTTGCGGACCAGCAGCCACTGCACGGCGAAGTTGTCGACGAGGGCCGCCGACCGCGAATCGGCGAGCATGCGGCGCACCTGCCTCCGAAGCTCGGCGGGGTCGCCGAGCTCCCCCCGCGCGGCGACGTCCAGCAGCTCGTCGTCCGGCACGCTGCTCCAGAGGAAGAAGGACAGCCGGGACGCCAGCTCCAGGTCGCTCAGCGCGTACGCCGCGGCGGGCGCCACGCCGTCGGGGTCGCGCTCCGCGCGGAAGATGAACTCCGGATCGACCAGGATGCGGCGCAGCGCCGTCTCGACCCCCGCCTCGAACCCGCCCTCGGCGCGGCCCGCGTCGTAGAACGGCAGCAGGACATCGAGGTCCGCGGCGGAGACCGGCCGCCGGAAGGCCCGCCGGGCGAGCGTCTCGAGAATGGACGACGCGCAGGCACGCGCCTCCGCTTCATCGTCGCCGGCGGGACGGCAGGTGAAGATGCGCTCCCGGCTGGGGGTCGCACCCGGCCCCGCCGAGCCGTGGGGACCGCTGACCGTCATCCGATCCACGTGGGGCAGCCCGTCGACCGGATCCGCGCGATAGCTCGCCAGGAAGGGGCGGTCGAGCTCCTCCGCCAGCACCGACGGCTGCTTGAGGAACGAGACGCTCACCTCGTGGAATCCGGCCGCGACCGGCACGCGGACGCGCAGCACCTCGTCCGCGGTGAACGCCTTCGTCACGCCGACCACCGTCCGGATGTCGCCGATCTGGTCGTAGAAGTCGGGACCTCCGACGCGGAACAGCCCGGCGCGCACCCCGTCGACGGCGATCTCGACGTCGTGCGCCTCGCCCAGCCCGCGGATCCCGGTCTGCGCCGTCCGCTTCAGGAAGGCACGGACCTCGTACTCCGCGTCGAGGGGAAAGTAGTGCCGCGCCGCGAGGCCGCCGCGAGTTCCGAACGGCAGGCCGTCGAGCGGGTAGTCCTGCGTGTGGTCGGGTGCCGTCCGGTAGGTGTCGGTCGCCGCCCGCACGGCCGGGCTGCCGACGGCCGCCCGGCTGATGGCGCGCGCCGCCGACAGGTACTGCTCGAGAAGCAGCGGCGACACCCGCAGCACGTCCGCGATGTTGTCGAAGCCGTAGCTCGAATCGTCCGGCGGCAGGAAGCGCGTCACGTCGACGTCGAGCGCCAGCAGATCGCGAACGACGTTCGCGTACTCCGTGCGGTTCAGGCGGTGCAGGGCGCCGCGCCCCGGATTCGGCTCGCGGGCGGCGGCCAGATCGAGGGCCGCCGTGAGCTGCGCGGTCAGTGCGTCGTACTCCGCGTCGTCGGGCCGCGGCCGGCCCGCGGGGGGCATCTCCCGTGCCTGCAGCTTGCGCACCACGCGCTCCCAGGTGGCCGCTCCCGGCGCGACGTTCGAGACGTCGAGCCCTTCGAGCACGACGCCCGCCGTCCGGAGTCGCCCGTTGTGACAAGTCACGCAGTAGCGCTCGATCAGCGGCCCGTGCGCGGGCGCGCCCGCCTCCGGCGCCGCGGAGGCCGACGCCGGCACCGGCTGCGCCCCCCCGGGGGCGCCCGTCAGGACCGCCGCGAGCAACGCAAGGCAACCCGCACCCATCGCCGGCGTCATTCGTCTGGTCATGCTCCCCACCCGGGCTGCCGCTCCTGGCGCATCGCCGTGCGCTCCCTGCGACGCGACATTGACGATGCCCGCATTGTAATCGAGGCGCGGCCTCGCGGGCGGGGCGCAGACTCCCCGCCGCGCCGCGCGCGCTTGCCGAGGGGTTCCCGCGGCTGCGCTTGACGCCCCCTCCGGCCGGTTGTAGGCTCGCGTCACGCGGAGCGCGGCCTCGTGCGGGACCGGGCGCGGTGCCCGGTCCCGGCGCAGGGGAGGTCGGAACCGCGCGCAGGAGAGGTGGAGGCTTCCATGAGAATGACGGCGCGGCTCGTGCCGATTGTCTTCGTCGCGCTCGCCCTCGTCACCGCCGGTGCCGCGACGATGCGCCAGAACACGGATCACGTCGCCGAGATGAGCGACGCCGCGCAGGCGTTCCTCGACGCGCTGACTCCGGAGCAGCGTTCCGCCGCGACGTTCGCGTTCAACAGCGACGACCGCTTCGACTGGCACTACATCCCCCGCGAGCGCAAGGGCGTCTCGCTGAAGATGATGACCAAGGCGCAGCAGGACGCCGGGCTGGCCCTGCTGGAAGCGAGCCTGAGCGCCGAGGGCTACGACAAGGCGGAACGGATCCGCGAGCTCGAGCAGATCCTGTACGACCGCGAGGGGCGGGCCATGCGGGACACCGGGCTCTATTTCTTCATGGTCTTCGGCGAGCCGACGGCCGACGGCACGTGGGGCTGGCGTTACGAGGGACACCACATCTCGCAGAACTGGACGGTCAACGCCGGCACGCTGACCTCCAGCACGCCGCAGTTCTTCGGCACCAACCCCGCCCACGTCCGCGAGGGCAGCCGCGCCGGCGAGCGCGTGCTGGTCCTGGAGGACATCCTGCCGCGCAGCCTGATCGCCTCGATGACGGACGCCCACCGCCGGGCCGCAATCATCTCCGACGAGGCCCCGCGCGACATCCTGACGACGTCCGACCGCACGGCCGCGATGCAGGAGAACCGGGGCGTCGCCTTCGCCGATCTCAACCAGGGTCAGCAGGACGTGCTGTGGGCGCTCATCGAGGAGTACGCCGAGGTCCAGCCGCCGGCCATCGCCGCCGAGCGACTGGCCGAGGTGAAGGCGGCCGGCCTCGACGGCATCCGCTTCGCCTGGATGGGCAGCCTCGACGAGGGCGAGCCGCACTACTACCGCGTTCAGGGCCCGACGTTCCTCATCGAGTACGACAACGTGCAGAACGGGGCCAATCACGTGCACAGCGTGTGGCGGGACTTCGACGGCGACTTCGGGCGGGACGTGCTGGCCGCGCACTACCGGCAGTACCCGCACGGCGCATTCGCGGCCAACGCCAACTAGCGCCGCCAACCCGACGCAGGCTCCGGGTCGGGGGGCGCGGTTGCGCGGCGCAGCCGGTGGGCGGTTGCGCCGCGTCCTCGCTTCTCGTCGCCCGATCCGCCTTACGCGGAGCCGTCCGGCTCGAAGACGAGCCGGGTCCGCTCCGGGCCGGTCGCCTTGACTACGAGCAGCGTCCGATCGTCGGGTGACAGGCCGGCGTCGAAGCTGCGCACGTCCTGCGCGATGGCGTTGCAGATCTCGGTCGCGCTCGATTCCCGGGTTCGGCGCAGGACGTCGATGAGCCGGTCCATCCCGTACTCCTCGCCCGACGCGTCCATCGACTCGACGATGCCGTCCGTGTAGAGCGCCATCACGTCGCCGTCCCCCAGCGCGGCGTGCCCTTCGGTGTAGCGCGGGGCACCGAACAACCCCAGCGGCACGCCCCCCTCCTCGAACAACTCGACGGTCCCGTCGGCGCGGAGCAGCACCGGCGGCACGTGGCCGGCGTTGACGTAGAGCAGACGGCGCGCCGGAACGTCGAGCACCATGTAGAACAGCGTCACGTAGCGCCCGTCCTCCGCCGACTCGTGGAAGAAGCGGTTGGCTCGCCGCAGGACGGTGCGCACGGCCAGATCGTGTCCCACCAGCGCCCAGATGGACGCCCGCGTCGCCGCGACCAGCAGCGCGGCGGGGAGGCCCTTCCCCACCACGTCCGCGATCACGACACCCCAGCGGTCCTCCCCGAGCGGGATGAACTCGTAGTAGTCACCGCCGACCGCCAGTGAGGCCCGGTGCGCCCCGGCGATGTCGAAGCCGGCCAGCGAAGGAGCGTTGTGCGGCAACAGGTCCGCCATCACGGCGCGCGCCAGCGCCAGGTCGCTGTCCAGGCGGCGCTTGACGACCATGTCGGCCTGGAGGCGCGCCGTCTCGATGGCCGCGGCGACCGCGGAGGCATACACCTCGAGCAGCACGGTCGCCTGCTCGTCGTAGCCGCCGGGCCGGTCGGAGCGGACGTCGAGCACCCCGAGGACGCGCTCGCGCGGCCCGATCACCGGCACCACCAGGCGCGACCGCGCGCACGGCCGGCAATCCGACGCCGCCGCGCCCGTCACCGGGATCGTCTTCCCCGTGGCCAGCGCCTCGCCGATGATGCCCTGCGCCTCGAAGGGCACGTGGCCGTCCGGTGAAGGGCTTGCGCACCCCCGGGTGCGGCTGTGGCGGACGAGGCCGCTGCGGCGGCCGACCACGTGAATGCTGGCCGCGTCGTGCTCGACGAGCGGCGCGACGCCGTCGAGGATGCCATCGAGGACGGATCTCGCGTCGCCCGCCTCTCCCGCTTCGCGCGCGACACGGTGCGTCTCGATCATCGCCCGCGCGATCTGGAGGGAATCCGCGTTGGCCCGAACCGAGGGCCGATCCGACGCGTCGACGGGCTCCTGAACGTCGGACGCCATACGCTGATTCTAGCCCGCCGTTCGTCGCCGCGACCGCAAGGTCGCGCTGCGGCCTCCGCTCGGCGCCCAACCCGTCCTTCAGGAGTCCGCGCCGTCATACGGCGCAGACCCCTGGCGGCGCGCGGCGGCGTATGCGGGCCGGCCGCCGGGCGCGGACCGGGTTCAGAACCCGCGTTTGCGAGCCCGAACGCCTCGGCGGCTGCCCTTGGGGCGCGCCGGCTTCCGCGGCGGCCGGTCGTCGGACCACCCGGAATCGCCCCCGCCCCCCCCGCCGCCGCCGTACGGACCCCGCGGCGCGCGTTCGCGGGCCTCGCTGACCTGCAGCATGCGACCGCCGAGCTCGGTGCCGTCGAAGCGGTTGATGGCCTCGGCCACCGCGGACGGGTCGCTGAACTCGACGAAGGCGAAGCCGCGCGGTCGTTCCGTCATGCGGTCGACGGGCAGGAACACCTCGACGACCTGACCGACCTGGGAGAAGAGCTTCTCGAGCTCCTCGGACGACGTTTCGTACTGCAGGTTTCCGACGAAGACTCTTGAAGAAATGGGAAGCTCCTTACTGCGACTTGCGCCGCTCCGCGCCGCCGGAGCGATGCGACCCACGCGGGTGGGACTCCCGATGCCGCGGCGTGCTAGGATCGGGGGTTCCGACGCGGTGAGTGTAGCTCAATTGGTAGAGCGCCGGACTGTGGCTCCGGAGGTCGCGGGTTCAATCCCCGTCACTCACCCCACCCGCGGCTGCGGCGCGCGCGGCCGCCGGCGCCCGGCAGGTGATG
>JAPOVI010000086.1:0-296 GCA_026708265.1 Acidobacteriota bacterium
GTCGTGCGGGGTACTCCATGGCGCAGTACCGGAAGAAGGCGTGGATCGCGGCGAGGCGCACATTACGGGTCGCGACGCTGTTTTGCCGGTCGACCTCCAGGTACTGAAGAAACGCAAGGACCGCCTGGGGCCCGAGGTCATCCAGGTCCAGCTGGAGGACGGACCGTTGCGTCTGGGTTGCGATGAAGCGTAGCAACAGCACCAGACTGTCCCGATAGCTCCGGACGGTGTGGGGACTCGTCCCTCGCACCCGGGGCAGGTGGTCGGCGAAGAATGCCCGGAGGGCTCGCGCCAGG
>JAPOVI010000086.1:306-2912 GCA_026708265.1 Acidobacteriota bacterium
CCGCCGGCGGACATCGCGCACCTCCCGCGCCGATGGGTCCCGTGATCAGGGCGCCGGAGTGGTCGGCGAATCGCGCACTGGCGGCGCTCGCGAGGGGCTCGACGAACTGGAGGTAGTACGACGCTCACAACCGTTCCGCTCCGAATGCCCTGGTCGGGTCCGTCGGGACACCAGGCTGGAAGGGGACGGCCCGCCATCCCTCGTGGACGCCTACCCGCACCCATGTGTGCCGCTGCTCGGGGTTCCAGGCGTCGAGGAGCGCGTCGATGCCGCTCATGTCGAGCGGCTGACCCCAAGCCGGCCAATGGAAGCGTCGCGGATCGCGGCTACCCGAGATTCTCCGGCATCCTCTCTGCTCCACGCGCACGTCGGCACAGTGGTCCAGCCGCCGGTCGGCCCCGACGCCCCGTACGGGTAGGAGGGCGAGACCGAAGAACGCGAGGACCTCCACGACGGGATCGATCCGGTTCGAGGTCTCGTCGGCCTGCGAACCGAGTCTCGCCAAGTCGAATCCAAGCCCGTTCGCATTGACTCGGACGGCGCGCCCTGCAAGCGAGTCGCCAATGTGCACCGCCGATGGCTTGACTGCTTCACCAACCGTCATCAGCCGTTGGTGCAGAGTGACACCCCTGGGAACGGAGGGATCGAAAGGCGCATGCTTGACCTCGCCCTGCTCGTCGACGCACAGGTCGGTCATCGTTGACGACAGCGTCCAGGCGTGCGGGTGACCCCGTGCGACTCGTGCTCGAGCAGCGAACGTCTCGACCGGCACCTTCCGTCGGACCTCGCCGGTGGCCCTCCAGCTTTCGGCAATCGGCAGGTCGGAGAGCAGCGCCCTGTCCGGCCATGACTCGACGAGGGCCGCGAGGGGGTCGCCCTCCGAGGCCGAAAGTACCGCCAGAGGCGCGCCGCCGCTTGTCCAGTGCAGCCGGACCCGGGCATCGAGGACCGTGGCCCCTACAGCCGCGAGCCAGCCGTTGATCCAGGCGCCGGGCAACCCGGGACAGGTCACCTGGGTCATGGCTGCACGTCCCGCATCGTGTCCTTCCCGGCGGAGATCGCATGGTCCGAGCGGATCACGATCGCTTCGAGCAGGGCCAAGCCCCACGGCCCGAACCGGTCGCTGAGCCGTCTGAAGCGGGCCGGCTGCCGCCAATCGGCGATGCCGAGGTCGGCAGGCGCTTCGATGGACACGCCTGCCACCTCCGCCGAAACAGTCTCGGTCGTGCCGTCGGTGACCGGTGGAACGAGCGGCCGGCCCTTGCCGTGGTGACTGATCACCAAGTGGAGCAGGAGCTCCCGCTGCAAGAGCTCACCCCAGCCGGGGCTGTGTTCCAGCCACACGCGCACCAGCCGAGCCGACAGGTCCTCGTGGCGGCCGCCCCGCGGCCAGCCCGCCTCGACGCGCATCGCCTCCCACCGGTGGCGCGGCGCTTCCGACTTCGCTACGAGCACGCCCTGTTCGGCGTCGAGATCGAGCCATCGCTGGAAGCGCCGGTCGGCCTTGCCGATGTCGTGCAGCCTGCCGGCATGCTCTACCACGTCAGCCAGGAACGGCGGCAAACCGATGCGGAGGGCAACAGCCCGCGCCCGAGCCGCTACCGCCTGCCCGTGCCGCTCGAGCTCGACGGCGTCAGCACCGAGCGACGTCTCATCGAAGTCGCTGCTGAGCGGGTCCAGAGCCGCCGTTCTGGCCTTCAAGCGGGGCACTTCCCGGCGTGCCTCCACGACCTGGGGGCTCAGCGTGCCGGTGAAGGCAGCCCACTCCTCGGGATCCCAGCCGGGCGGCGCCGCCGCGGCCCGGACCGCGGTCAGGATCTCCTCCGCCGCTTGAGCCCGCGTCGCCGGGTCGACCTCCTCATCGCCTTTGCCGATCCCCAGAGCCGTTTGGATGAGCCCGGCGGCGGCGACACCGCACAGGCGCTCGATGGCCCGCGCATCGAGCGGCAGGCCGTGCGCCATGACGGATATGTCCACGACGGCGCCGGATGCGTCGGGATTCCAGCCGAACGCATCGAGCAGCCCGCGATCGGTCGGCAGCACGATCTGGTCACCCGGCCGTAGATCCGAGCCGGAGGTCGTCTCCACCGTCACGCCGTCCAAGGCGAGACGGCGGAACTCGTCCTCGCCCAGGACGGTGCGCACCTCCGCAAGCGGAACGTCGACCGCCTCGCGATCGGTTGCGCCCGGCCACAGCCGCTCGCCGTCCTCCGGCACATGGACCCGCCAGATCAGCGACACCAAGTACTGCGGTCCGGCAATGCCGCTGAAGTACGGCTCGACCGGGGCTTCGCCCTCGGGCGGCGTGGTCGTCTTTGTCCACTCCCACAGGATCCCGGGCAGGACCTCCGGCGCGCGGCCGGGAAGATCCTGCGGCAGTCCCAGGACGTCGGCCACCTGTCGGGGGGACATGCTCACGCTGCCCTCGGGGTCGCGAGCTTCCCGCAGCCTCTCGAGGACGCTCGCGGGCTCGCAGCCGTAGACCGGCCACAGGTTGGGATCGGCGGCCTTGCGTCCCCGCTGCGGCTTCGGTGGCGGTAGATGAACGTAGGCCGCCCGAGCATGCGGGAACTGTCCGAGTCGGTTCAGTCTGCCGAGCCGTTGCG
>JAPOVI010000356.1 GCA_026708265.1 Acidobacteriota bacterium
AGCATGATGTTCGCGGCGGTGTTCCGCTCGCGGTAGAACTCCTCGAAGAAGCGCGACGTGACGCGTCCCTCGCGGTCGACGATGAACGTGCCCGGGAACGGCGTGCCGACGATCATCGGATTGGCGCCGAACACGGAGACGTACTGGTTCACGTCGGCCTTGACGTCCGGGTCGTCGGCGTTGGGACCGATGCCCTCCTCGGCAATGTGGTTGTAGATGCCGAAGGCGCGGATCGCGGCGGAGTCGTCATCGGAGAGCAGCGGGACGTCCTTGACGCCGCGCCGCTCCGCGAAAGCGGCCAGCACCTCTTCCGTGTCGTAGCTGATGGCGGCGACGCCGAGCCCCTGCGCCCGCAGGTCTTCGAGCCGGTCTTGCAGCTCCACGAGCTGCGCTTTGCAGTACGGTCACCAGTTGGCCGAGCGGTGGAAGACGATCATCGCCCCCCGCTCGCCCATGATGGAGTCCAGCGTCTGTACCTTCCCGTACTGATCCGGGAGCGCGAAGTCGGGGATCCGCTCTCCCACCTGCGGTCCGAGCGACGATACGTCCACCGGCTCCCTCTCCTGCGCGTCCGGCGCGACGGGCATCGCCAGCACGAGGCCGGCGGCGACGATTGCGGCGTACACCATGCGTCTCATGCGCGGGATCCTAGCACCTGCGCTGCCGTACGCGCACGAGCCTGCCCCCACTCCCCGGCGGGCGGAGGAACGGGTGGCGACGCGAGCGTGCTCGCCCCATTCGAGGGTCGAGGAAGCTGGTTCGCACTCGAGCTCGTCGGCTGTCGGCGGCAGGCGATGTCGAGTTGCCACGACGACGGCCCGCGCGCAGCGTCGGCCGCCACGGATTGCGGCCCTGCGGCCGTAGACGTACGATGCTGGCGTAGGCTGCTGCCCGGACCGACGCCGCCCGAAGTGCGGCTCAATGGGCGGCCGGAGAGGAGAGCTTCATGAAGCGGGTGCCCGCGTCGTCGGCCGTGGTCGCGATTCTGGCTGTCGTCGTCGGTGCGGGATGGGGATTCGGCACCCCGGTCGCGCACGCCGCGCAACGGGCGCAGCCGGCGGAGCCGTCGACCGAGCGCATCGAGCTCGAGGTCGTCGTCACCCAGACGGTCGGTTATGTGGCGACCGCGGAGGAGGCGCCGGAAGGTCGCACATGGCGCGTCCGAGCCATGACGACCGCCGGCAGCGGTGTCAGAGTCTTTGGCCAGGCGTCTGAGGTCGAGGCGACACCGCGGCTCCTCGACGACGGGCGCGTGGCCATCCGCCTGAGAGTCGTGGCGTTCCGCGCGACCGGGGCGGCGGATGTCGCCATCCAGGCGAGTCTCGACGTCGCACTCGAGAACGGAACGCCCACGATCGTCGCGGAGGCCGCCAATCCCGCGAACGACAGCGTGGTCACCGTGGAGGTCACCGCGATCGTCCTCGACCGTCCCGCCGATGAGAGCGCAGCCCGGCCGGTCGAGCCGATCCGGGTGGGTGGCGACGTGCCCCCGCCCCGGAAGACCCACGACGTCTCGCCCGACTACCCGGCCGGCGCCCGAGCGGCCCGCGCGCAGGGCGTGGTCATCCTCGAAGCGACTATCGGCCCGACCGGCGAGGTGGTCGAGGTCGAGGTGCTGCGTTCCGTTCCCGAGCTCGACGAGGCCGCGGTCACCGCGGTCCGGCAGTGGCGCTACGAGCCGACCCTGGTCGACGGTGTGGCCGTGCCGGTCCTGATGACGGTGACGGTCCACTTCACGCTGATGCCGCGGAGCCAGGACAAAGCCTCGCCGTCTCCGCCCCCGCCGGCTCCGGGTCGACCGGTAGCCACCGGTCCCGGCGAAGTTGCCCCATCGCCCGTCGGCGGGCCGGTGGAGCCGGCGCAAAGCCCAGGCCGCTGATCGACCCCCGCCGATTTCGGCCGCCCTTGACAGCGTCGATCCGCCCGCGCAATGATAGGCAGACGGTCGGTCTATGAATAGAAGGCCATGGCGCGGACGGTGAACGAGGCGGCGCACGCCGAGCGGCGGAGCGCGTTCCTGGATACGGCCCAGCGGTTGATGGGGACCAAGGGCTACGAGCAGATGACGATCCAGGACGTGCTGAACGACCTCGGGGCCTCGAAGGGAGCGCTCTACCACTACTTCGACTCCAAGCAGGCGCTGCTCGAGGGGATCGTGGAGCGCTACACGGAGGCGGCGGAGGAGCACCTCGCGCGCTGCGCGGCCGACGCGGAGCTGACCGCGCTCGACAAGCTCCGGCGCTTCTTCACTGGCATCCGCCCGAGCGCGGCGGAGATGCGGCTCGGCCTCGCCGCCCTCCCGTCCTGGTACTCCGACGACAACGCCGGCGCGCGCCACCGGACGGGGGTGCGGCTGGCGGATCGGACGGCCCCGCTCCTGGCGCGGATCGTCGAGCAGGGCGTGGCGGAGGGGGTGTTCACGGCGGCGTTCGCCGAGCCGGCGGGCCGAATCGCGATCGGGCTGATCCTCGATCTCGACGAGACCACCGGCCGGCAGTTGCTGGCGGCGGGACCCGGCGGACTCGACGCGGCGAGCATCGAGCGGACGGTGGCCGCCTATACGGACGCGCTGGAGCGGGTGCTCGGCGCGCCCGCGGGCTCACTGGTGCTGATCGATCCCGCGGCGCTGCGGGCGTGGCTGGATGTCTCGAACGACGCGCAGTCCGAGGAGGCTGCCCGCGAAACGGAGGGAAAGACGCAATGGCACGGAGCAACGACGTGAGACGGCGAATCGCAGCCCTGGTCGTGCTGGCCGCTCTGGCGACGGCGGGCACGGCGCACGCGCAGCTCGATCCCATCGAGATCATGAACCGCGTGCAGGACCTCTACCGCGGCGAATCGAGCCACGGCCAGGTGACGATGGAGATCGTTACCGAGCACTGGTCGCGTTCGCTGACGATGGAGTCGTGGTCGTACGGGGAGGATCACTCCCTGATCCGGATCCTGGCCCCGGCCCGCGAAGCGGGCACCGCCACGCTGATGGCGGACGACGACATCTGGAACTACCTGCCGCGGGTCGACCGGACCATCAAGGTGCCGGCCTCGATGATGGGCGGCTCGTGGATGGGGTCGCACTTCACGAACGACGACCTCGTGCAGGAGAGCCGCCTGGTCGACGACTACGACGTCGAGATCACCTTCGACGGCGAGCGCGACGGGATGCGGGTGTGGGAGATCACGCTCACGCCGAAGCCCGAGGCCGCGGTGGTCTGGGGCCGCGTCGAGTACACCGTGCGGCAGGCGGACACGTTGCCGGTCAGCGTCCTCTACTACGACGAGGACGGCGAGGTGGCCCGTTCGATGGAGTTCAAGGAATACGAGCGGATCGGCGGCCGCACCATGCCGCGCCTGATGGACATGCGCCCGGCGGACAAGCCGGAGGAGCGGACGACGATGCGCTACGACGACATCGAGTACGACGTCGGCATCGACGAGTCGTTCTTCTCGCTGCGCACCCTGCAGACCCGGCGGCGGTGAGCGCGCGATGAGCGAGTCCCCCTGGTCCCGCATCGGCTGGCGCAACGTCAGGCGCCACCCCAAGCGCACCATCCTCACCGCGCTGGGCCTGGCCGTCGGTTACGGCCTCGTCGTGTTCTTCATCGGCTGGGTGAACGGCCTCGTCGCCGAGATGGTCGAGAACGCGACCGGCCTGATGAGCGGCCAGATCGAGATCCACGATGCCGAGTACCGGCCCGAGCGCAGCATCTACGACACCCTCGGGGGGCGCGACGGCGTCGACTACGCGGCGCTGATGGACCGCATCGCGGAGGACGAGCGCGCGGTGGGGGTGGCGCCGCGGGTCTTCGCGGCCGGCCTCGTCAGCTCGGGCGAGGCGACGACGGCCGGCCAGTTGATGGGTATCGATCCGGCGCGCGAGACCGGTGTGACCCGGTTCCTCGAGGGGCTGAACGAGGGGCGCCTGCCCGAGACGGGCCGCAACGAGATGGCGATCGGGTCCGAGATGGCCCGCCAGCTCGAGGTGGGGGTCGGCGACGAGCTGGTGGTCGTCGCGCCGGGGGCGGACGGCTCCATGGGCAACGACCTCTACACCGTAGCCGGCATCTACACCACCGGCCTGGTCGAGCTCGATGCGACCAACGCGGTGCTGCCGCTCGCCGACCTCCAGGCGCTGGTGACGCTGGATCCGGCCCGGATCCACGAGATCGTCGTGGCCACGACCGACCCGTTCCTCGCCGACGACATGGCGGCAGGCGTCGCCGCCTCCCTGGGTGCGGACGACCTGGGGATGGAGGTCGCGTCGTGGACCGAGCTGAATCCCGTCATCCTGGAGTACAGCGCGCTCATCGACAGCTTCTACCTGATCATCTACCTCTTCGTCTTCGGCATCGCCATCTTCGGGGTCGCCAACACGATGCTGATGGCGACCTACGAGCGACGGCGCGAGATCGCCGTGATGCTGGCGATGGGCGCGGCCCCGGGCGCGATCGTGAAGGCCATCCTGTACGAGGCCGCGGCGATGGGGCTGCTGAGCGTCGCCGTCGGAGTGGCCCTCTCGCTGCCCCCCATGCTGTGGTGGGCCGCCGCTCCGGTTGACATGAGCTGGCTGTACGGCGGCGTGACCTTTCAGGGGGTCCTGGTGCGGCCCGTGATACGGGTCGCGCTCGACCCGACGCACTGGGTGCAGGCGGCGGTGGCGCTGTTCGCCACGGCGCTCGTCGCGGCCCTCTATCCGGCGTGGCGGGCGTCGCGCGTGCCGCCGGCCGACACGCTTTCCGGAATATAGCGGGGACAGGCCAAATGAAGGCACGACCTTCCATGCATCTCGGCGTCATCCTGATGCTGGCGCTGCGCAACCTGCGGCGCAACCTGCGGCGCACCGTCCTCACCGCGACCGCGTTCATCATCGGCGGGGCGCTGCTCACTTTCGCCCAGACGTTCGGGGACGGGACGCACGAGCAGTGGATCGACTCCGGCGTCCGCACCGGGAGCGGCCACGTCACGGTGGAGGTTCCCGACTTCCGCGTCAGCCGCAAGATCGAGGACCGGCTGCCGGGCAGCACGCTGCAGCTCGTCCGCAAGGCGGTCGACTCTTCCGCGGCTGCCGACCGGGTCACGGACGTCTTCTACCGGTTGACGATCAACGGACTCGCCACCTCGGCGTCCGGCGCGCGCGGGGCCCAGGTCCTGGGGGTCGATCCGACGATCGAGGCGGCGCTCAGCCCGCTCGACGAGCAGGTCGTCGAGGGGCGCTACCTGGAGAAGGACGACCGCCTTGCGGCCTACGTCGGAGCCGGGCTGGTCGACGCCCTCGACCTGCGCATCGGCTCCCGGCTGGTGGTGATGGCGCAGGACGCGCACAAGGAGGTAGCCGGTCAGCTCGTGCGCGTCGTCGGCATCTTCCGGACGGGCATCAGCGAACTCGACGACGCCGTGATTCACGTGCCGATCGCGACGGCCGGGGAATGGCTGGGAACGGGCAGCGACGTCACCAACGTCGGCGTCATGGTCGACGACAGCCGCGCCGTGCCGGGGCTCGCCCGGCATCTGCGGCGGGAGCTGGCCGAGCCGATCGGCAAGGGGAGCACCACGGTGATGGACTGGCGCGAGGCGATGCCCGCGCTCTACTCCGCCGTCCTGCTCGACGAGTGGAGCGCGTACCTCATCCTGGGCATCCTCTTCGTCATCGTCGGCTTCAGCATCATCAACACCGTCCTGATGTCGGTCCTCCACCGCCACCGGGAGTTCGGCGTGCTCCAGGCGCTGGGGCTGACCCCGCGCCAGACCGGCTCGGTGGTGCTGGCCGAGGGGCTGCTGCAGACGGTCGTCTGCGCGATCCTCGGGGTGGCGGTGGGGCTCGGCATCACGGCCGCCTTCAGCGGAGGCATCGACATCAGCGGCATGACCGGTGACATGGAGAACATGGAGTTCTCCGGGGTGGTGGTCGACCCGGTCATCGTGCCCATGGTCACTCCGGTGCGCATCCTGTACATCCTCGGTTTCATGGTCCTCATCGGCGTCGTCTCGTCCGTCTACCCCGCCATGCGGGCCGCCACCATCGACGTTACCGAGTCGATGAAGTTCGAGCGCTAGGCCAAGCGGAGCGGCAGGCGACGATTGGCGGGCGAGGGAGTCTGCAATGAGCGAATCGAACGGTTACGCCGTGCGCACCGCCGGCGTATGGAAGGTCTTCGAGCAGGAAGCGGAAGAGGTGCAGGCGGTCCGCGACGTCAGCCTGACGATCGGCCGCGGCGAGTTCACGGCCCTCGCGGGGCCGTCGGGATCGGGCAAGACGACGCTGCTGAACCTGATCGGCGGGCTCACGCGCCCCACCCGCGGCGAGATCTGGGTCGCGGGCCAGGAGCTCGGGGCGCTTTCGAACCAGGAGCTCGCGCATCTTCGGCTCGAGCAGGTCGGCTTCGTCTTCCAGGCCTACAACCTGCTGCCGGTGCTCACGGCGCTCGAGAACGCGGAGTTCCCGATGCTGCTCCAGGGCGTGCCCGCGGCCGAGCGCTCGGAGCGCATCCGCGAGCTCTTCGATCGGACCGGCATGACGGGGCTGGAGGACCGGCGGCCGGGCAAGCTCTCCGGCGGGCAACAGCAGCGGGTCGCCGTGGTGCGGGCGGTAGCGAGCCAGCCGGCGCTGGTCCTGGCCGACGAGCCGACCGCCAACCTCGACTCGCACGCCAGCGAGGCGCTGCTCGACATGATGGCCGAGCTCAACCGCGAGCTCGGCGTCACCTTCGTCTTCGCGACGCACGACGGGCACGTGATGGAGCGGTCGCGCCGGCTGGTCCGGATGGTCGACGGCGCCATCGATTCGGACGAGACACGCTCCTGATGCGCCGCGCCGCCCGCATCCTTGTGGCCGTCGCCTGCTGGTGGGTGGCTGCGGCCGGCGCGGTCCATGCCCAGCCGGACTGGATCTCGGGCTACCTCCTCAGCGCGCCGCTCTTCAGCGGGGCCAGCACGTTCGGACCGAGCAACGCCAGCAACTTCAATCGCTTCCGGCTGAACATCGAGCCATCGGCGGGGCCGTTCTCGGTAGAGGTCGCCTACGAGCACGGAGTCACCTTTCAGCAGCACCCGCAGCAGCTCGGCCTCGGCCTGACCGGCCTCCAGAGCGGCGCCGAGTGGTGGGATCTGGGCGGCACGATCACGCCGTCCCGGCAGCAGAATGCGGTCTGGACGCACCGCCTCGACCGCTTCAACATCGGTTGGAGCCCCACCGACAACATCGATATCCGGGTCGGGCGGCAGGCGATCTCGTGGGGCACGACGCAGTTCCTGAACCCGGCCGATCCGTTCGTCCCGTTCGTCCCCTCGGATCCGATCCGGTTGTACCGGGCCGGCGTGGACGCGTTCCGCGTCCGCGTCTACCCCAGCGCCCTCAGCGAGGTCGACTTCGTGGTCCGCCCGACCCGCAGCCCGGCGGGCGAGGAGCTCACGGCGTTGCTGCGCGGCCTGACCACCTGGCGCAACTGGGAGATCTCCGGCTGGGGCGGGAGCCTCTACGGCGACACGGCGGGCGCGATCGGCCTGGCCGGCGGCATCGGGCCCTGGGCGGTGCGGGCGGAGACGGTGGTCCGGGACCACGACGGGACCGTCGTCGGCAGCGGCACCATCGGCATCGACCGCGCCTTCTTCCTCGGGACCCAGGGCCGCGCGCTCGCCTTCGGCTGGGAGTACCAGCGCAACGGGCTGGGCGCTGTCGGCCCCGACGACCTGCTGCGCGTCTTCCTGTCGCCCGGGTCCAGCCGCGGCGAGTTCCAGGTGTACGGGCGGGACGAGACGGTGCTCAGCGTTTCCTACGAGGTCACCCCGCTCTGGAATGTGTCCGTGTTCGGGCTCCACAACCTCAACGACGGCAGCACCCTCCTGGCGCCGACCGTCGGCTACAACGCCGCCAGCAACGCCTCGGTCTCCGCCGCCGTCTACTTCGGCCTCGGACCCGACGAGAGCAGCCCCACCCGGCCCCTCGCTTCGGCGTACGGCCTCGTCAGCCCCGTCGGCATCATGATGGTGAGCTTTTTCTTCTAGCGCCGCCGAACCCGTCGCAGGCTCCGTGTTCGGCCCCAGCCCCACCGGACTAGGAGCTTGCCCCGCGCCACTCACTCCGTTGCGTTCTGCGGAGCAAGCTCCTAGACTGTCCGGCTGCATGGCGGAATACCTCGACAGTCTGGTGGCCGGCTTGTCCACGCCGGCCCTCGTGGTCGCCCTTGCCGCCACCGTCGCGGGGCTCGCGAAGGGGGCGGACTGGATGGTCGACAGCGCCGTCGCCCTCTCCGAGCGCTGGGGCGTTCCCCGCGTGGTGATCGGGGCGACGATCGTCAGCCTCGGCACGACGACCCCGGAGGCGGTCGTCTCCGTCGTGGCGGCGCTTCAGGGGCGGTCGGAGATGGCGCTCGGGAACGCGGTCGGCTCCATCATCTGCAACACCGGGCTAATCCTCGGCATCGGCTGCCTGATCCGGCCACTTCCGCTCGACCTGCGCGTCGTCAACCGGCAGGGGTGGGGCAAGGTGGTGACCGGCATCCTGCTGGTCCTCGTATGCCTGCCGTGGGCCGACCCGGCCTCCGCGTTCACGGCCGGGGGCACGCTGCCGCAGGTCGCGGGCTGGTTCTTCCTGGGCCTGCTGGTCGTCTACATGGTCTGGTCGGTGCGCCTCGCGCGGGCGGGAGTCGGCGCCGGCGACGGCGGAGGCGGGGAGGCGGGAGGACTCGGAGCGGCCCTCGGCACGTTGGGAATCGGGGTCGGACTGGTGATCGTCTCGTCGGCGATCCTGGTCGCCGTGGCGGCCGAGCTCGCGGCGCGCATGAACGTGCCCCCGAGCATCATCGCCGCGACCCTCGTCGCCTTCGGCACGTCGCTGCCGGAGCTGACCGTGGTCGTCACGGCGACGCTGAAGGGGCACGGCGAGCTCGCCGTGGGGAACGTCATCGGCGCCGACGTGCTGAACGTGCTGTTCGTCGCCGGCGGCGCGGCCGCGGTCACCACGGGCGGGCTGGCCGCAGACCCCATCTTCTTCGTGATGCACTTCCCGGCCATGCTGTTCCTGATCCTGGTCTTCCGCGTCGGGATACAGACCGCGCGGCACGGCGCGCTGCCCCGGACGGCCGGCGCCGCGCTCCTCGGGACCTACGTGGCGGTGACCGGGCTGAGCTACCTGGTGTCGGCCCCGGCGCCGGGGGGATAGCGCATTGCCGCGCCGGGTCCGAGGCTCCGCTCCACGGTCGAACTATCGTCAGCGGCCGTGCAGCCCCGGCGCGTTGACGTGCGCGTTGTGCGCCACCGACAGCTCGTTGACGCGGCCCGTCAGCGCGTCGAACTTGCTGTTCAGCCGATACAACCAGTAGCTGTTCAGCAAGACGCCCGCCGCAGTCAGCAGCTCTACCGCGTTCACGTTCTCCAGCATCAACTCCATCGTAGCGCTTTCGTGCGTGCGGCGGGTCGGTGAGCGCCCGCCGGACCGCCAGGCGACCGATGGGAGTCCGGGTGCCACCCGGGGTCGATTCACAGTGCCGACCGCAGGGCCAGCACGCGGCGCTCGATCGCGACCGCCTCCAGGCCGCGGTCCGTCGCGCGCAGCACGCCGGCGTACTCCGCCAGCAGGTCGGCCAGCCGGACGTTGTCCGGTTCCAGCATCAGCTCGAGCACCTCCAGCGAGCGCTCGTAGAGCGGCGCCGCCTCGGCGTGGAAGCCCTGGTGGTAGTAGGCCGAGGCGAGGCCGGCGAGCGCGGTGGCGACGTCGAGGTGGTAGCGCCCCAGCTCCGCCTCCAGCAGCACGACGGCCCGCTCGTAGAGCGGCGCCGCCTCCGCATGGAGCCTCTGGTCGGCGTAGCGGTCGGCGAGGGTGACGAGGAGCGGCGCGAGATCGAGGTGCACGGGGCCCAGGGCCTGCTCGGCCGCCGCCAGCGCCTGGCGGTACAGGGTCTCGGCCTCCTCCGGACGGATCTGCGCGTCGGCGAGCTCCGCCAGGGCGGTCAGCGTCGTCACGCGGCGCACGTCGTCGGGCGGGAAGCGGTCGGCGCGCGCCAGCGCCTCGAGCAGCAGCTCCTCCGCATCCGCGTGTTGTCCGTGCAGGTAGGCCTCGTGGCCGGCCTCCATCAGGTCCTCCCAGCCGAACGCCGGGTACTGACACGCGGCCAGCGAGGCCGCCAGCCCGCAGGCGGCCAGCCTGTGGCTCCTCGGCCGACGATCCATCGGCGCGATCCTCTCGTCTCGTCGCCCGGGTGCTGTGGACGACCCGACGGCGATGATAGCGGTTGCCGGCTCCCGCGACAGGCCAACTCCTCGACCTCGCGCCCGTCGGCCGCGAGCCGCCCGGCGGCGTGAACCTCACGCTCCGTGCATTGTCGGCCGGCCGGAGCCAATGCGTGGCCAAGAAAACATGTCGCCGGGACGGCGATGGGCCTATACTGAGCGGATCAGGAGCATGGTGGCACGCTCCGGTCGTCCCGGCTCTGGAGGTCGCGCATGAGGGGGAGCGCCGCGGCGGCGCGGCTCGGCACACGGATCCGGCTGGTGTGCGGCGGGCTGGTCCTGACCGCCGTTGCGCTCCCGGGTGCGGCCCCGGCGCCGGCCGCCCCGGGTCCGCCATCGACCGCTCCGCCCGCGCAGTCCGCGTCCGCCGGGTCCGTCGACCCGCGGGCGGTCCTCGACCGCTACTGCGTCGGTTGCCACAACGAGCGGCTGCGCACGGCGGGCCTCGCCCTGGACGCGGCGGATCCCGCGCGGCCGGCCGACGACCCGGATCTCTGGGAGCGCGTCGTCGAGAAGCTGCGCGCGGAATCGATGCCGCCGCCCCGGCGCCTGCGGCCCGATGCGGCGACCTACCGGGCCCTGGCCTCCCTGCTCGAGGCCGGTCTGGACGCGGCGTGGCTGGCCGATCCCAACCCGGGCCGCATCAACGCCGTCCATCGGCTCAACCGCACCGAGTACAACAACGCCATCCGGGATCTGTTCGCGCTCGACGTCGACGTCAAGCCGCTCCTGCCCGGCGACGAGACCGCCGACGGCAGCTTCGACAACTTCGCGGACGTGCTGACGGTGTCGCGGGCGCACCTCGAGCGCTACCTGTCGGTGGCCCGCCACGTGACGCGGCTCGCGACCGGCCTGCCCCCGCCGGCGCCGGGCATGGACGCGTTCGAGGTCTCGATCCACGTGGTGCAGGACGGCCGGCAGAGCGAGGACCTCCCGCTCGGCTCGCGCGGCGGCGTCGCCGTGCCCTACACCTTCCCCGTCGACGGCGACTACCTCATCCGGGTGCGGCTGCGGCGGCAGTACCAGGACTACCTGATGGGGATGGGGTGGCCGCAGTCGCTCGACGTCCGCCTCGACGGCCGCCTGGTGAAGCGCTTCACCGTCGGCGGCAACGCCCCGGGTCGGCCCGCGGCGGCGAGCTACGCCGGCGACGGCGAGCCGGGGTTCGCGGGCGCGGTCGAATGGGAGGAGTTCATGCAGATGACCGGCGACGCGCACCTGGAGGTGCTCGTCCCGGTCGAGGCGGGGCCGCACGTCGTGGGCGTCTCGTTCGTGCGGGAGCAGTGGGAGCCCGAGGGGCTGCCGCAGCCGCTGCAGCGCGGGCGCGTGCTGACCAACGACCAGATCTACATGGGCTACGCGGCGGTCCGCTCGGTGGAGATCGGCGGCCCGTTCGGGACCGCGGACGCGGTGGCAGGCGATACGCCGAGTCGCCGCGCGATCTTCACCTGCCGGCCCACCGATCCGGCCGACGAGGCCGCGTGCGCGGCCGAGATCCTGTCCTCGGTCGCCCGCCGCGCGTTCCGCCGCCCGGTCCGGCCGGACGAGCTGGACGCGCTGCTCGGGTTCTTCGAGGCCGGGCGGGCCGACGGCGGCAGCTTCGACGCCGGCATCCAGTTCGGCCTCGAGCGCATCCTGGTCGATCCCGACTTCCTGCTCCGCGTGTATCGGGATCCCGTCGACCTCGACGCGGATGCCCCGCCCTACCGCCTGAGCGACGTCGAGCTCGCCTCGCGGCTCTCCTTCTTCCTCTGGAGCAGCGTGCCGGACGAGCGGCTGCTCGACCTGGCCGAAGTCGGCGTCCTCGGTGAGCCCGGCGTGCTGGACGCCGAGGTGCGGCGGATGCTCGCGGACCCGCGCGCCACCGAGGCCCTCGTCCGCGACTTTGCGGCGCAGTGGCTCAACCTGCGCCGCGTCGGCGAGGTGGTGGTCGACCCCCTGCAGTACCCGCACTACGACGAGAGCCTGCTGGAGGCGTTCGAGGAGGAGGTCGAGCGCTTCGTGGCGAGCACGCTCGAGGACGACCTGCCCGTGAGCGCACTGCTCGACGCCGATTACACGTTCGTCAACGAGCGGCTGGCGCGCCACTACGGCATTGCGGGCATCTACGGCAACCGCTTCCGCCGCGTGACGCTCCCCGATCCCGAGCGCCGGGGCGGGTTGCTGGCGGCCGGCGCGCTGCTGGCGACGACGTCGTACCCGGATCGCACGTCGCCGGTGCTCCGCGGCAAGTGGCTGGTGGACAACATCCTGGGGCTCCCGGTCCCGCCGCCGCCGCCCGGGGTGAACACCGACCTCGAGGAGACCCCCGGCGAGGCGCCGGCAACGATGCGGGAGCGTCTGGCCCAGCACCGGCGAAACCCTTCGTGCGCGAGCTGCCACGCGGTCATCGATCCGCTCGGTTTCGCGCTCGAGAACTTCGACGTGATCGGCGGCTGGCGCTCCGTCGACCCGCAGGGCCGGCCGATCGACGCCACGGGGACGACCGCGGGCGGCGAGCCCATCGAGGGCCTGCCGGGGTTGCGCGCCCTGCTGCTCGACGACCCGGAGCGTTTCCCGCGCACGGTGACCGAGAAGCTGCTGAGCTACGCGCTCGGCCGGCGGCTGGAGCACTACGATCGGCCTGCCGTCCGGCATATCGTCCGCGAAGCCGCGTCCGAGGAATATCGGTGGTCGGCGCTCCTGCGCGGCATCGTTCGCAGCCCGCAGTTCACGATGCGGGCCGCGCCGGAGGCGCCGGACGCGGCGCGGCGCGCCCCGGATCGCCCGGCGGGGCGGCGTCAGGCGGACGCAGGACCATGAGCTCGGCGAACGGCAATCTGCGCCGCCGAACGTACGCTGCGGGACGTCGTGCCCGCACAGGCTCCCGCCGCGCCCGCGAGGGCGCGCCCGTTCGATTGTCGCGAGGAATCCACGGATCGGCACTGAGGAGACGGCGAAGATGACCTTCATCCACAAGGCGTTGCCGCGGCGGACCGTGCTTCGGGGGCTCGGCGCGACGCTGGCCCTGCCGCTGCTCGACGCCATGGTCCCGGCATCGTCCACCGCCGCTGCGCGCGCGACGCGCAAGCCGGCGCACCGCTTCCAGGCGTTCTACGTCCCGAACGGCATGTCGATGCCGTACTGGTCGCCGGATACCGAGGGCACGGGCTTCGAGCTGCCGCCGATCCTCGAGCCCCTCGTCCGTACCGCGACCAGGTGGTCGTGCTGTCGGGGCTCCGCTCGAGCTGGAACTACATCCACGCCGGCGCCTCGGGGTCGTTTCTGACCGGCATGACGCGCGGGGGGCGCAACGAGATCGAGATCATCGGCGACGTCTCGATGGACCAGCTCCTGGCGCGCCACTTCGCGCGGGAGACGCAGGTCGCCTCGCTCGAGGTCGCGATGGACCGGCCGAACAACGCCGGCGCCTGCACCGGCAACCTGAGCTGCGTCTACACGCACACGATCTCGTGGCGCAGCCCGACCCAGCCGCTCCCGATGGAGTGGAACCCGCGGGCGGTGTTCGAGACGATCTTCGGCGACAGCGGCAGCACGGAGCGCTCGGCCCGCGAGGCGCGGCTGCGCCAGCACAAGAGCCTGCTCGACGCCGTGAACGGCAAGCTCGCGGATCTCAAGCGCGAGCTCGGCCCCACGGACCAGTTGAAGCTCGACGAGTACACCGAGTCGGTGCGCGACGTCGAGCGCCGCATTCGGCGGGCGGAGGAGCAGAGCGATCTGGAGCTGCCGGAGATCCGCCAGCCGCAGGGCGCCCCGGCGCGCTTCGAGGATCACCTGGAGCTGATGCTCGACCTGCAGCTCCTCGCGTTCCAGTCGGATCTGACGCGTGTCATCACGTTCATGATCGGCAAGGAGCAGAGCGCGCGCGCCTATCCGCAGATCGGCGTCCCGGAGGCGCACCATCCGCTCTCGCACCACAACAACGTGCCGGAGCTCGTAGCGCACATGTCGAAGATCAACCGCTACCACGTCTCGCTCTTCGCAAGCTACGTGGAGAAGCTGCGCGCGACGCCGGACGGCGACGGCAACCTGCTGGACCACACGACGATCCTCTACGGCTCCGGCCTCTCCAACAGCACGCGCCACTCGGGCGACAACGTGCCGCTGCTGCTCGTCGGCGGGGGGGCGGGGCGGCTCCCGAGCGGGCGGCACATCCGCTACGGGAACGAGCCGTCGCAGGCGAACCTGCTCGTCACCCTCATGGACAAGCTCGACGTGCCGGTCGACCGGATGGGCGGGAGCACGGGGCCGCTGCCGCTCGACTCGCTCGCGGACCTGTAGGGGCGCGGACAGGAGCCGCGCACAGATCGCGGACGACGTCGTCGCCGGTCGAGCCGGGGGGAGTCGCAGGGAGATTGATGAGTATGCGCACCGGGCCGCGTCTCGTCGCCGCGTTGCTGGTCGCCGCCGTCGCGTGGTGGCCGGCGGAGTCGAGCGCCATGCCCGCGCTCACGGCGGCGGCCGAGCCGAACGGCCGCGACCTGCTGGACGCCGCCCGGCGGGGCGACGCGGGTGCGGTCGAGGCGTTGATCGAAGCCGGCGCCGACGTCGGCATCACCGGAGGCGACGGGTCGACGGCGCTCCTCTGGGCCAGCCACCGCGATGACCTCGACACCGCGCGGAGGCTCCTCGGCGCGGGTGCCGATGTCGACGCGGCGAACGATCTCGGGGCCACTCCGCTCTGGGCCGCGAGCCAGAACGGCAGCGGCGCCATGGTCCGCCTGCTGCTGGGAGCGGCAGCCGATCCCGACCTCGCCCTGCTGAGCGGCGAGACGCCGGTGATGGTGGCGGCCCGGGCCGGGGGCGCGGACGTCGTCGAGCAACTCGCCGCGGCCGGGGCCGACCTCGACCGGCGCGGATCGCGGGGGCAGACGGCGCTCATGTGGGCCGTGGCCCAACACCACGCCGATGTCGTGGGGGCGCTGCTGGCGCGCGGCGCCGACCCCCACGTGCGGTCGGACGTCTGGAGCCAGGTGATGGGCGTCCCGCCGCACGGCCAGTACGGCTACAACCGCGAGATCCCGCACGGGGGCAACACCGCCCTGCTGTTCGCGGCCCGCGCCGGGGACCTCGCGTCCGCGCGGCTGCTCCTCGATGCGGGCGCCGACGTGAACGACACCAACGCCTGGGGGGTGAGCGCCGTCACCATGGCGGCGCACTCCGGGTACCGGGAGCTGGTCGCCTTCCTGCTGGAGCGGGGCGCCGACCCGGACGCCGACGAGGCCGGCTTCGCGGCGCTGCACGAAGCGGTGATGCGGCGCGACGCCGAGCTGGCCGCCATCCTGCTCGATCACGGCGCCGACCCCAACGTCCTCCTGCGGACCTGGACGCCGGCCCGCCGCGCCTCGCGGGACTACAACTTCCGCCCGTCGCTGATCGGCGCCACGCCGTTCTGGCTCGCCGCACGCTTCGGCGAGCTCGGCCTGATGCGCCTGCTCGTGGCCCACGGCGCGGACCCGACCTTCGTGCACCATGCCGACTACATCGCGGACGGCAGCTTCGAGCGCCGGCGCGAGGCGACCACGGCGCTGATGGCGGCGCTCGGGATGGGCGGCGGGCGGCGGCTCCGCGCCTGGTTTCCGCCTCTGCCCGGCGATCCCGAGGCACGGGTCCTTGCCGCGGTCACGCTGGCCGCCGACCTCGGGGCAGACATCCGCGCAGCCGGCACCGACGGCCGGACCGCGCTCGACGAGGCGGAGGCCCTGCAGTACGTCTCCGTCGTCGAGTTCCTCGTCGAACGGGGCGCCGAGTCGGACGACCTCCCGTAGCGTTTCATGGCCTGGATCCGGACAATCGAACCCGACGCCGCTACCGGCGCGCTGCAACGGGAGTACGACAAGGCGGTCGGCCGCGCGGGCCGCGTCTTCAACGTGCTGCAGGTGATGGGGCTGAACAGCGAGCACCTGCGCTGCAGCGTCGAGCTCTACATGAGCCTGATGCACGGCCCTTCCGGGCTCAGCCGGGCCCGGCGCGAGATGCTCGCCGTGGTCGTCTCGGTCGCCAACGACTGTCACTATTGAATCGAGGCGCATGCCGAGGACCTCCGGGGCGAGGTCCACGACGACGAGCTGGTGGAACGGATCAAGCGGGACTGGCGTACGGCGGGGTTGGGCGAGGCGGACCGGGCGCTCCTGGTGTACGCGGAGAAGCTCACGCGCGAGCCGTCGGCCGCGACCGAAGACGATCTGGACCAACTCCGCCGCCACGGTTTCGCCGACGCCGATCTCCACGACGCCGTGCAGGTCATCTCCTACTTCAACTACATCAACCGGATCGCCGACGGGCTCGGCGTCGACCTCGAAGACTTCATGGCGCCCCGGCCGGCGGCGCGGAGCGGGGCCGGGGCTCGTGGGGCAGAGGCCAGCCGATGATCGAGGACTTCGCCTACGCCCTCGCGGACAGCCGCGCGCAAGAGCTCGCCGTCTACCTGCTGGGGAACGTGCCGGGCCTGCCGCCGATCACCCAGTCGTTCCACATCCTGGGCATCGCCTGCGTAACCGGGTCGAGCATCTTCCTGAACCTGCGGATCCTCGGCATCGCCGTGCCGTCCCAGAACGTCAGCGAGATGATCCAGCGATTGATGCCCTGGACCTGGTGGGCGCTGCTGGTCAACCTGCTGACGGGGTCGGTCTTCGTCATCGCGCGCCCGCTACGCTACTACTTCAACCCGGTCTTCGCCATCAAGTTCTCGCTGCTCGTGCCGGCCCTCGTCCTGGCGTTCGTCATCCACTACCTCAGCCGACGGGAACCGGGCTACTGGGAGATGTCGCAGGGCCGGCGGCTCGCCCTCGGCGGCATCGCGCTGGTGTCGCTGGTGCTCTGGGTCGGGGTCGTGCTGGCGGGCCGCTGGATCGCGTACTCGGAGTACCTGTTCTTCCCTGAGTGAGGATCGCCCGATGCCGTTTCCGGAATTCTGGGAGTGGGTGCAGGCCCTGCCGCTGTCCGAGTACATCGGCTTCACCTACTGGTTCCCGCTGCTCGAGTCGATTCATGTGCTGGCGATCGGCTTCGTGGTCGGGTCGATCCTGATGGTCGACCTGCGCCTGCTCGGGATGGCCGCCGCGGGCTACGCCGCGAGCCGCATCACGCGCGAGCTGGTGCCCTGGACTTGGGGTGCCTTCGTGGTGGCCGTCATCACCGGAACCGGGATGTTCATGACGCGGGCCACCGCCTACGTCGAGAACCCCGCTTTCCAGATGAAGCTGATCCTGCTGATCCTCGCCTGCGCGAACATGGCGGTGTTCCAGTTCCGCACGTTCCGCGACGTGGTGCTGTGGGATGTGGGCACCGTCCCGCCGCCGGCGGCGCGGGCAGCCGGCGCGATCTCGCTCGCGCTGTGGGCGGGCGTCGTGCTGGCCGGCCGCTGGACCGGGCACATCATCTGAGCGCCCCCGGGGCGGTCCGGAGGGGACAGGACGCGCGGCCGCCCCTCTGCGGCCGCGCGTCCGGGGTCGAGCGCGCCGCCTAGGCCGAGCGGAGCGGGCGGAAGAACTCCCGCAGGTCGTCGACGAGCAGATCGGGCTCCTCGATGGCGGGGAAGTGCCCGCCGGTGTCGTAGTCGGTCCAGTGCGTCACGTTCTCGGGCCACTGGTCGACGTACGAGCGCGGCATCTTCAGGCGGCCCGTGATGCCCGGGAAAGAGGCGAAGCCCTGCGGGACACGCACCGGCTCCGGCGCCGGCCGGGGCCGCGAGCTGCCCAGGCCGTTCGCGTGGTAGTAGCGCACGCTGGTCCCGATGGACCGGGAGTGCCAGTAGATGGAGACGAGCGTGAGGATCTGGTCCTTGCTGAACCGGTTCTCGACGTCGCCGTCGCAGTCGCTCCACGAGCGGAGCTTCTCGGTGATCCATGCCGCCACGCCGGCCGGCGAGTCGGTCAGGCCGAAGGCGAGCGTCTGCGGCTTCGTCCCCTGGATGCGCTGGTAGCCGGTCTCTTCCACGGACCAGAGCGCGGCGGCCTCCAGGAACGCGCGCTCCTCGTCGGTCTGGGGGTCGCGCTGCGCGCGCGGCGGCGAGCCTGGCGTGTGGACGCCGACGAGGCGGTCCGGGTAGCGCGCCCCGAGGACGCGCGTGATGCCCGCGCCCCAGTCGCTGCCGTAGGCGCCGAAGCGCTCGTAGCCGAGCCGGTCCATCAGCTTCACCCACAGGTCCGCCGTTCGGGAGACGTTCGTCCCTTCGAGCGGCTCTCCCGAGAAGCCGAAGCCGGGGATCGACGGCACGACCACGCTGAACGCGTCCTGCGCCTCGCCGCCGTAGAGCGCCGGGTTGGCGAGCTGCCGCACCGACGGCAGCATCTCCCAGAACGTGCCCGGCCAGCCGTGCGACATCACGAGCGGCAGCGGCTCCGGTCCGCGGCCGCGTTCCTGGACGAAGTGGATGAGCTGACCGTCGATGGTCGTCGTGTAGTGGTTGAAGGAATTGAGCTGCGATTCGTGCGCGCGCCAGTTGTAGCGGTCGCGCCAGTGCTCGAGCAGCTCCTGCAGGTAGGCGCGATCCGTGCCGTACGACCACGCCTCGCCCGGCGAGTCGGGCGGCCAGCGGATGTTCTCCAGCCGCCGCTGCAGGTCCTCGAGCTCGGCATCGCTCACGCGGACCTGGAAGTTCTCGATCCCGTCCTCGTCCTGAACCGCTGCGCTCGCGGCGTGTGCGGACGGGGCCGCGGCCGCGCGACCGCCCAGGAGGGCGCCCCCCGCCGCGGATGCCGAGGCGCCGGTGGCGCCCAGCAGCTTCAGGAGCGTGCGCCGGTCCATCATGCCGTTCGGTACTGCCATCGCTTGAACCCTCCTTGCCAAACCGGACACGCCGCTCTGGCAGCCCCGAAGCGCAGGCCGGGCGCAGGGGCCGCCGCGCGGGCGCGAAGAGGGCCATTCTACCGCCATGGCCGCCCCGAATGACGGCGCGTGATACGCTCGGACAGTGCCCTCCTGGACCGACTTTCTGTCGCCCGCCATCGTGATCGCGGTGGTCGTGCTCCTGTGGCGCGACACCAACGGCCGCATCGCGCAGCTCGGGCGCACCGTCGCCACCCTTGCGGAGACGGTTGCCAACGTCGACCGCCGTCTCGCCACGCTGGAGGGGCGCATCACCGGTTGGCAGGATCGCCAGCACCCTCCGGCGACGTAGAGACGTCGAACCCGTCGCAGGCTCCGTGGTCCGTCGATGGGGTTGGCTTTGTGTGGTGGATGTTGTACGCTCTACGGCACAGTTCCGGCCTGTCGTGCGCTCGGAGGAGCCGGCCCTGGGGAGGCTGCATTGATGAGGACCTTTTGTCGGATCGCGGTGGTGGCGGCGGTCGGCGTCCTGATCGGGATGTCCGCGCCCGCGTCCGCCAACGAAGCGGCGGTGACGTACCACAAGGACGTCGCGCCGATCATGCAGGAGAACTGCCAGACCTGCCACCGGCCCGCCGGGTTCAACCTGAGCGGCCTCGTGGCGCCGATGTCGTTCATGAGCTACGCCGAGACCCGCCCGTGGGCGCGCGCCATCGCCCGCAAGGTGGAGTCGCGCGAGATGCCCCCGTGGTTCGCGACCGAGCCGAAGGGCGTCTTCGAGAACGAGCGCGGCCTGACCGACGCCGAGATCGAGACCATCCTGACCTGGGTCGAGGCCGGAGCCCCCGCGGGCGACCGGGCCGACGCGCCGGAGCCGCTGGTCTTCGCCGAGAACGAGTACGACGGGTGGTCGCATGGCACGCCCGACTTCGTCCTCCGCATGGAAGAGCCGTTCACGGTCCCGGACGACGCCTACGACATCAACATCGGGTTCGACGTGCGGATTCCGGAAGAGCTGATGGCGGAGGACACCTGGGTGCGCGGGTGGGAGCTCCGCACCGGGGCCGACGGCTCGGGCGTTCACCACATGTGTGCCTTCGTGCGGCCCGAGGACGGCCAGGTGCTGACCGGCGCCGACAAGTCCGCCGTGGCCCTGGGCGGCCTGCTGAGCTGCGTCGCCGAGGGCGGCGAGTCGGGCCTGCTGCCGGACGGCTACGGCATGCTGCTCCAGAAGGGCTCGGTCGTCAACTTCAACATGCACTTCAACAAGGAGCCCGGTCCCGGGACGTCGTTCGAGGCGCAGGCCGAGATCGGCTTCTTCGTCGAGGACCGTCCGGTGGTCCACTCGGTGATCACCGACACGCTCGGCAACAACGGCTTCGAGATTCCGCCGAACCATCCGAACTACCGCATCGGCATGGCGCGGACGCTCGACGAGGACATCCTGGTCCTCAACTACTGGCCGCACGCGCACCTGCGGGCGAAGGCTGCGCGCTACGTCGCCTTCTACCCCGACGGGACGGAGGAGCTGCTCCTCGACGTTCCGCACTACGACCAGAGCTGGCAGGTGACCTACAAGTACGCGGAGCCGAAGCTCCTCCCGAAGGGCACCCGCATCGAGGCGGAGTTCTGGTACGACAGCACCGCGGAGCGTGGCGCACGGCGCGGCTTCGACGCGGATCGCCCGGTCTGGTTCGGCCAGCGGACGAACGACGAGATGTCGCTCGGGTTCATCAGCTACGCCAAGCTGGACGGTGCGTCGACCACGACCAACCAGCAGGACTAGCCGCAACGACGTGACCGACTGATGCACTATCACGCACTCTCGTCACGTCGAAGCCTGTCGGCGTTCGCTTTCGCGCTCGTCTTCCTGGGGCTCCCGCTCGTTGCGGGGGCCCAGGAAGCGGGCGGTGCGGAGGCGGAACCGGCAGGTTTCGTCCGTACGGAGCTCGCGCTCGACAACCGCCCGTTGTCGTTCGCCTTCGATTCGACCCTCCGTGCCACGGCGCCCCGACCGTTGCTCGCGTCGGGCGAATCCGTGTCCGAGACGCGAATTCGTCTGGGTGAGTTGACAGTCAATCCGTTCCTCAACATCGGCAGCCTCGACGCGGGCGCGCGTCGGGAAGCCGGCGAGCCCCCGGTGGTCGGACCTGCCACCGTCTGGCTGACGCGGGCCGACGACGGCTGGGCGCTGGAGCTCGAGCAGGCTCCTGCTCCGGCGGAAGAGCCTGAGGGCGAGGATTCCGCTGAGGCCGCCGAGGGTGATGACGCGGCGGATGCGGTGGCCGACACGGGGGCCGCGGAGGCGGAACCCGATGCCGCGGACGCCGACACCGACGCGGCCGGCGATGGCGGCATCGTCGTCCACGTCCCGCTGATGCGGGAGGCGGCCGAACCGCAGGAGACCCTGTCGGCCGCCCTCGTGGCGACTTCCGACGACTCGGGGCAGATCGTGGTTCGCTGGCACGATCACCGTTGGAGCGCCGACTTCAGTCTCCTCCTCCTGCCGACCCCGGCGGAGCTCGCCGCGGCCGCGGCGGCCGCGGCCGCGAAGGCAGCCGAGGAAGCGGAAGAAGACGAGGGGCCCCGGATCCCGACCGATACGGAGCAGCTCGACTTCGACGCCGACACGAGCGCGGCTGCGCGCGCCTTGACGCTGGCTGAACGGAACGACACCACCATCGTGCTCCCGGACGAATCCCGCATCTCCGTCCTCGTCTGGCAGGAGCAGCTCGTCGATCACGCCGACTTCGCGGCCCTGGCCACGATGGGCGACGGGGAGGTCGTGCGCCTGACGCAGGGTGCGGTGATTCGCTTGCGGAACGAGGTCCCGGTGCGGTTCGGGGACACGCTGATTCCGACCGAGAACCTGGCGCCGGACTTCCCCGGCTCGTACGGCCTGTGGCTCAAGCGCGCCGGGGACGGCTGGCGACTCGTCTTCAACCACGAGCCCGACTCGTGGGGGACGCAGCACAATCCGGCGTTCGACGCGGTGGAGATCGATCTGGCGCACTCGGAGGACGGTCTGGAGACCCGGTCGCTGGGGGCCACCCTCGTTCCCGTCACGGCGCACTCCGGCCGCCTGGTAATTCACTGGGGCGCCCACGAATGGGCGGCCGACTTCACCATTTCGGAATAGGGGCGGCCGGTTCGGGTCGCCCGGTCCATCCGCGGACCGTTCGTGGCCGTCGCGGGATGCCCGCGGCGGCCACTTTCGCAGGGTCCGAATGCGGGCCGCACACTTCCAGAGAGCGAGGTTGTCAATGTTCAGACGCTATGTCGTGGCAGGGATCGCGCTGGCGGCGATGGTCGTCGTGGCACCGGCGACCGTGGCGGCGCAGGCGGCCGAGGGGTGGACCGTGCCCCGGACGCCCGAGGGGTACCCGGACCTGCAGGGCGTGTGGGCCAACAACAGCGCCACGCCGCTCGAGCGTCCGGAGCAGTGGGCGGACAAGACCCAGCTCACCGACGAGGAGCTGGCCGCGTATCGGGCCGCCGCGGCCGAGGTCACGGCCAGCGGTCTCGACGCCGTCTTCGGCGATCAGCTCGCCGCCGCCGCGCTGGCCGGAATCCGCGACGTGGACTCCTACGACACGACCGGCAACTACAACCAGTTCTGGCTCGTCGAGCGCGACTTCGACAACCGGACGTCGCTGATCGTGGATCCGCCGGACGGACGCGTCCCGGCCCGTACCCCGGACGCGGAGCGCGCCGGCCGCGGCGTGCCGCCGGCGCCCATTACCGAGAAGGCCGATACCTGGGCCGACCGCCCGCTGAGCGAACGCTGCGTCACATTCGGAGTCCCGTCGCTCTTTGCCGGCTACAACAGCTACTACCAGATCTTCCAGAGCCCCAAGCACGCGGTCGTGCTGATGGAGATGATCCACGACGCGCGCGTCATTCCCATCGACGGGCCGCCGCACCCCGACCAGTCCATCCGCCAGCTCCACGGCGACTCGCGGGGCCGCTGGGAGGGTGACACCCTCGTGGTCGAGACGACCAACTACTCCAAGCTCGGCTCGTTCTGGAGCGCGTCGGAGGATCTCAAGGTGACCGAGCGTTTCACCCGCGTCGGTCCGGACACCCTGCAGTACGAGATCACGTTCAGCGATCCGACTACGTGGACCGAGCCCTGGACGGTGATGATCCCGCTCCGGCGCAGCGAGGATCCGCTGTTCGAGTACGCCTGCCACGAGGGCAACCTCGGCATGGAGGGCATCCTGTCCGGATACCGCGCCGAGGAGCGCGAGGCGGCGGCCGCCGAGCAGCCGTAGCCCATCGCACGTCCGGCGGTTGCGGAAGGGCGTCGCTCCACTCGGGGGCGACGCCCTTTCTCTTGTCGGACGGGTCCGGCTCAGGGCTCGGCGGTTGCCGGGGTGGTCGAGACCGCCGGGACCCAGGCCGGGGTCCCCTCCTCCCAGCGGTTGTCGGTCAGGGCGCGCTGGCCGGAACCGTCGGCGTCCATGATGAACAGCTCGCCGTAGGCCTGCGGGATGTCCGACAGGGGTGCCTCGTCCTTGAAGCCGTAGCGCGAGCTGCTGAACAGGATGTGGGCGCCGTCGGCGGACCACGCGGGGTGGGAGTCGTTGCCGGGGGCGGTGGTCAGCTGCCGGAGATCGGTGCCGTCGGGCCGGACGGTGAAGATGTCGAAGTCGCCGTCGGCCAGTCGGCTGAAGACGATGCGGTCGCCGCGCGGCGACCAGCCGGGGAAGTTGTCGTAGTCCGTCGTGAGCGTGCGGACCGCCCCGTCGGCGAGGGTCACGATGCGCAGACCGCCTGCCGTGTCCGTCCAGTAGCGGTAGACGACCTGCGTCCCGTCGGGGGAGAAGCTCGGGAAACCGGCGTTCCCCGCCCCCTGGGTGATCGCGTGCGCGTCGGACCCGTCGGCCCGCACGAGCATCACGCGACCCGGGCGCGTGCGCGCGAGGAAGTAGTTGCCCATGCCGAAGACGATCCACTCTCCGTCGGGCGACCACTGCGGGCTCATCACCGACCCGTCGCCGCGGAAGATGCGCCGCGGCTCGCCGCCGTCGGTGCTCCAGACGGCGAGCGACGTCCGGTCGTCGGGGCGGCCGCGCCCGGTCCGCTCACTGACGACCAGCCGGCGCCCGTCGGGCGACACGGCGGGGAACCCGCTGGCGTAGCGCAGATCGAGAGTGGCGTCGATGCCCTGCAGCTTCTCGCCCGGCGCGCGGGGGCGGGCGATCGTCGCGATGGGGCCCCGCTGATACACGACCCGCGCGCCGTCGCGGGACCACGACGGATTGCCGATGTCGCCCGTGGCGCCCGTGCTTCCGTCGCTGAAGGCGAGCGAGGCGGACGGCCCCGACTTCGCCAGGTAGCCCACCCGATCCGGGCCCACGAACTGCGGTGAGAGCTTCAGTCCCCGCCCCGTCGCATGCACCGTGCGTTCGCCGGTGGCGACGTCGACAGACACGATCCGGGAGTCGACGCCTGCCTGGTCCGGCAACCACCGGGCGCGGAACGTGTCGGCGACCGCGACCTCGTAGAAGACGAGACGCCGGCCGTCGGTCGACCACTTGGGGGACCCCGCCAGGTACCCGTCCGAGGTGAGTCGGCGGACGCCACTGCCGTCCGCGCGCATGACGTGGACGCTCGCCTCGTGGACGTGCTCCCAGCGACCCGCCGCGAACCGGGGAGCCTTGCCCCGGTCCGACGAGAAGGCGAGCCTGCTGCCGTCTGGAGACCAGTTCGGCCGGTAGTCGCCGCCCGGCGCTCGGGTCACGTTCCGCACGGAGCCGGTCCCGAGGTCGAGCAGATGGATGTCGGTCGAGCCGGTCTCGCGGGTCGATGCGAACGCCAGCGTGCGGCCGTCCGGAGACAGCGCGGCCTGGTCGTCGAAGGCCGGGTGGTCCGTCAGGCGCTCGAGTCCCGTCCCGTCCGTGCGCACGCGGAAGATGTCGGCGGAGCCGTGGCGCTCGGACGTGAACACCACCCAGGTGCCGTCGAAGGAGAACGACGCGTTGTAGTCGCGCTCGGACCCGGCGACCAGCTTCCGGGGGTTGCTCCCGTCGGCGTCCGCGATCATCAACGCCGACTCCGTCGGGCTCCACTGGTCGACGAAGATCCGCTCCTGGGCGATGGCCGCACCCGAGAAGGCGAGCAGCATCGTCCATCCGGCCGCCGCGTGCATCGACATCGTCCTCATCCCGCCCTCCGTTTCGATGGCCATTCTACGGGCAAGGCGGAGCTTGCGGCCGCGGAACTCCACTGCGTTGCGTTCTGCGGCGCAAGCTCCTACAATGCCCCGATGCGACGCATGATGCCCGGGGGTCCGTGCGGGCGTGGAGTCGTTTCCGCGGCGCTGGCAACGGCCCTGCTCGCCGGTCCGGTCGCGGTGCCCGCCGCGGCGGAATCGGTCGGGGCGGAGGCTCCGGCCTCGACCGCCGTGTCCTCGCCGGCCACCGAGAGCCGGCAGTTGATTGGCCGCTACTGCACCACCTGCCACAACGAGCGGCTCGAGACCGCCGGCCTCAATCTGGATGCACTCGACGTCGCCCACGTCAGCGACGGCGCCGAGACTTGGGAGAAGGTCATCCAGAAGCTCCGGACGGCGACGATGCCGCCGTCCAACCGGCCCCAGCCGCCCGCCGCCGATCGGCGGGCGATGATCGAGTGGCTGGAGTCCTCGCTCGACGCGGCCGCTGCCGCGAGCCCCGACCCGGGCAGAACGGAAACGCTGCGGCGGCTGAACCGCACGGAGTACCAGAACGCCATCCGGGATCTGCTGGCGCTCGACGTCGATGCGACGTCGCTGCTGCTGCCGGACGAGAGCGGCCACGGGTTCGACAACGTCACGGTGGGCAATCTGGCGCCCGCTCTTCTCGATCGCTACATCTCCGCCGCCCGCAAGATCAGCCGCCTGGCCGTCGGGGCGGGCGCCACCTCGCTCGAGGCGGAGGTGATTCGCGTTCCGCCGGACACGACGCAGGAAGAGCATGTGCCGGGGCTGCCGCTCGGCACGCGCGGCGGCGTGCTCGTGACGCACACCTTCGCCCACGACGGCGAGTACGACATCCAGGTGCGCCTCGCGCGCAACCGCACCGGCAACATCGGCGGCCTGCGCGACCCGCGCCCGCACGAGATGGAGGTGCTGCTCGATCGGCGGCCCGTCGCGGCGTTCACCATCCAGAGACCGGCGGATCAGGACGACGCGCTGCTCGACAGCAACCTGAAGATCCGCGTGCCGGTCACCGCCGGCCCGCACGAGCTCGGTGTCACCTTCGTCCGCGACGCCGGGTCGCTGCTCGAAACCGAGCGCCAGCCGCTGCAGTCGCACTTCAACGAGACACGGCATCCCCGCCAGACGCCCGCCATCTACCAGGTGACCATCACCGGGCCGTACGACCCGCGCGGCGTCGGGGACACGCCGAGCCGGGAGCGGCTCTTCGTCTGCCGGCCGGCCGGACCCGACGGCGAGGAGCCGTGTGCGCGAGAGATTCTCGGCACCCTCATGCGGCGCGCCTACCGGCGGCCGGTGACGGCCGACGACCTCGCCGGCCCGCTCGCCTTCTACCGGGAGGCGCGGGCCGGCGGCGACTTCGATGCCGGCATCGAGCGGGCCGTGGCCGCGGTGCTCATCAACCCGGAGTTCCTCTTCCGCGTGGAGCTCGACCCCGATGACGCGGAGCCCGGCGAGGCGTACCGCATCGGCGATCTGGCGCTCGCGTCCCGCCTGTCGTTCTTCCTCTGGAGCAGCATTCCGGACGACGAGCTGCTCGACGCCGCCATCCGGGGCGAGCTGAGCCAGCCGGCCGAGCTCGAGCGCCAGACGCGGCGGATGCTGGCCGACCCCCGCTCGCGCAACCTGGCGACCAACTTCGCGGGCCAGTGGCTGCAGCTCCGCAACCTGGCGTCGCTCAGCCCCAACACGCGCCTCTATCCCGACTTCGACGACAACCTCCGGCAGGCCTTTCGCGAGGAGACCGAGCGCTTCTTCGACAGCGTCGTCCGGGAAGGGGGCGGCGTCGCGGACCTCCTCGACGCCGACTACACCTTCCTGAACGAGCGCCTCGCCAAGCACTACGGGATCCCGAACGTCTACGGCACCCGCATGCGGCGGGTCGAGCTCGGTGAGGACAGCCGCCGCGGGGGGCTCCTGCGCCACGGCAGCATCCTCTCCGTCACCTCGTACGCGACGCGCACCTCGCCGGTCATCCGGGGCGTCTGGGTCCTCTCCAACGTCTTCGGCGCCCCGCCGCCGCCACCGCTGCCGAACGTCCCCGCGCTCGAGGAGAACGAGGTGGCGGCGAATCTCCCGATGCGCGAGCGGCTCGCCGCGCACCGCGCCAACCCCGTCTGCGCCAACTGCCACCGGACGATCGACCCGGTCGGCTTCGCCCTCGAGAACTTCGACGCGCTCGGCCGCTGGCGCGACCACGAGGGCGACACCGCCTCCATCGACGTATCGGGGGGGCTCCCCGGCGTCGGAGAGTTCGATGGCATCGAGGGGCTCGAAACCGGGTTGCTGAGCCGCCCGGATCTCTTCGCCGGCACGATCACGGAGAAGCTGCTGACCTTCGCCCTCGGGCGCGGCGTCGAGCACTACGACCAGCCGGCCGTCCGCCGCATCCTGCGCGAGACCGAGCCGGACGGGTATCGACTGTCGTCGCTCATCGTGGGCATCGTGAAGAGTGTTCCGTTTCAGATGAGGAGAGCGTCATGATCATCACGAAGAAGGCCCTTCCCCGGCGGACGTTCCTGCGGGGGATGCAGGCCGCCCTGGCGCTGCCCCTGCTCGACGCGATGGTCCCCGCCGCGACCGCGCTGGCCCGGACGCCGGCCCGGCCCGTCTCCCGTCTGGGCTTCGTGTTCATCCCCATGGGATGCGACCACGGCCGCTGGACGCCGTCGGACGACGAGCACCTCGGCCGGCTGACGCCCATCCTCAGCCCGCTCGAGCCGGTCAAGGACCAGTTGACCGTCGTCACCCGCACGGAGCTCCAGAACTCCTATCCGGGCACGCACGACACGTCGAACTCGGGCTTCCTCAGCGCGGCCTACGCCAAGCACACCGAGAGCTCCGACTACTACCTCGGCACGACGGTCGACCAGATCGCGGCCCGCAAGATCGGCCGCGACACCCAGCTTCCGTCGCTCGAGCTGTCGATGGACCTCAACCCGCTGGCGGGCGTCTGCAACAACGGCTACGCCTGCGTCTACCAGAACTGCCTGTCGTGGTCGTCGCCGACCACCCCGCTCCCGGCCGAGGCGCATCCGCGGATCGTGTTCGAGCGCCTGTTCGGCGAGGGCGGGACCGCCGCCGAGCGCGCCGCCGCCCTCGACAGCCGGGCCAGCCTTCTCGATGCGTTCAGCAGCGACATCGCCCGGCTGAAGGGCGTGATCGGGGCCAGCGACCGGGTGCGCGTCGACCAGTACCTGGACAGCGTCCGCGAGGTCGAGCGGCAGATCCAGCGCGCCGAGGCGGCGGCGGACGACAACACGGCGCCCGACGCCGACCGTCCGATCGGCGTGCCGGCGGCGTTCGCGGACCACGCCCGGCTGATGTTCGACCTGCAGCTCCTCGCGTTCCAGGCCGACATCACGCGGGTCGTGAGCTTCCAGCTCACGCGCGAGCTGAGCAACCGCACCTACCCCGAGATCGGGGTGCCGGACCCGCACCACCCGACGAGCCACCACGGCAACGACCCCGAGAAGCTGCTGAAGATCTCGAAGATCAACACCTTCCACGTGTCGCTGTTCGCGGAGTTCCTCCAGAAGCTGCAGGCGACGCCGGACGGCGACGGCTCGCTGCTCGACAGCACCGTGTACCTCTACGGCAGCGGCATGGGCAACTCGAGCCTGCACGACCACGAGAACCTGCCGATCCTGGTCACCGGCGGGGCCGCGTGCGGCCTGCGGGGCGGGCGGCACATCCGCTACGACCGGGGGACCCCGCTGGCCAACCTGCACCTGACCCTGCTCGACCGGGTGGGCGTCCACCTCGACTCGTTCGGGGACAGCAACGGCCGGGTCGAGGCGCTGGTCGACGCCGTGCCGGTGTAGCACAAGCCCGGCCGGTGCCAAAGAGATAGCGCGCCCTGACCGGCGCATTGGAGTCTGCGCGGGCGACGGGGGACCTGAAATGAACAGGCGACGACTCGCGGCGTGCACGGCGTTGGCTCTCGGGGCGGCGCTCGCGGTGGGAGCGGCTGCAGCGAGCGCGTCCGAATCGGCGGGGGACGCCTCCCTCGCCGACGCGGCGGAGCAGGGTCGGGCGGGGCTCGTTCGCGTGCTCGTCGACGGCGGCGCGGACGTCAACGCGACCCAGGTCGACGGCATGACCGCCCTGCACTGGGCGGCCTACCACGAAGACGCGGCGACGGCCCGGCTCCTCGTCCGCGCGGGCGCCGACGCCGACGCCGGGAACCGCTACGGCGTGCGTCCGCTGGCGCTCGCGGCCACGAACGCGAACGCCGACATCGTGCGCCTGCTGCTCGAGGCGGGGGCCGACGCGAACGCGGCCCTGCTGGGCGGCGAGACGGTGCTCATGACGGCCGCTCGCACGGGGAGCCTGAAGGCCGTCCATGCGCTCCTCGCCCACGGCGCCGATCCCGACGCCCGCGAGCGCCGGGGCCAGACCGCGCTCATGTGGGCGGCGGCCGAGGGGCACACGGGGATCGTCCACTCGCTCGTCGAGGCCGGGGCCGACATCCAGGCGTCGCTCACGTCGGGTTTCACGCCCCTCTTCTTTGCCGTGCGCGAGGGTCACATCGACGTCGTCGAGACCCTCCTCGACGCCGGCGTGGACGTCAACGCCCCTCTGGCACGGGTGAAGGACGGGCCGGACGAGGCGGTCAACAACGCCAGCTACCGGCCGGTCGACGACGGCATGAGCCCGCTGCTGCTGGCCGTCCGCAACGGCCACTTCGAGCTCGCCGTCGCCCTGATCGAGGCCGGCGCCGATCCGAACGACCAGCGGACGGGCTTCTCGCCGCTCCACACGATGTCGTGGGTGCGGAAGCCGGACGCCAGCGACCGCGGCGACCCGCCCCCCGACGGCTCCGGCAACCTCACGAGCCTGCAGTTCGTGCGGACCCTGGCCGAGCTGGGTGCCGACGTCAACGCCCGGCTGCAGCCGACCGAGGCCCGCGCGCCGCACACCGCGTCGCGCCTCGGCGTGGAAGGCGCCACTGCGTTCCTCATGGCCGCCGACCGCGCCGACACGCCGCTGATGGAGCTCCTGCTCGAGCTCGGAGCGGATCCGTTCCTGCCGAACGCCGACGGCAGCACGCCCCTGATGGCGGCGGCGGGACTCGGCACCTCCGCGCCGGAGGAGGAGGCGGGCTCGGAGGAGGAAGCTGGCGACGCGGTGCGGCTGCTGCTCCACCTCGGGGCGGACATCGACGCCGTGAACGCCGAGGGCGATACCGCGATGCACGGGGCGGCCTACGGCAGCTTCCCCACCGTGGTGCAGATTCTCGCCGACTACGGCGCCGACATCGAGGTCTGGTCGCAGCCGAACGAGCAGGGCCGGACGCCGCTGTTCATCGCCGAGGGGTACCGCGGCGGCCTGCCGCGACCGTCCCGCCCGACCATCCAGGCGATCACCACGCTGATGGTCGGCGCCGGCGTGCCGACGGACGGCCCGCGGCCGGAGCTGATCGACATGTACTCGCGGCCCGTGCCGGAGCCGGCGCCCGCGAAGCCGGTGACGCCCGCGAAGTCGGAGCAGTCCGCCAAGGCGAAGCCGCAGGTGCGCTAGGGGCTGCGGCCGAATCGACATCCCTGAACACCTGCTCCGGCACACCAAGGCTCAGGCCGGCCTCCGGGGGCTGCGCTCCAAAGGTCTCGTGCGCGAGGCACTCCGGTGGCACTTGGCGGACGTCGGGTCCGGCTCGGCGCGCGTGAGCGTGTCGGGTCCGGACCGGCAGGGACTCGGGTGTTGCTGGACGAGGAAGACGTCGACCGCGAGATCCATCCTGGCTGACGTCAACCTGCGGAGGACACCTCCACACGCGGGTCCCGCCGCGGGTGACCCTACCGCCGGATGGCGTAGAGGTGTGACGCCGTGCGCAGCAGCAGCGTCCGGCCGGCCACGGCCGGCGAGGCGAGGGTCATCTCTCCGATGACGTTCTTGCCCAGCAGCGCGTAGTCCGGCCCCGCGGCGATGACGTAGGTGTCGCCGTCCTCGCTGAGCGCGAAGAGCTTCCCGTTGTAGGCCCACGGCGACGCCGTGAACGTGGCCCCCGGCTCGATCCGGACGCGGCCGTAGACGGTGCGCCCGGTGCGGGCGTCGTGCGCGGTCAGGAAGCCGCGGTCGTGCAGCGTGTAGTAGATGCCGCGGTAGAGGAGCGGCGAGGGGTTGTAGGACGCGCCGCGAGGGTCGTACCAGCGGATGTACTCGTTGGCGCGCTGCCGGGGCCGGAGCGTGATGTCCCCCTCGGCGCCGGGCAGCACGGCGTAGACCGGGCGATGGTCGTGCCCGACGTGGCCCGAGCTGACGTAGATGATGCCGTCCCCGGGGACCGGAGTCGGCACCGTCGCGCTGGTCATGTCGCTCGCGAACCACCACAGGAGATTGCCTGTCGGGTCGTACGACCGCACGCGGGTCCGGGCCACGGTGACGATCTCCGTGCGCAGGTCGTTCCGCCAGACGAACGGCGTCGACCACGCACTCACCTCGTCGCGCGGCGTCCGCCAGTTCCGCTCGCCCGTGGCGGCATCGAACGAGGCCAGGTACGAGTCCTCGTCGTTGTCGTGCATCACGAGCACCTGATCGTCGAGCAGCGCCGGCGACGAGCCCGCCCCCCAGCCCCATTGATCGGGGTGGTACTCGATGTCGCGCGACCAGACGAGCCGGCCGTCGAGGTCGTAGGCGAAGAGTCCGAGGTTGCCGAAGAGCGCGTAGACGCGCTCGCCGTCGGTCACCGGGGTGGCGGAGGCGAACGAGTTCTTGGGATGGATGGTCGCCGTCATGGGGCCGCTGTGCGCGGTGCGCTGCCACAACAGGTCGCCGCTGTCGAGGTCGAGGCAGAGCACCAGCCAGTGGTGAGTGCCCGGCGGCGGGTCCGGTGGCGTATCGGCGCCGCCCGCGGGGAGGTAGAGGCCGGCTTGCGGGCCCTCGTAGTCCTCGTCCGCCACCACCGTGGTGACGAACACCCGGTCCCCCCAGACGATCGGGCTCGACCACCCCAGCCCCGGAATCGGCGTCCGCCAGGCGACGTTCTCGGTCGCGCTCCAGGCCTCGGGCAGCCCGGGGTCGTCCGCGACGACCGCGGTGCCGTCCGGGCCGCGGAACCGCGGCCAGTTGTCGGACGCCGCGGCCTCGGCCCGCACACAGAGCGCCACCACGACGGCGGTCGCCGCGGCAATCAGCCGGCCGGTCTCTCGTCGCACAGGTCCTTGGTCCCTTCTCGGGCGGGGCAACTCGGCGCCGCTCAGTTGTTCTGCGCCCCCGCGCTGATCCACTGCCGGATGACGCCGATCTGGGCGGACGACAGGAAGGGCGCGCTCGGCGGCATCCTGTCGCCGACGATGCCCGAGCGGCCCTCGACCTTGAGAATCAGGTAGCTGGCCTCCGGATCGTTCGGCTCGACCCGGTCGAGCGTCACCTGGAACGCCGGATGGTTCACGAGCTGGGTATAGGACCGCCCGTCCCGCAGGTCGAGATCGCCCTCGGTCGCGTGGTCGCCGTGGTGCTCGACGCAGGACGGATTGAAGATCTCGCGCTGGATGCTCGTGAGCGTCGGCTGCAGGCCGGCGGGCGGCGCGATCGGCACGGTGGGGCCGGTGGGGGAGTCGCCGCCGCACGCGGCTGCGGCGACGAGGGACAGCAGGGCGACCGTCACGAGAAGCCTCATCGACGACTACCTTACCCAACGGGCACGGTTGAATCCAAGCGGGCGCCCGGATGGCATGCCGACCGCGGGCCTGTGGGCCCTGCGGCACACTGGCAAGGGAACCTGGCGCCCGGCGCGAGCCCCCGCCGCGCACGGCGGTCTCTCACAGGTAGAGGTGCAACTGCGCCAGAAAT
>JAPOVI010000049.1 GCA_026708265.1 Acidobacteriota bacterium
GCGGGTCGCCGCGACAGCGGCGAGCCTTGACACCGGTGAGCACGTGCGGATGCTGCGCTGACCGACGATGCCGTCCTGTGGCCTCCGCGTCGCCGCGTGAGCACGCGGCGACGCAACGATGGGTGGTGTCGTCTCCGTCTGACTTCGTCAGTGGAGATTCCCGAGCCCCTTCAGCAGACGCGGACCTGATTCGGGCGAACCTCCACTCCCTGATAAGGAGCGAGCACCTGTAACCGTACAGTACCCCTTCGGGCAGGGCGAGTGCTGCCGTTGCGGGACACCCGAGATGGGCATACGACGGTCACCGACTCGTGCTGGAAGCCCCGCCCGCTCGGCACCGTCAGAATCGCCGAGCGGAAGTCGTTCGCCACCGCGGCCCTCGACGACGTCTCCCATGGGGTCAACCGGGCGCTGCCGACCGCTCGCAGGCGGATGCGGTAATCGCCTGCGCCCCACGGCCGGTCCAACCGGATCTCCACCGTGCGTACCGTGCTGGCGGGGTCCCAGTCGTTCGGGTCGTCCGGGAATAACGGATACTGTGCGCTCCCCGGCCGTCCGCCGTCCACCCGTTGGGCGCCGTACGCCGCCTGCCGAGTCCGAATCCACCATCCGGCGTGGTTGACGAGGTTCGGGAACGTGGGATCACCTTGGGCGTTGTTCCAGTTCAGCACGTGGCCCAAACTGTAGGACTGGTTGGGGGTCCAGGCGGATGCGGACGGGGGCGCCTTCAACGTGACCTGGAGCGGATCGGGTTGGTTCAGTTGCGCATCGTCGTCCTTGATCACCAGAACCGCTCTCGCCGAGCCCGCACGGAAACGGACGTGCAGATCCGGCTCGGAGGTAACAGAGTTGTCTACTGACGAGCCCCACACGCGGGCCGGGCTGTCGGCGTATACCCAGCGCCGCGAGCTGCGGTGGCCGAGGATCTTTATTGTTCCCACAAGGTCTGCGTTGCGGACGCCGATCTTCTCGGTGCAGGTGCCCTCGCGGACCAGCATGTTGTCCACATGCTCGCCCTCGCGCACCGTCAGCGTCGCACCGATGCGCTCGCCGAGGGCGCTCGCCGAGTTGCCCTTGTACCAGTTGAGCTGGCAGGTGCCGGTTGTTTGCAGGCCCTGGATCGGCCCATCGGCCGAAAGTGCGCCCACTGTCACAGGCGCATCATCCGATGTCGGCTCGCCGGCATCTGTGGGGGGGGGGGAAGCGGTCGAGGTCGCGGCGCTCTCGCCAACGGCCGACGGCGCCAAGGGGTTCACGTTGTCGGAATCCTCGCCGCACGCCGCGACGAGCAGCAAGAGAACCCCCGAGATGCATGTTCTTCTCATCGCAGCAACCTCGCTCAGCCTGTGGGTGATCAGCGCGTGACGTCTCCGACATCATACTCCTTTGGGTCCAGGGTCGTCGGTAGAGCCCAAGGACCCGTCGTTCCGGCGTTCAGGGTGGCCTGCCGCTCCGGTCTCCCATGTGCTGGTCGATCCGCACAGCTTGGCACGTCGGCAACGGTTGGGGCGTCGGACCGACCCGGGACGCTCAGTCCGCGCATCCGCGCCTATCCGGGCATCCGCGCCCTCCGCGCTCCGCGCATCCGCGCTCCGCGCAAGGCTTTCGTGGTCCAGTAGATTCCCGTGTCGAAAAGGGGATCCAACGAGGGAGCCTGGATCGACGGAATGGACCTAAAGTCATTCATATCAGCACTTTATGGGAGCTTAGCGGTGGTCAGCACCTGAACGACCACTGGGACCTCGATCACCCGTTCGAGCGCCTGCTGCTCGACACCGCCGTCGCGCCGGATCCGGCGGCGGTGCGCTGGATCAATCCGCGCCTGCGGCACGGCGAGGTCCGCAGGGTCGTGACCGGCATTCCCGGCAAGACCGGCATCGTCTACACCCTCGATCGCGAGACCGGCGAGTTCCTGTGGGCGACGCCGACGGTCACCCAGAACGTCATCGGCGGCATCGACGGCGCCACCGGCGCGGTCACGGAGAATCCGGAGGTCGTCTTCACGAGCCCCGGACAGACGGTGCTGGCCTGCCCGACGCTGGTGGGCGGCAAGGACTGGGAGGCGGGAGCCTACAGCCCGGCGACCGGGCTGATGTACTTCCCGCTGCGCAACGCCTGCGCGCGGATGATGGCCACGGCCGGGAGCGACAGCGTCGCCACGTCGCTCTATGCGCTCGCCGTCCGCAGCGAGCTGGCGCCCGGGACCGACCAGCTCGGCACCGTCCAGGCCATCTCCCCGGAAACCGGCGAGCTCGTCTGGAAGTACGAGCAGCGGGCCGCCACCACGTCGCTCGTCGCCACGGCCGGCGGACTCGTATTCGGCGGCGATCTGGCCGGCCGCTTCCGCGCTCTCGACGCGGAAACCGGGGAGGTGCTGTGGGAGGTGAACCTGGGCTCCCCCATCACCGGGTTTCCGATCTCGTTCGCGGTCGACGGCCGGCAGTACGTCGCCGTCAGCACCGGCAGCTCGCGCACCCTGGTCTACTTCGCGCCCCTGACGCCGGAGCTGCGCCCGAGCATGGGAAACAACCTCTTCGTCTTCGCCCTGCCGTAGCGGAGGGCGGGGGCGGGGTCGGGGCGACCGCCGATTCGGCGAACCGGACGCGCCGCGGCTAGTCGCCTTGACGTGTTGAGCGCGCCGCGCCGGTCGCGGCGGATACGCCGGCGCTGCGTCCCTTCGGGTGGTCCTCCACGGCATCGCGAACCACGGCGGAGACTCGCGCCCGCACGATGCGACGTGCCGGGATGACGACCGTGGTCCCGCTGACGGGGTCGCGTCCGCGCCGCGGGCGGCGCGTCTCCACCACCAGCTTCGCGACCTTGGGGATCGAGAAGCGGCCCGTATCCGCCAGCTCGCGCACGCACAGCCGGCGAAGCTCGTCCAGGAACTCGCGCGCGTCGTCGCGAGTGAGCGGTCTCGCGCCCGTGGCCCGGGCGGCGAAATGGCCGGCCATGTGCCTGCAGACCTGCGCCTTGGTCATTGCGAATCGTCCCCCATGCCCCTCGACGAGCCGCGTCCGGGCGACGCCTGAGCGCTGGCCTCGACTTGAGCATATCCGAAATGACATATGGATAGGGTGAAGATGTGGCATCATGCCATGTGGTATACGTAAAGTCACGCCCGTCCACGGTATGTAGCGCCGAGGCAGGGCCGGCCCGCGGCGTTCGAGGACGGCCGACGCAGGGCCAGGGGAACCGGTGCCGACAGCGAGAGGGAACGGACACACGAAGCCCGACGCCGGGCTGCGGCGCGAGATCGAGACGCTGCGGGAACGCATCTCCCGGCTGAGCGCCGCGAGCGTGCGCATCAGCTCGAGCCTCGACGTCGAGACCGTGCTGCGCGAGATCGTCGGCAGCGCCCGCGCCCTGACCGGCGCACGCTACGGCGGCATCGTCACGATCGACGACGCCGGCGAGCCCCAGGACTTCGTCTCGCTGGGCATCTCGCCGGACGAGCATCGGCAGGTGATGGAGTGGACCGGCGGGCCGGGCTTCTTCGAGCACCTCCGCGACCTCGAGGTCCCCTTGCGGCGGGCGGACCTCGCCTCCTACCTCCGCGCGCTCGGCTACACGCCGTTGCCGGTTCTCTCCGGTAGCCTGCAGGCCACCCCGATGCGCCATCGGGGGCGGCGGCTCGGCACCTTCTGCCTGATCGAGAAGGAGGGCGCGGGGGAGTTCACGAGCGAGGACGAGGAGCTGCTGGTGCTGTTCGCCTCCCAGGCGGCAACGGCGGTCGCCAACGCCCGTGCGCATCGCGACGAGCAGCGGGCCCGTGCCCGTCTCGAGGCCCTGGTGGACACCTCGCCGGTCGGCGTCGCCGTGTTCGACGCCCCGACCGGCGGCCTGGTGTCGATCAACCGCGAGGCGAGACGGATGGCGGAGAGCCTGCTGACGCCGGGCGAGCCACCGGAGCAGTTGCTGGAGGTGATGCGGTGCCGGCTCCCGGACGGGCGCGAGGTCGCGCTCGACGAGCTGCCGCTGGCGCAGGAGCTGACCACCGCCGCCACGATGCGGGGCGAGGAGATCGAGATGTCGGTCCCCGACGGCCGGAGTCTCACCGCGCTGATGAACGTGACGCCGATCGAGACGGACGGCGAGGTCGAAACCGTGGTCGTGACCTTCCAGGACCTGGCGCCGCTGCGAGAGCTCGAGCGGCAACGGACGGACTTCGTAAGCCTGGTCAGCCACGAGCTGCGCGCGCCGCTCACCTCCATCAAGGGCTCGACCGCCAGACTCCTCGACGAGCCGGGCGAGCTCGACCGGGCCGAGATGCGCGAGTTCCACCGGATCATCGACGAACAGGCCGAGCACATGTACGGCCTGATTGGCGACCTGCTCGATGCCGGGCGCATCGAGACGGGCACGCTGTCGGTCTCGCCGGAGCCTTCCGAGGTGGCGCACCTTGTGGAGCGGGCGCGGAACACGTTCCTCGGCGGTGGGGCTCGCCACACCGTGCTCGTCGACCTTCCTCCCGCGCTGCCCCCGGTGATGGCCGACCGGCGCCGCATCGTGCAGGTACTGAACAATCTGCTCGCGAACGCGTCCCGGCACGCTCCGGAGTCGTCGCCCATCCGCGTGGCGGCCGTGCGCGACGGCGTGCACGTGGCGGTCTCGGTGGCCGACGAGGGCAGCGGCGTCGCGCCGGAGCAACTGCCGCACCTGTTCCGCAAGTACGCCGGCATCACGGCCGGCCACCGAGAGCGGGGGCTCGGCCGGGGCTTGGGTCTGGCCATCTGCAAGGGGGTGGTCGAGGCCCACGGAGGGCGCATCTGGGCCGAGAGCGCGGGCCTCGGCCAAGGCACCCGGTTCACGTTCACGATTCCGGTGACCGGTGACGCCCGCACGACCGACGCCCCCGCCGGCGGCGATGGCAACACGCCCGACAACGAGCGCGACGCCGAGCGCATCCTGGTGGTGGACGACGACCCGCAGACGCTGCGCCATGTGCGGGACGCACTCGCGTACGCGGGCTTCGCGTCAGTGGTGACCGGCGACCCTCGGGACCTGTCGCGCATCATCCGCGAGGAGCGGCCCCGTCTGGTCCTGCTCGACCTCATGCTGCCCGGGACCGACGGCATCGAGCTGATGGAGCGCGTCCCCGAGCTCGCCGATCTGCCGGTCATCTTCCTGTCCGTCTACGGCCGCGACGAGACGGTCGTCAGGGCCCTGGAAGCCGGCGCCGCCGACTACATCGTCAAGCCCTTCTCGCCGACGGAGCTGATTGCGCGCATCCGGGCCGAGCTGCGCAGGCGCGCCGAGCCCGACGTCTTCGTGCTCGGGGACCTGGTCATCCACTACGAGGAGCGTCGGGTGAGCGTGGCGGGGAAGGAGCTGATGCTGACCGCCACCGAATTCGACCTGCTGCGCGCGCTCTCCCTCGACGCGGGGCGGGTGTTGACCTACGAAGCCCTGCTGCGGCGGGTCTGGGCTCGGCGCAAGGGCGGCGACAGAAAGCTCGTGCGGGTCTTCGTGAAGCAGCTCCGCCGGAAGCTGGGCGACGATGCGGACAACCCGGCCTACATCCGCACCGAGCGTGGGGTCGGATACCGCATGCCCCGCCCGGGCGGCACGCCCTGACCGGCGTCGGCCGGCGTGCACGCCTGCCTTCGCGTCACTCCGGCAGGGCGAAGACGAACAGGTTGTTGCCGTAGCTGGGACGGAGCTCGGGCGTCAGGCCGACGAAGGCCGACGCGCTGGCCGCCGTGCCCGTGCTGACCGCGACGTACTGCCGGCCGTCGACCGCGAAGCTGATCGGGAAGCCGGTGACCGGCGATCCGAGGTTGATCTCCCACAGCACCTCGCCAGTCTCCTGGTCGAGGGCCCGGAAGCGCCCGTTCACGTCGCCGCCGAATACCAGTCCGCCGCCGGTGGTGACGAGCGAAAGCGTGGCGGCCCGCTGCTCCTGGAGCCACATCGTCCGGCCGGTCTCCGCCGAGATCGCGCGCACGGTGCCGAGCTGGTCGGTGCCGGGCGCCAACTGGAACCGGGCGGCGAGCTGGTAGATGGCGAGCCCCTCGTCCGGGGTCGCCAGCACCCGCGCGCAGGAGTTGCGCAGCGGGTAGTACATCGTGTTCGTGAGCGGGCTGTACGCGCCGGCTTCCCAGTCCTTGCCGCCCAGCCAGCCCGGGCAGGAGAGGATCTGCTGCCCGTAGGCGCTGAAGACCACCTCGGGGTTCTCGGTGACCTCGCCCGTCGCGCCGTCGATGTCGCTGATGAGATTCTGCGCGACCGTCGGCGTGGCCCAGAGGAACTCCCCCGTCTCGCGGTCCAGGGTGTAGACCACGCCCGTCTTCCCGGGAATGCCGGTGATCACCCTCCGCTCCTCGCCGGCGCGCAGCCGCGGGTTGATCCAGCTCACCTCGGCCGGATCGGGCGCCACCACCGTGTCGACGAGCAGGCGCTCGAAGGGATGGTCCATGTCCCAGTGGTCGTTCAGATGCTGGTAGTACCACCGAATCTCGCCGGTGTCGGCGTCGAGCGCGAGCGTCGAGTTGTGGTACAGGTGCTGCAGGTCCGAGCCGCCGAGCAGGAACTTCGGCGCCGGGGAGGTGACCGACGTCCCGACGTAGACGAGGTCGAGCTCCGGGTCGTAGCTGGGCACCATCCAGGAGCCCACGTGCACCCGTTCCTCGTAGGGCACGCCGCCCCAGGTCTCGTCGCCCGGCTCGCCGGGGGCCGGCACCAGGCGTGTCCGCCACAGCTCCGCTCCGGTGGCGGCGTCGTGGGCGACGATCACGCAGCCCGCCGGTCCGCTGACGGGCCGGCAACTGCGCCCCGAGATGACCTTGCCGTTCGCGACGATCGGGCCTGAGGTATGCCGCACCGGCGCCGTCCGGTAGTCCAGGATCTCGGTCTCCCAGGCCAGCTCGCCGGTGGCCGTGTCGACGGCGTAGACGTAGCCGTCGTTGCCGGTGTCGATGATCACGTTCCCGTGGATCGCGACGTTGCGGTTGACCGACACGAGCACCCCGCCCAGCACCTCCGCGGCATCGTCCGGGATCTCGCGCCGGTACTCCCACCGCAGGTCACCCGTCACCGCGTCGATCGCCTGCAGGTGGTCGTTCGGGTTGGGCATGTACAGGGTGCCCCCGTAGACCAGCGGCGTGCCTTCCTGGGAGCCGGCCGACAGGCCGCGGGTCCACACCAGGCGCAGGTCGCTCACGTTCTCGCGGGTGATCTGGTCGAGCGGACTGTAGCCCCAGCCGTTCAGGGTGCGCCGCCACATGAGCCAGTCTCCCGGCGCCGGATCCTGCAGCATGGCGTCCGTGACGGGTGCAACCGAGGACGTCTGCCCCGCGGACGGGCCAGCCGAGGCGAACAGTCCAATCGCGACGAAGACAGCGAGGCGCATCGTTCAAGAGTCTCCCGGTTCGTCAGAGGATCGTCAAGGCGTCGGAATCCACAGGACCATCGCGCCCGTCGGGGGACTGCGCTTCAGCCTGCGACGAACGCCTCCAGCGCCGGCACGAGGATCATGCTCACCACGATCACCACGAACGAGGTCAGGACGGTGACCACGGCGCCGACCCGGAACATCGCCCCCAGTCCGACTGCGCCGAACGCGAAGGTCGCGGCCGCCGCAGGGCTCGACCACGGAAGCGCCACCGCCTGGGCCGTGCCTGCAATGATCCGCGCGAGAATCGCCGGGTTGTAGCCGAGCGTGTCCGCAATCGGGAACAGCATCGTGGAGACCATCATCGACGTCGCCGCTCCGTTGGCCCATTGCGTCAAGAGCGGCGTCACGAGACCCGCCAGCCACGGCAGGGCCCCCGCGGTGACGCCGGCCGTGAGCATTCCGGCGAGCCAGGCGGTGAACCCCGTCGCGGCCAGCACGTCCGCCAGCGCCATCCCGCCCAGAACCAGGAACAGCACGTTCCATGCGACCCCGTCCTGGAAGTCCCTGGCGGTCAGAGTCGCCTCGCGGCGCCTGGCGTCCACCGGCAGGGCGAAGAGCAGCACCATGGCCACCGGGGGCACGTACCAGATGTCGAGGAACGCAATCGTGGCGAACGTGGGCAGGACCCACAGGACCAGCATCAGGATCAGCACGAACAGCACGTTCTTCTCCGCCCGGCTCATCGGACCCAGTTGCGCGCTCTGTCGGCGAAAGAGGGCGTGGCCATCGGAGATCGCGCGCCCTTCCGGCAGCAGCATGAACTTGAGGACCAGATAGCAGATCGGGAGCTGGGCGGCCGTCAGAACGACACCGGTCGACGTCCACTGGGCGAACGTGACGCTGTAGCCGGTCAACCGTTCCAGCAGGGAGAGGGTCAGCGCGTTGAAGAGGATGCCCGCCGGTGTCGCCAACCCGCCGGCGGCGGCGCCGTAGAGGACGGCAAGGCTCGCTGCGGTCGCCATGCGCCCCGCGTCGGCGGCCACCGAGCGCGCGATCGACAACGCAATCGGCGTCATCGTCACGATGACCACGAGGTCGCTGACCACCGCGGACATCACGGCGGACACGATCAGGAGCGCGAGCACGATGCCGCCGCCCGAACGCGCGACGCCCGGCAGGCAGAGGGCGGCGAGGGCGATCCGTCGGGCGAGGCCGTGCTTCCGGAACGCGTGCCCGAAGAGCATGACGCCCGTCAGGTACGGCAGGACGGTGTGGCCGTAGCCGGCCGCCACGCCGGTGAAGGGCAATACCCCGGCGGCCGGCAGGAGCACGAACGGCAGGAAGCTGGCGACGATCCAGGGAACCGGCTGGGTCACCCACCACGCAAGCACCCAGGCGTAGGCACTGACGGTGAAGTGCGCCTCCGGCGCCAGTCCGGTCAGTGGCGCAGCGTGGACGGCGGCGAACGCGGCCGGCCCCGACAGCAGGCGCGGCACGAGCGTCCGCCGCCCGGTCGAGGCGTCATCGGCGCCCACGGGTCCGTCTCCGTGCCCGGGAGATCTCCTGCGATCCTTCGTGCCGGGTGACTTGCGCTCCGACTAGCGCCGCCAACCCGTCGCAGGCTCCGGGTCGGCCCCAGCCCCCACCGTCCCAGGAGCTTGCGCCGCGGCACGCACTCCGTTGGCGTTCTGCGGCGCAAGCTCCTAGCCGGGGCGCCCCGTCAACCAGTTCCACGGTCGGACGTGCAATTCCGCGAAGATGTTGGCCTGACCGTACGGGCTGTCGGCGGCGAAGGTCCGCGCTGCGCCGAGCGAGGGCGCCTCGACCACGAGGAGCAGGCCGTTGACGGACTCTCCGTCGCCGTCGCGCGTGGGACCCCCTATCCGGACGATTACGTCAGGATGGGAGCCGGCATCGTGCAGATACGCCGCGAAAGCCCCCGACAGACCGGCTCGTTCCTGTCCCGTTCCCTCTCGATGCGTCGCGAAGATCACGAAATGCATATGGCACTCTCCCTGTCCGTCGGCGACGACCCCATCGTGGTCGGCGCCCGGCTACGTCGCCAGCCTACCAAACCGGTTCGTAGAATCAGCATGTGCGTACGGCTGTATCTTGTGTTGTCTTCATGAATTTCAGGTCGTGATGCCGCGCAGCGCCCGAGAACGGCGCCTCGCGTCGCGCTGGCGGCGCCGCAGGGCGCCGGGATTGGTGCCGATTGGCGAGGGGGAGCCGACCTCGGTGAGCACGGTGTCGAGGACGTCGAGAGCGCCCGCGCCTTCCGTCGGGGTCGCCGCAGGGGCGCGGTCAAGCTGGCGCTCAAGTTCTGGGCCGGTCGCACGGCTGGTCCGGCTCGCCAGCCGTCAAGGCAAGCCGAAGACGAACAGGTTGTTGCCGGCGCTCGGGCGGAGTTCCGGCGTCAGGCCGGTGAAGTGGGCCGACGTCCCCCCGGAGCCGGTGCTGACCGCCACGTATTGCCGTCCGTCGACGGCGTACGTGATCGGGAAGCCGGTGACCGCAGAGCCGAGGTTGATCTCCCACAGGACCTCGCCCGTCTCCTGGTCGAAGGCCTTGAAGCGGCCGTTGACGTCGCCGCCGAAGACGAGCCCGCCGCCGGTTGCGACCAGCGACATGGTGGCCGCGCGCTGCTCGTGCAGCCAGACCGTGGCGCCGGTCTCGGCCGAGATGGCACGCACCGTGCCCGCGTTGTCCGTGCCGGGCGCCAACTGGTGGCGGTAGGCGATGGCGTAGACCTCGGAGCGGTTCTCGTTGGCCTCGAGGGGCGTGTCGTCCGGGAAGACCCGGGTCGCCATCATTCGCGCGCAGGTGTTGCGCAGCGGCATGTACATGGTGTTCGTCAGCGGACTGTAGGCGCCCGCCTCCCAGTCCTTGCCGCCGTTCCAGGTCGGACAGGCGAAGACCTGCTGGCCCACCGCCGTGAAGACGACCTCCGCGTTCTCCGACACGTCGCCCGTCGCCCCGTCGATGCTGCCGATGACGTTCTGGGTGACGGTGGGCGTCGCCCACAGGAACTCGCCCGTCGCGCGGTCGAGGGTGTAGACGACGCCGGTCTTGCCGGGGATGCCGGTGACGACCTGCCGCAGCTCGCCCGCCCGCAGCCGCGGGTTGATCCAGCTCACCTGCGAGGGGTCGGGGGCCACGGCGGTGTCGACGAGGATGCGCTCGAACGGATGGTCGAGGTCCCAGTGGTCGTTCAGGTGCTGGTAGTACCAGGTGATCTCGCCGGTATCGGCGTCGAGAGCCAGCGTGGAGTTGTGGTACAGGTGCTGGTTCTCCACCCCGCCCAGCATGAACTTCGGGGCGGGGGCGGTGACCGACGTCCCGACGTAGACCAGATCGAGCGTCGGGTCGTAGCTCGGGACCATCCACGCGCCGACGTGGAAGCGCTCCTCGAACGGGACGCCGCCCCAGGTCTCGTCGCCCGGCTCGCCGGGCCCGGGGATCAGGCGCCGGCGCCACACCTCCTCGCCCGTGAGCGCGTCGTGCGCGACGACGACGCATGCCTCCGGCCCGCCCCGCGGCGAGCAGCTCCGTCCCGAGACCGCCTTGCCGCCGGCGATGATCGGCCCCGCGCCCTGCGTGGCGGGGTTCACCCGGTAGTCGAGGACCTGCGTCTCCCAGACCATCTCGCCGGTCTCGGCGTCGAGGGCGAAGACGTGGTCGTCGACGCTCGTGTCGATGATGAGCCGGTCATAGATGGCGATGTTGCGGTTGTTCGACGCGAGCGCGCCGAACACGTACTCCTCGACGTCGTCCGGCACGTCGCGCCGGTGCTCCCAGATGAGGTCGCCGGTCACCGCGTCGATCGCCTGGATCACGTCGTTCGGGTTCGGCATGTACAGCACCCCGCGGTAGGCGAGCGGCGTGCCCGACTGGAACCCCTCGGTGAGGCCTCGCGACCAGACCATCCGCAGGTCGCCGACGTTCTCGCGGTCGATCCGATCGAGCGGGCTGTAGCCCCAACTGTCCGTCGTCCGCCGCCACGTCAGCCAGTCCTCGGGCGCCGGCGCCTGGAGCATCGCGTCGGTGACCGGCACGAAGTCGCCGGCGGGCTGCGCGTCGACCGCCGTACCCGACGCGAGGGCCCAGACCGCCATGCCGAGCATCCACACGCTCCGCCAAACGGTAGACCTGCTCTCCATCGTCAACTCCCGTCCTCACCTACGAGCCGCCACATCCTTCAGCCCAGAGATCGCATTCTGATGCGGTCGTCGGTAACTACCGAGAAGTGCCCCATCCAGTCCGTTCGACTGTCGATGACATCCAGCACTCGGCGCTGGTCCGCTGCCGGCGTCGGGCCCAAGAGCCGAAACAGGATGATTCCGCACATCGCCAAGTGACCATCCCTGAATGCGAGCTCTCCGAAATCCTTGTCATGCGTGATGATCAACCGCCGTTCGTTCTCCGCGCGGCGCAAGACCGAAAGGTCGTCCGCCCCCCGCATCGACTCCCGGACCGACAGCACGTCATGGCCCCGCTGACGCAACTCTCGAACAACCGCGCCGGCAATGTTCTCGTTCGCGATCATCCTCATCACGCGCGTCACGCCGCAGGCGGCGTCGGGTACACACGCTCGGACTTGAGCACGTCGCTGGCATACATCAGGCAGGCCCGAATGTCCTCCGTGGTCAGGTGGTCATACTCGGTGAGGATCTGCTCGGTCGTCCAGCCCCGCGCCATCAGCTCGATGACGAATTCCACCGCGATCCGCGTCCCCCTGATTACCGGCTTGCCGACCAGAACATCCGGGTCGACGGTGATGCGGTCATTGCCGGTCATGCGCGGTCCCATTCACTGCAAACGTTCCGCGATTCTCGTCAGCGTCTCCGCGAGGCCGACGAGCCGCTGCTCCGTCCGGCCGCGGGCGGCAGCCATGTCGTCCCCGAGGACCTCCGCCGCCGACGTCAGCTCCGCCGCGAGCGCAGGGTCCGTGCCCGCGTCGCCGACGCGGTCGAGCAGGGCCGCAAGCGCCGCGCGTCGATCCGCGCCGAGCGTGTCGCTGCGGGCGAGCTGGTCGAGGTACGCCCGCGCGACGACCGGCCGTGCGGGCCACTCGATGCGCCGCTGCTGCTGGGCGTTGAACACGGGGGAAGAAACCGACGCGGCGGCGGCGATCTCGTTCTCCGTCAGGTGCTCGCTGGGCAGGAGCTCCAGCACATCGAGGCCGCGCGCGATCTCCGTGCCGTAGATGTAGCCCCGGTACCAGTAGGCCGACCAGAAGCCGCCCATGACGAAGCGCTCCGCGTCGATCGGGCCGCGGTCGAAGAACGCGATCTCCACCGGGTTGGACGAATCGGTGAAGTCGAAGACCGAGATGCCGCCCTGGTACCACGCCTGCACCATGATGTCGCGGCCCGGAACGGGAACGATGGAGCCGTTGTGGGCGACGCAGTTCTCCCGCTCGGTCTGCGGGGCGGGCAGCTTGTAGTGGCTGCGGTACTCCAACCTGCCGTCGACGACGTCGTAGATGGCGTTGGCGCCCCAGTCGCGGGGGTCGGACGCACGGCAGCGCGGGCGTCCCCCACCGCCCCACTCGTCGGTGAAGATGACCTTCGTGCCGTCGTTGTTGAACGTCGCCGAGTGCCAGTAGGCGAACGCCGGGTCGACCACGTCGTCGACGCGGACGGGATTCACCCGGTCGGAGATGTCCAGCAGGATGCCGTTCCCGGAGCACGCCCCGGCCGCGATGCCCATCTCGGGGAAGGACGTGATGTCGTGGCAACGGCTCGACTCGGCCGTCTGCTGCGTGCCCGGTCCGTGGTCTCCGCCGCGCCACAGACCCGCGAGGTCGCCCGTGTCGGGATCCTGGAAGACGGCGGGACGGCTGACGACGCGCGCGTCCTCCGGGTTGGCGAGCGGGATGCGGATGACGTCGATGCGGAAGAGTGCGGTGTCGGCGTCCTCGGCCGGCGACTCGTCCGAGCAACCGTCGAGCTCCTCGCCGGAACGGACAGGGGCGGCGCCCGAATTGTAGACGTAGATGTTGCCGTCGTCGTCCGGGTCCGTGACCACGGTATGGGTGTGCGAGCCGCGGCAGGTCTGCACGGCCGCCACCTGCCGCGGCATCCGCAGGTCGCCGATGTCGAAGACGCGGACGCCGCGGAAGCGCGCCTCGCTCACCGGCTCGGCGACGCCCCCGAGGCCGCAGTCGACCCGCCCGCGGGTCTGCTCGACCGACATGATCAGCAGGTTGCCGACCACCGACACGTCGCCCTGCCCGCCGGGGCAGACGACGGAGCTCACGAGCTGCGGCGACGCCGGGACCTCGACGCGATAGGTGTTGAAGCCGTGGTGGCTGCCGACGAAGAGGCGATCGCCGGAGAAGGCGAGGTCGGTGTTGCCGAAGTTGAGCAGGCCGCGCCGCTCTGGGGCGTCCTCCTCCTCGTCGTCGTCCTCCCCGGCCGCCCCCTCCGCTTGCGGTTCATCACCCTGCTCGGCGCCGTCCTCGTCCCGGCCCTCCTCGTGCTCCGCATTCTCGTCTCGCTCGGCGTCCTCGTCCGCCGCACCCGCACCGGCCGGCGCGGGCTCGGTCGGCTCCTCCTCCGGCTCCTCATCCCGCTCGACCGGTACCGGCCGCCCGGCCGGGTTGTGGGGATCGTAGAAGCCCTCGGGCTTCGCCCGCGTGGCGACGAGGGCCATGTTCCACAGCGCCTGGCCGGCGTCGGCGAACCCGGCCGCGAGACCCACGCGCGGGTCGGGCGAGAGGGCGGCGAGCATCGCGTCCATGCGATCGATCTCCGCCGTCTGGTCGGACGTGACGTCGCTCGTGAACGCGAAGAGCTGGGAATCCTGCGCCGCGCCGCGCTGATCGAGGAGGTTGTCGACCATCGTCACGGCGCCTTGATGGTGCTTGATCATCAGCTCCAGGAAGAGCCGGTCGAACGCGACCCCCTCCGCCGCGGCAAGCTGGTCCATCTCCTCCGGGGTGAGCATCCCCGGCATCGGCTCCCAGCCGGGGGCGTGGTGCGCGTCGACGCCCGGGACCTCCTGCCCGCGGGAGCGCAGCCACTCCTGCATCATCTCGATCTCGTCTTCCTGCGAGAGCTCGATGCGCTGCGCCAGGCGCTGCATCGTCTCGCCGGCCGTCCGCTCCGCGACGAGCGCGGTCATCTCGAGCGCCTGCGCGTGGTGCGGGATCATCCCCTGCATGAACCGGACGTCCGCTTCCGTGAAGCGGATCCCGGCCAGGTCGGAAGCCTCGGCGGCCGTGATCTCGCGGCTCGGCTCGCCCGGCGCGCCGGGCTGCACGATCGGCGCCTGCGCCTGCGGTGCGGCCGTGAGCGACAGGAACGCGACGCCGACCGCGGCGCGCGCGAACAGTGCCGATCGGGTTCTCTCGAGGGGCATGGGTACCTCCGCCGGGCTGATGGGTTGCTTCCCTCGGTCGCATTCTACCGGCCGCCGGCACGCTCGGCACGGGTTCGGCAGGAGCCGCCCTATACTGGAAGTCCTCGCCGGTGACCCCGGCGGCGCCGAGGGCGATCCCGCCAAGCGGAATCGTATGCTGGAATCCGGTTGTCGAGTCTCGACGTGAGTCCTTCCGGATCTCGCACGGCCGGTGGGGCGCAGAACGCGCTACACCCGCCGGAAGCGGCGGCGCCGCGGCGGACGGTGGGGCCGCGCGCCGCCGCGGCACGGTTCGCCGCGGCCCTGCGCGCGCGCTACGGCGACGCGCTCCTCGACGTGCGGCTGTTCGGATCGTGCGCGCGCGGCGAGATGAGCGAACACTCCGACGTCGACGTCGCGGTGGTGCTGGAGCGGGTCGACTGGCGCACGCGGCGCGACGTCATCGATCTCTCCGCGGACATCGGGCTCGCGCACTGCGTGCCGCTGTCGGCAACCGTCCTCGACCGGGAGACGTTCGAGCGCTGGCGCCGGCAGGAGCGGGCGCTCGTCCTGGACATCGAGCGCGAAGGGCAGCGCCTGTGACGGAAGAAGGGCGCCGCGAGAGCGCGCGCGCCGAGCTCGCTCTCGCCGACGAGGAGCTTCGCGCGGCGGAGGCGCTGCTTCGCGACGGCGTTCCGCGTATCGCGATCGGACGCGTCTACTTCGCCGTCTTCCACGCCGTGCGCGCGCAACTCTACGCCGAGGGCTTCGAGCCTCGGACGCACGGCGGCGCGCAGCACCTGTTCAATCTCCACTTCGTCCGGAGCGGCCGGTACGAGCCGTCCACGTCGCGGCTGATCGCGAGGCTCCAGAAGTACCGGGAGGACGCCGACTACGCCCCGGCCTTCGTGGTCGACGAGCGCGGCGCGCGCGAGGACCTGGACGCCGGGCGCCGATTCGTCGCCGAGGTGCGCGCGGCGCTCGCCGGCTGAGCGAGACCTCAACCCGCCGGGACGCGTTCAGCCTGCGTGATCGGCGCGCGCCGCGCGCTCGGCCGGGTTGCGCACACGCGCTCCCCGGCCCAGATGAGGACGATGCCGGCGAGCTCGCCGACATAGAGGGCCTCGACGAGCCCCGCCTTCGCCAGCGAGCCGCCGATGCCGGGGAGCAGCGCGCCGGCCGCGATCAGGGCGTTGCCCGCCGCACGGTGCCCGGCGTTGGTGGTCTTCCAGAAGCGCCACGCGCTGAGGGCCGCACCCCCGACGAGGAAGACGACGGCGTAGCCGTTGATGAACGGGGTGAGCAGGCGCACCCATCCCCAGGCGAGGACGGCGCCGGAGGGGCGATGCGCTTCCAGCGCTTCGGGCACGGCCGGCGAGAGCAGCACGAGCACACCCGCCGCCACCACGAACGGCAGGCTGACGGCGGTGGCGCAGTTGGCGAAGCGGCGGGACGCCAGCAGGTAGAGCGACCCCTGGGCCAGCGGGTAGCCGCCGAGGACGGCGCCCGCGACGTACCACAGCTTCGTCAGGAGCACCGTGTTGCCGGCGAGCGTGACGACCGACTCCAGGGCCGTGCCCAGGCCGTAGCAGGCGACGCCGGCCACCCACCACCCGATGTGCGGGGTCGGCCGCACCCGGTACTTGCGGAGCAGCGTCCACGCGAACGCCGCCGCGACGACGGTGGTCGCGATGGGCAGGTAGTGCACCCACCCGATCTCCGATGGCCCTGCCATGGCTTCTCCCGCGCCGACCGAGAGCGCGCACGCGCCGGGCGGCGGCGCTCCGTCGAGCCTCAGAGCCTTCCCAGGAGGATCAGCAGCATGCGGCGCAGGGGCTCCGCCGCGCCCCAGAGCAGCTGGTCGCCCACCGTGAAGCACGTCAGGTAGTCGGGACCGAACGTGGTCTTGCGGATGCGCCCCACCGGTACGTGCAGGTGGCCGGAGACGGCGGCCGGCGTCAGCCGGTCGTACGTCTCGTCGCGGTCGTTCGGTACGACCTCCACCCAGTCGTTGGCGCCGGCGATCCCGGCCTCGAGGTCGGCGAGGGGAACGTCCGCCGTCAGCTTGACCGTCACCGCCTGGCTGTGGCATCGCATCGCGCCCACCCGGACGCACTGCCCGTCGATGGGCACGTAGCGCCCGGTGCCCAGGATCTTGTTGGCCTCGTTGGCGGCCTTCCATTCCTCCCGGGTCTGGCCGTTGTCCACGGCGCCGCCGATCCAGGGAATGAGGCTGGCGGCCAGCGGCACCTCGAAGTGCTCCGTGGGGAGCGCACCGTTCCGCATGCGACCCGTGACGAGGCGCTCGAGCTCCAGCGCCGTTTGCCCGGGCGCGTGGCAGCCACCGAGATCGCGCATCTGCCGGACCAGCTCCGTCATGTGCCGAGCTCCTGCGCCGGACGCCGACTGGTAGGTCATGCACGTCATCCACTCGACCCAACCCTGGTCGAACAGTCCCTGCAGCCCCATCAGCATCAGGCTCACGGTGCAGTTGCCGCCGATGAAGTCCCGCGTGCCGGAGTCGAGCGCCTCGTCGATGACCCGCCGGTTCACGGGGTCGAGGACGATGACGCTGGTCTGCTGCATGCGCAGGGCCGACGCGGCGTCGATCCAGTAGCCGTTCCAGCCGCCGTCGCGCAGCGCCCGGTAGACGGACCGCGTGTAGTCGCCGCCCTGGCAGGTCACCACGATGTCGGTCCCGGCCAGCGCGCGCGCGTCCTTCGCGTCACCGAGCGGCGCCGGGTCGCGTCCGCCCACCGCCGGGCCCGGCTGGCCGACCTGCGAGGTCGAGAAGAACACCGGGTCGAACCCGGTGAAGTCGCCCTCCGTCGCCATCCGATCCAGCAGCACCGACCCGACCATCCCCCGCCAGCCGACGAACCCTACGGTCTTCATCGCTCCCTTCCTCTGCTCCTCGATGCGCTCCGGGGTGCGTCGCGACCTGCGTCCACCTGTCCCGGCCTCTGCGGCCGGCAAGGCTGCGAACGGGCACCGCCCTGATCGGCAACCCTCTCCGCTCGGGCAGGCGCGCAACCCCGGATCATACGCCGTCGGTCAGTCGTCGAGTAGCTCCTGCTGCCACGGCAGGAGCGCAGCGCGGGCGGCGTCGCCCTCGACCGCAATCCGCTCGAGCGCCGCCCGTGGGGCGATCAGGTCGGCGTCGATGCCCAGCTCCTTCGCTGTCCGGTCGCGCCGGCCGCGGAGCGCGGCGACGCGCCGGTCCTGGGCCCGCGTGAACTGCGGGCGCGCCCGGCCAGGCGGCCGGCGCGGCCACTCGGCCTCGTCGAGGTCCAGGGCCTCCTCCACGGCGCTCGTGAAGCGCGCGAGGCGTCCGCTCCGCAGCCCGCGGGGCGCGACCCGCTCGCCGCGGTCGAGCCTGCCCGCGGCGTCGACGAGGTCCGCGTTGGAGAGAACGTGGAACGGCGGCCGATCCGCAGCCTCCGCCTCCCGTTCCCGCCAGCGCCACAACGCGCGCAACACGGCCGCGGCGCGCGGCCGGAGCACGTGGCTGCCGCGCACGCGCCACTCGGTCTCCGGGTCCCGCTCGCGCACCACTCGCGCCGCGTCGACCACGCGCCGGCACGACTCCTCCAGCCACGCCCGGCGGCCGAGCTCGTCGAGACGCCGCCCGAGCCGCTCCGCGAGCCGCAGCAGGTAGTGCGTGTCGTTGCGCGCGTACTGCGCGAGCCGCGGTGGAAGTGGCCGGAGCGCCCAGTTGGCGGTCTGCGGGCCCTTCGTGAGCGCGACGCCGAAGTGCTCGGCCACCAGCGCCGCATAGCCGTAGCGGGGGGCGCCCGTCAGCCGGGCCGCGATCATCGTGTCGAACACCGCCGACGGGGCGCCGAATCCGAGCCGGTAGAGCATGCGCAGGTCGAAGTCGGCGCCGTGCATGACGATCTCGACGCCCGACAAGGCCTGGAGCAGCGGCGCCAGGTCCAGAGCGGCCAGCGGATCGACGAGCTCGTCCGCCTCGTCGAGACCGATCTGCACCAGGCAGACCTTCTCGCGGTAACAGTGCAGGCTGTCGGCCTCGGTGTCGACGCCGACCCGGTCCGTCGCCGCGATGCGCGCGACGAGGCCGGCGAGCGCGCTCGGGATGTCGATCACGGCCGGCGAATCGTGCCCCGACCCACCCGTGTTCGCCCGGCCCTCCTCGGTATCCGACCGACCCGGCAGTAGTCCGCTCCGTGCCACGGCGCTGACCCTATCCGGCGAGTCCGAACACGCGGGCCAGCTGGACCAGCGAGAGCCCGGAGATGACGAGAACGACGAGCGCGCCGAGGACGTTCGCGAGGCGCGAGTTGCGGTGCTCCCCCATGACCGCACCGCGGTTCGCCACGATGAGCAGCAGCACCAGCGTGATGGGCAGGACGACCGCGTTGCCGGCCTGGGCCAGGAGGATGATCTGGTACGGCGACGCCCCGAGGAAGATCCCGCAGAACATTCCGGTCAGCAGCACGAAGCCCCAGAGGGCCCGGAAGCGCCGGCTCCGGAGGTCGCCTCCCCAGCCCATCGCGCCGCCCGCGGCGTAGGCGGCAGCGAGCGGTGCGGTGATGGCCGAGGTGAGGCCGGCCGAGAAGAGCCCGACCCCGAAGAACAACGGCGCGGCGCGGCCGAGCAGCGGCTCGAGGCGCGCCGCGACCGTCGCCGCATCGGCCGCGTCGGCTCCCTGCCCGAGCAGCGGAGAGGCGGCAATCACGACCGCGGCCGTGGTCAGGCCCCCGAGCGCCACCGAGAACAGGGTGTCGCGCCGGCTCTCGCGGATGTTCTCGTCGTTCCGCGCCGCGTCCGGCCAGCGCTCGAGCGTGGCGCTCGCGTGGAGGAACAGGTTGTAGGGGATGACCGTCGTGCCGATCAGAGCCAGCACGGTGAGCAGCGCCCCCGGCGGTACGCGGGGCACCAGCATCCCCGACAGAAGCTGGCCGAGGCCGGGCGCGCTCAGCGCGGCGACGACGCAGAACACCACGCTCATCAGCGCCACGAGGCCGACCAGGGCGTTCTGGATCGTCTTGTAGGTCCCGGCCATCAGCACGGCGCCGGCCACCCCGCCCACGATCGCCACCAGCAGCCCCTGCGGCAACCCGGTCAGCAGGCTGACGCCCAGCGACGCGCCGAGCAGGTTGCCGGTCTGGAAGGCCGCGTTCCCGACCAGGATGGTCACTGCGATGAGACCGAGGACCCCGGACCGCAGCACCGGGTGCGCCACGCTGTCGCGGATGGCCTCGGCGAAGCCGCGGCGGCCGGCAAGGCCCACCCGCGCCGCCATGGTCTGCAGGGTGACGGTGGCGGTCACCGAGAACAGGACCGCCCAGGGCAGGGCGGTCCCGTAGCCCGCGCCGGCCCGGCTCGCGGTCACGATGGTGCCGGGTCCGATGAAGGCGGCGGCGACGAGGAAGCCCGGCCCCACGCGGAATCTGCTCATGCGTCTCGTCCTCCGTCCGCCCGGATCCGGCCCTGCTACGGGTTCGTCGTGCGTCCGAAGCCTGCGGATCGCACTACTTCGTCGCGGAGAACGCGATGACGGGAGGGTCCCGGAGGAAATCGTCCCAGAAGGGATTGCCGCGCTCCCCGGGCTCCAGGGAGACGCCGAGCCACCGGAACTCGCGGAATCCGGTCTCCCGGAACGCCTCGTCGTAGGTCTGCGGCTCGAGGTAGAAGTTGTTGAACTCGAGCTCGGACCCGTCGTCGTTCGTGAGCCGGTAGCGGATCGGGGCTCCTTCGTACGGAGTGCGGGGGCCGGTCTTCTCGATGCCGTACTGGCGGAACGACACGGTTCCCCGGGGAGGACGCATGACGTTGTCGTTGAATCCGACGATGCGTCCCCCCGGCCGCAGCGCGTGGTGGCAGACCCGGCAGAAACGGACCAGCTTGTCGCGCGTTCCGGCGTAGTGCAGGAAGTACATGGCCACCACGACGTCCGCGGCGCCCGCGGTCGGCTCGAAGTCCGCCGCGTCCCGACAGACGAACCGGCAGCCGAGCGGCTCCCGCTCCTCCTCCTGCTCGGCCAGCCGGATCATCTCCCGGGAGACGTCCACGCCCGTGACCGCGGCCGCGCCGGCCCGCTTGAGCAGGCGGGTGTAGAAGCCCCCGCCGCAGGCCAGGTCCAGCATCGTCAGGCCCCGGATGTCCCCAAGCGCGTCGAACAGCGTGTAGCGCTCGATCGCCGAGCGGAACGGCAGTCGCTTGGACTGCTGGTACAGGTCGGCGATGGCGTCGTACTGGCTCATGGGGCGCCCGGTTCCCGGCCCGCGGCGGCGGAGCGAATCTCCACCCCGGCGCGGGTGGCGGCGCCGGCCAGGCCGAGGACGGCCCCCGTCCAGACGCCCACCGCCCAGCCGAGAACGGCTTGCAGCGTGAATTCCACCCCCATGGTGACGAGCACGCCGGCGGCCACGATGCCGGCCGCGGCGCCGCCCAGCGCCAGCGCGATGGCGAACCAGACCTCCCGCTTCCTTCCACGGTCGAGCCGATCCGCGATCCGGTCGAGCTGGTCCGCGACGAGCATCGCCGTGTGCAGGCGCTCGGCTCGGTCGAGCTGCTCCTTCTCGCCTGTCACTCTCCGCCCTCCTCCTCGTCGGTGGTCGCGGGCCGCCACCCGTGCCCGGCATCCATCGATGCCGCGCCCGGACCGCTCACCGGCGCGATCGTCAGCGCGCCTCCTCCGCCCGGGCGCCCGCGAGCATGTTGCCCATCGCGTAGTTCCCCTCGTGGCACGCGTACTCGAACAGGGTGCCCTCCATGGCCGTCATCGGGATCGAAGCCGTCCAGGGCCCCGACCAGATGGCCGGGTCCGTGACCGTCACCCGGTAGTCGATGGTGTCGTCGTCGACGCGGGTGAAGCGCTCGACCACCGTGAGCCCCTCGGTCCCGCCGAACGCGGTCAGGCCGCGCGCGGTCACCTTCCCGGCGAAGTTGGTCGTCTCGACGACGAGCGTGTCGCCTTCCCACCGGCCGCGCGAATCCCCCAGCCACTGCCGGACTCCCGAGACGGGCGTGCCGTCCAGCGGGACGATGCGCGCCTCGTGCACCATCTCCACGAGGATCGCCACGTGATCCGGCGTCTGCACGATGTGGTAGTTGTGGTTGTAGAACCCCGGCATCATGGCGCCCGGCAGCCCGCGCGTGATGCACCGATCGTACGCGTTGAAGGAGTGCACCGAGGCGGGTCCCCCGCCCCCGGCCGCGGCCGCGCGCCGGGCGTTCACGCGTTCCTCCTCCGCGGGAATCAACGCCGGGAGCTTCCCGTCCGGCGGATCGACGACCAGTGACGTGCGCATCGAGAGCTCGCCCTTCTCCAGCCAGTAGTCGTTGTAGGCGCCGGCGTCGTACGCCGATATCCCGGAGCCGGGATTCCTCTCCGCCCACTCCTCCTCGGTGAGGAACTCGCGGCCCTCGAGATCGTCGGGGCGCTCGAGCGGCGTCGTGGTGGTGTTGGTCCACGCCCCCTGCAGGTCGGGATGCCCCCACGGCGTCCGCGGCGCGGAAGCAGTCTCCTGTGCCACGGCCGCGGGCACGACGAGTAGCGACGCGAACGCCAGCAGCGAGTAAGCGACGTGTCGGCGGGTCATCGGAGCGCTCCTTTCGGCAGCCGTGCCGGGCTTCTGGGGCCGTCTTCGCCAGCGTCCCGGGACGCCTGCCGTCCCGAAGACGGAGTCACAGTGGCTCATCATAGCGCCGCCCGCCGATGGTGCGCACCCGGACCGCCCGTTGGGCGCAGCGGGCGCGGCGGGAGTCCGCGCCGGCGCGTACCCCGGCGTCGCCGTTCCGCGGCGCAGGCGCCGGGCGAGGGGTGTGCGGCACCGCGCGAAGCACCGGTCGCCGGGCGCGATCCGCGCGGTCGTGCCCGTCAGAAGCGGAAGAGCCGGTTCAGCTTGACGACGAGGCCGCGGTTGCGGAGGTGCCAGCCCCGGTCGGGCCGCAGGCTGCCCGTCACGTCCCGGTCGTCGGTGTAGACGACGAACAGCTCGCTGCCCGGGCTGTACTCCCACCGGAGCCGCAGGTTGCTGCTGAACGAGCGGTCGGCCGAGTTGTACTGCAGCAGCCCGCTGAAGAACATCCGCGGATTGAACGCGTAGTTCACGCGCGTCACGCCCAGGTTCGTCCGGAACACGCCGTACGGGGTGTCGATCCAGTTGAACGAGACGATCGGCTCCACCGACATCTGCGGCAGCAGGCCGATGCGTCCCTGGCTCAACTCCACCGTCGTCAGGTCGCCCCCGAAGTAGGCCCCGCGCCGCACCGCCACCTGCCCGTTGACGCGCCGCTGCTGCCCGATGCCGTACGCCACCTGGACGTCGGCGAAGCCGTAGCCTCCCACCGGGATCGAGAATGCCGCGCCGGGAGGCGTGAACGGCTCGACCAGCAACTCGTAGGTGTCGGTGGCCGTCACCGTCAGCCGGTCGCTCGACTCGAACTCGGTCTGGAAGGTCACCATGCCCTGGCGCGTCTCCAGGTGCCCCCGGTCGGCCGTCACGATGTAGTCGAGGCTCGCGTCGAGGCTGAACTGCCGGATGCTCTCGATGGACTGCGGCCGGGGGCTGAAGCGTCCCGACAGGAAGCTGCGCCGGAAGTTGTCGCGCCGCAGGAAGCCGACCTCCGGCAGGAAGTTGTCCTCCACCACCAGGTGGTCCGCGACGACCCCGTAGCGGTCGGCCGCGTACTCGAACCGGCCCTGATAGCTCGTGTCCCGGTCCCGGTGGTCGGGGCCCGGGACGCGCGTCCGCGCGAAGTAGCCGAGGAAGCTGACGTTGTCGAAGAAGGCGAACGTGGCGTCGACGCCGTAGGCCTGACTGGAGCCGGGCGCGATGCGCGACACGGAGCGGTTGGTGAGCATCGCGCCGACGGAGCTCCGCCGCAGGATGTCGCGCCGCAGGCGGAGGACGGTGAAGTTGGTCGGCTCGGTCGCGGACAGTCGCTCGTCGCCGGCCTGGAGGTTTAGGGCCCCGACGTCGAACGGGCCGACCTTCCCCGTCACGCGCGCGCCCCCGACGATGGGTACCACGCGCGACGCGCCGTCGGCGGCCCGCTCGAGGCCGATCCTCCGGCTGTAGAAGAGCTGCGGCACGTTCACGTCCCCGAAGATGCCGCCCCCGGGGCGGCCGCCCGGACCGCCCGGCCGGCGGGTGACGCCGCCACGCGCGAAACCGAAGATGCCGCGCCCCTCGAGGAAGAACTCGCGCTTCTCCGGGAAGAACAGCGGGAAGCGGGTCAGGTTGACCTGCCGCTCGTCCACCTCCACCTGCGCGAAGTCGGTGTTCCAGGTGAAGTCGGCGGTCAGGTTCTGGGTGATGCCGTACTTGACGTCGATGCCGGCGTCGCCGCTGGCCTCGTCCTCGATCGCGGGGGCCGCGGTCAGGTCGGTGGTCACCCCGCCGATCGCGTACGGCTTGACCTCGATGTTGCGGCTGGCGGGCGGCGGCTCGAGCCCGACCAGGGAGCCTGCCGCCGACACGCGGAAGATGCCGGCCGCCCCGCTCCCGCCGCCGGCCGAAACCGGGAGCCGCGTCAGGTAGACCCACTCGTTCTTGCGGCGGATGGCGCGCCGGAGCTGAATGCCCCAGACGTGCGGCGGCTCCGACCGGTAGCGCAGCGTCTTGAACGGAATCTCCATCTCGACCGTCCAGCCGCCGTCGAAGCGGCCGGTCCGCACGTCCCACACCGGGTTCCAGTCGTTGTTGGGGTTGCCCTCGTTCGTGAACTGCGAGTCGGAGCGCGCCCCGAGGGGGTTGGTGTAGAAGTTGAAGCCGTTGCGTCGGTCGTAGAACGTGTCGAAGAAGGCAGTGAAGGTGTCGTTCTGGCGCAACTGGCTGGTGTCGCGGCGCATCTCGTTCGCGACCCAGCGACTCTCCGGCGCCGAGTCCCAGACGCGCGCCGAGACGTAGACGTTCGTCGCGTCGAAGAGGATCCACGCCTCCGTCCGCTCGGTGGCGGGCGCTCCGGGGTCCGGCAACTGCTGGATGAAGCCGGTGATGGCCGGCACCGCCGCGTAGACCGGCTCGTCGAGGACGCCGTCGAGCCGGAGGCCCTCGTCGAGTCGGATCGCCCGGACCGTCGCGCGCCCGGCCTGGTCGCGCGTCATCACGGCCGGCGGGACGGGCGGCGGCGGACCGTCGATGATCGCCGCATCGACGCGGAACCCCCCGACGGTCGGCGGCTGCGACTCCGCCCCCCGGCCGGCCGTCGTCTCGTCCTCCGTCTGCGCTCCTGTCGCTCGGGTCTGCGGCCCGGCAGCGGCGAGCGGCGGGGCGACGAGCGTTGCGAGGAGCATTACCGCCGGCGTGCGAATCACGAGGCGCATTCTCGCGGGTATGATCCCCCGAAACCGTTTCAGGAGGCACTTCGTGAGAGCACGAACCTCGATCGCCCTGTGTGCGTGGTTGTTGCTGGCGTCGGGGGGCTGGGTCGTCGCCGGGCAGGAGGCGGCCGGCTGCGAGCCCGCCGGAGACATCCGCTTCATCTGCGACCTGATCGGCCCGGAGGACCTGGCGATCGTCCCGGGGGACGAATGGGTGGTGGCGTCCGGGAACCAGGAGGGCGGCCGCATCCACCTCGTGAACGTGGCCGACAAGACCACGTCCGTCCTCTTCCCGACCCCGGACCGCACGGAGCGGCTCGACGCGGCGACCTACCCCAGCTGTCCCGGCCCCCTGGAGGCGGAGGAGCTCGACAACGACGAGTTCCGGGCCCACGGCCTGTACCTGAAGCCGGGCGCGGGCGACGTGCACGATCTGTACGTCGTCCACCACGGCCGGCGCGAGTCGATCGAGGTCTTCGAGCTCGACGCCGGGGCCGCGCCGATGACCCTCGCGTGGGTCGGCTGCGCGGTCGCTCCCGAGGGGCTGCGGCTGAACTCGGTGGTGGCGCTTCCGGAGGGCGGCTTCGCGGCGACGAGCACGTCCACCGGGGACGTGTGGGAGTGGAGCGCCGCCGGCGGCTGGTCCGTCATCCCCGGCACGGGCGACACCACGCCCAACGGCCTGGAGATCTCCCCCGACGGCGCGTGGCTCTACGTCGCCGGCTGGCGGGGCGAGAAGCTGACCCGCCTGTCGCGCGGCCGCACGCCCCGCCAGCGGGACGTGGTGCCGATCGGCTTCCGGCCCGACAACCTGCGCTTCGTCGGCGGGGGAGCGCAGATTCTCGCCGCCGGCCACGGCAACTTCGGGACGCCCGAGGAGACCTCGAACGTCGCCGTCATCGACCCGCAGACGCTGGAGGTCCGCCGCATCTTCCAGCATCCGCGCATCGACGGGTTCGCCGCGTCGACGGCGGCCATCCGCATCGGCGGCGAGATCTGGCTGGGGACGAACCGGGGACGGATGATCGCCTGGTTCCCGGCCCCCGAGTAGAATCCGGAGCCGAACAGCGGCGCATGGCCGAGTTGAAGACCCGGAAGAACGACGCGGACGTCGCGGCGTTCCTCGACGGCATCGAGAACGCGAAGCGCCGCGACGACTGCCGCGCCGTCGTCGCGCTGATGGCCGAGGTCACGGGCAAGCCGCCGGCGATGTGGGGCGACAGCATCATCGGCTTCGGCAGCTACCACTACCGCTACGCGACGGGCCGCGAGGGCGACTGGATGGCGACCGGCGTCTCCCCCCGCAAGCAGAGCCTGACCGTCTACATCCAGACCGGCTTCCAGCGGCACGCCGAGTTGATGGAGAAGCTCGGCCGCTACACGACCGGGAAGTCGTGCCTCTACATCAAGCGGCTCGAGGACGTCGACGTCGACGTGCTCCGGGATCTCGTCCGGGATTCGTACGCACTCGCGTCGAAGGGGCAGTCCGCCGGGTGAGCCGGCTCACCCGCCCCGGAGCGGGTGCCGCGGACCGGCGCCATGCGCCGGGCCTCGACCGGCGGCGGCGGTCAACCGTCGTCGACCCCGGTGGGGGGCCGGCGGCGGAGGAGGACCCAGTCCGCCAGCCGCACGCCCCAGAGCATCGACGCGAGGACGACGAACGCCCGTAGCGCCACGCCGCCCACCAGCGCGACGAACAGCAGCCAGCCCCACACGTCGGCGCCGTACACGAGCGCCCGAGTGGCCAGCACGGCGAACGCCATGACGGCCACGAACAACACCGCCCCCACCGATCCGGTGGCGCGGGCGAGCCGGCGCCGCCCCTCCTGCTCGCTCATGGCCAGCCCTCAATCCCGCCCGGCGGAATGCGCATGACGCTGGTACCGAAGTGGCACTGTATCAGATGACGGAGAGGGTCAGGCCCAGGAGTCTGCCCCGCAGAACCGCCGACGCACGACTCCCTGCCCCCGCAGACTCCCAACGCGACCGCAAGCTCGCGCGGTCGCGTTGAGGTACGATGGCGCCGCAAGCGGCAGGGGAAGGCGAGGAACAGCCATGAAGGGACTTCTGAGCCACGTGGCGGCTGTGGCCATCGGGCTCGTCTTGATGATCGCCGGCCTCGGACTGGGCGTAACGATGGTCCTGCTACCGGTCGGACTCGTCGTGGGCCTGGCCGGAGTGGGACTTTTCGTCTGGGGTCTCGTGGGGCACCTCGGGAAGAAGACCTGAACCCTCCCCCGGCGAGCCGGGATCGGTACGCTTCCCGTCGCGGCGCGCTCTGCCTACGGCAGCGGGTGCAATCTTGGAGGAGGCTCTTGATCTGGTTGACGATCGAGCGCGGAGAGACATCGATACCGGGCGTCAGGCATGCGCCACCGCGAAGGCGGTCACGTTGCGCGTGGAACTGCTGAACTCCACGCCGATCAGGTGGATCGGCTCGCCCGTCGCGCGGTACTTGTCGGCGTAGCCCCGCTCCCGGAGCTGCGCCAGAGCGGCGCCTTCGCTCGCCTGCTCCACCACCTTGAACTCGAACAGGTAGACGTGGCCGGCGAAGCGTACCGCCATGTCCGCCCGCCCGCGGTTGCTGGAGTCCTCGACCGTGACGTCGAAGCCCGACGCGGCGAAGTAGGAGTAGAACACGCTGGCGTAGTAGCCCTCGTACCCGGCGATGGCGTTGCTCGTGTACCACTCGTAGGGAATGCTCGAGAAGAACGCCTGGAAGAGCGCCTGCATGCCCGCGAAGTCGTTCTCCTCCATCAGCCCGTACAACCGATCGCTGTTGGAGGTCTGGCGCGTCGCATCCTGCACGAGCTGCCGCAGTAGGCTCTGGTTGAAGCTCTGTCGGACCTCCCGGTTGGGATAGCCCAGGCGATAGCGGCGGACGCCGCCCCGGTCTTGCACGTCCTTGATCGTCAGGTAGCCGGTCTGGAACAGCAGCGCCTCGGGGGCGATGGCGTCGACCTCGAACGAGGACAGGAGCTCGTCGCTGCTCAACATGCCGTCCAGCTCCAGCGAGCTCACCCGGCGCCGGAACAGCGTCTCAACCAGAAAGGCCGGTGTGCCGGTCTCGAACCAGTGCGCGGCGAACGTGCCCCGGCGGAACAGCAGCAGGATGTCGAACGGGTTGTAGACCCCGTCGTCCCCCGTCCAGTTGTAGCCGTTGTACCACTCGCGAATCCGTTCCCGGTCCAGACCAGCCAGTTCCGGGGCGAACACCGTGTCGAGGTCTGCCTCGGTGTAGCCGCAGATGGCGGAATGGCAGGGGTCCAGCGTGATGTCGGTGAGGTTGTTGAGGCCCGAGAACACGCTCACCTTCGAGAACTTGCTGACCCCGGTCAGGAAGGTGAAGCGGATGTGGGCGTCGCTGGACTTGATTGTCCCGTAGAGCCCGCGCAGATAGTCCCGGTTTCCGCGCGCGACCGCGGGAGCCTCCAGCGCGTCCAGGATCGGCTTGTCGTATTCGTCCACCAGCACCACGACCCGCCGGCCGGTCCGCGCATGCAGCGCGCGAAGCAGGTCGCGGAAGCGCTCCGGCGCCGTGTCGTAACGCACCGCGACCCCGGCGTCTTCCGCGGCCGCGGCCAGTTGCGCCATCGCACTGGTGTGCACGTACCCGGGTTCGCCGAAGTGCCCGGCGCCGAAGTCGAGCCGGACGACGGGATGGCGCACCGACCAGTCCCAGCGATCGTGGATGTGGAGGCCGGCGAACAACGGCTCGTTGCCCTCGAACAGCTCCTTGAGGGTGTCGAGGAACAGGCTCTTCCCGAAGCGCCGCGGGCGCGACAGGAAGTAGTGCTTTCCCTCGTCCAGCAGCCGCGCGATGAAGCCTGTCTTGTCGACGTAGTAGCAGTCCTCCTCGCGGAGCTCGCGGAAGGTCTGCAGGCCGATGGGGAGGCGGCGCCTTGTCGTCACCGCCGATCAGCGTAGCGCATGCGAGGTCCTGCCCTCTGCGGCCTGCCGCTCGATTCGCCGCAGAAAACGCGCCAACGGTCTGCCCCGAGCCGGCGCCCCGGCCGGGCCCAGGACGCTGCCGGAACCCCCATCGATCGTCACGGCAAGGCGAAGACGAACAGGTTGTTGCCGGCGCTCGGCGTGATCTCCGGGGTCAGGCGGATGAAGCTCGACGCGGTCCCCGCCGTGCCGGTGCTGACGGCCACGTACTGCCGGCCGTCGACGGCGTAGGTGATCGGGAAGCCGGTGACGGACGAGCCGAGGTTGATCTCCCACAGCACCTCGCCGGTCTCGTCGTCGAAGGCGCGGAAGCGGCCGTTGACATCGCCGCCGAAGACCAGCCCGCCGCCGGTGGCGACCAGCGACATCGTCGCCGTCCGCTGCTCGTGCATCCAGCGCGTGGCGCCGGTCTCGGCCGAGATCGCCTGCACCGTGCCGAGCTGGTCCTCGCCCGGCGCGAACTGCGTCCGCACCGCCAGCGCGTAGAGCGCCATCCCGCCGTCGCGCGTCGCCATCATCTGCGCGCAGGCGTTGCGGAGCGGCATGTACATGGTGTTGGTCCGCGGGCTGTAGGCGCCGGCCTCCCAGTCCTTGCCGCCGACCCAGGTCGGGCAGGCGAGCACGTCCTGGCCCTCGGCGCTGAAGACCACCTCGGCGTTCTCGGTCACGTCGCCGGTGGCCCCGTCGATGTCGCTGATCACGTTCTGGGTCACCGTCGGCCGCGCCCAGAGGAACTCGCCCGTCGCGCGGTCGAGCGTGTAGACGATGCCGGTCTTGCCCGGTATCCCGGTCAGCACCTGGCGCGTCTCGCCGGCCTCGAGGCGCGGGTTGATCCAGCTCACGGCGGCGGGGTCGGGCGCCACGGCGGTATCGACGAGAATCCGCTCGAACGGGTGGTCAAGGTCCCAGTGATCGTTCAGGTGCTGGTAGTACCAGCGGATCTCGCCCGTATCGATGTCGAGGGCCAGCGTCGAGTTGTGGTACAGGTGCGAGTTCTCGATCCCCCCGAGAAAGAACTTGGGCGCCGGCGACGTGACCGACGTGCCCTGGTAGAAGAGCCGGAGCTCCGGGTCGTAGCTGCCCGGCATCCACGTGCCGACGTGGATCCGCTCCTCGTAGGGCACCCCGCCCCACGTCTCGTCGCCCGGCTCGCCCGGCGCCGGGACGGTGCGCCGCCGCCACAGCTCCTCCCCGGTGCGGGCGTCGTGCGCGACGATGACGCACGACTCCGGGCCGCCGCGCGGGCGGCAGCTCCGCCCGGAGATGGCCTTGCCGTCCGCGACGATCGGCCCCGAACTGTGCCCGGCGGGGATCACGCGGTAGTCGAAGATCTCGGTCTCCCAGGCGATCTCGCCGGTCGCGACGTCGAGCCCGAAGATGTAGTCGTCGTCGCTCGTGTTGACGATGAAGCGGTCGTAGATGGAGATGTTGCGGTTGTTCCGCGCGTTGCCGCCGACGAACTCGTAGACGTCCTCCGGCAGATCGCGCCGGTGCTGCCAGACGAGATCGCCGCTGACGGCATCGATGGCCTCGATGACGTCGCTCGACTGCGGCATGTAGAGGACGCCCCCGTAGGCGAGCGGCGTCCCCTCCTGCCGGCCTTCCGCGAGCCCGCGCGACCAGACCATCCGGATGCGGTGCACGTTGTCCCGATCGATCTGGTCGAGCGGGCTGTAGCCCCAGCCGTCGAGCGTCCGGCGCCACGTCAACCAGTCGCCGGGAGCGGGGTCCTGCAGCATCGCGTCGGTCACCGGAACGAACTCGACCGCCGACTGTGCTGACAGGCCCGGTGCCGGCGCGACCGCCAGCGCCCCGACGGCCAAGGCCCAGCCCCACCGCGATTCATGACGCAGCGTGTCCATCTGCCTGCTCCTGGTCCCCGCGGCCCCGTTGGCGAAGTGGCTGGCGCCTACGGCGTCGTCAGCCGGATGGACGGGTAATAGGTCCTGAACCGGCGAGCGTCTGCCGTCGCCAGCGTCCAGCCCATGACCTGCGCATGCGCGCCGATGAAGAAGTCGGGTAACGGGACTCGCGGTGCCGCCGAGCCGGTCTGCCGCCACCGCTGTGCGCGGTACAGGTTGTAGGCCGCTGCACAAGGGTCGGCCGCCGCGGCCGGCAGATCGAGTATCCCGATGCCCCAGGCCCGTACGCGATCCGCCACCGTCGAGCAATCGTCCACGCCGACGCAGTACTCCGCCAGGCAGACGGTGTTGATCGCCGCTCCTTCGGCGACAACGGCCTCTACAACGGTTGCGCGCGCCCATGCGTGATGCGGAGATCCGCGCTCCGACGCGTAGATCAGCACGTTGGTGTCGAGCAGCGTCATGGCTCGCGCGTGAGCTTTCGGAGCTGCTCCCAGGACATGCCCACCGGCAGGGGATACCGGGAAATCGCCTCCAGGCATTCCTCGCGCGTCATCTTCGGTGCTGCCGCGGGACGCTGCAGGCGGACGAACAGATACCGGTGATCGTCCTGGCGTTGGATGTCGAAGACGTCCCCCGGCCTGGCTCCCGGAACGACCACGCGCCGCTTCGAATCCGCTCGTACCGTCGCCATGGGTGGGATTGTCCCACTCGCGCAAGGACCCGTCAACGGGCGGTGCGGTACGCGATTCGTACCGGCACTTCGATTCCCTCGCGCGCCGCACGAACGCTCGGCGCAGTGACGAGCGATCCGGTGCGGGTCGGGAGTATGCTGCGACGTGTTGCCGGATGCGGCAGAACTCGCGATGCCGGAGAACGAATCGGACGTCCAGGCCATCCTCGCGCGACGTCGCGACAACGGAGCGGACTACTGGGCGACGCCGGATGGCCGGTGCTACGTCGGCAACCCGTTCAGCACCCTGGCGTGTCTCGGCATGCTCCATGAACTCGGCGTCCCGGCGGACCACGAGGCGGTGGCCGGAGGGCTGGAGATCGTCCTCGGCGCCTGCCGGGAGGACGGCCGGATCCGCCTGGCCCCGAGGGCGCCGCTCTACCCGTGCTACACGGCCGAGGCCGCTCGCGTGATGTGCCGGTTCGGGATGATGCGACACGCTGCGGTGCAGCGGACGATGGCCTATCTCATGGGGGCCGCGCACGATACCGGAGGATGGCGCTGCAACTTCACCCGGTTCGGTCGCGGGGCGGAGACGGAGTGCGCCAACCCCGGTGCAACCCTGAACGTCCTCGACGTCGTCCGCCACGTTCCCGCGTACCGGCGCGGCAACGAGGTGGTCGGGCGAGCGGTGGAGTCCCTGCTCGACCACTGGGAGTCGCGGCTGCCGGCGGGACCGTGTCACTGGGGCATTGGGAGCCGGTTTCTGAAAGTGGAGTACCCCTTCCTGCGGTACAACCTGTTCTTCTACGTCTACGTGTTGTCGTTCTTCGAACGCGCGAGGGGGGATGCCCGCTTCGGATCCGCCCTGGCGACGCTCGAAGCCAGATTGGACGGCCAGGGGCGGGTCGTCGTGGAACGGCCTCACCGCGATCTGAAGGGACTTGCGTTCTGTGCGCGGGGCCGACCCTCCGGACTCGCAACGCGGAGATATCGCGAGATCCGCCGGAACCTCGCCGGCGGAAGGGGGTGTTGACTTCCGCGGCGCTTCGAATCCGCTGGTCCAGTCCCGCCATAGGTGGGATTGTCCCACGCGCGCAAGAGCTCGCCGACGGGCGGCGCGGCATGCGGGCCGCGCTACTGCTCGGCCAGCGGCAGGAAGATGGAGATCCGGTCCTCGCTGCCGATGGCGCGCGAGATGTGTCCCTGGCCGGTGGTGTCCTCGGCGAGCAGGATGTGGCCGGGGTGCAGGCGGACCTTCGTGCCGTCTCCGAGCTCGACCTCGCTCTCCCCCGCCAGCGTGATGACGTACTGCCGGCGCGGGGCGGTGTGCCAGTCGATGAAGTACTCGGGCGAGGTGCGGCGGAACTGGACGCTGGCGACCTCGACGGGGTCGGAGAGCTCGGTGGCGCCCCGCTGGGTCGCCCACGGCACCCCGTACCCCCCAG
>JAPOVI010000054.1 GCA_026708265.1 Acidobacteriota bacterium
CACGCCGCCATCGAGCATCTTGTAGACGCTCGACCTGGAAACCGCGAGCTGGGCCGCTACCGCCCGGACCGTCAAGAGCTGCGCCATCGCTGGGTCCCTCCTGCATCACGACGCGCCGGCCGTCGGGCCGGCGGGCTGCCGAATCAGGCACGCACCGGCGTTGTAGCAGGTTCCCCAAACGAGAGTCCCGGTCTGTGGCACAAGCGGTAGTCACTTTCCGCGCGGCATGCGGATGCGTACGGATTCGGCCGGAGCCGGCCGCCGTGCGCACGACTACGCTGCACGGCGCGCACGACGTGACGCAGCCGCCTCGCGCGCCTTGCCGGTTTCTTTTGACGGTGACCCGGCGGGGAAGGGGAGCCGCCGCGCGCCATGCGGCCTGCTCCTCGGCTGTCTCCGGCTCGATCGACGCCCGGTACATCCAGCCGTCCGCCCGGTGGTGCGGTTCGCCGCTGCCGGCGAGTCCTTCGCCCTGCTGGAGGAAGCAGCCCGGCGTCGAGAGCCGGATGGCCGCGCGGTCCAGAACCGCGTAGCGCTTCGACGAGGCCCTCCGCGGGACCGCAGTCGGGGGCCGCTCCGCGGGGTCGCGGAAGTCGGCGCACGTGCAGGCGATCAGGTTCGCCGCGTCATCGACGTGGTGCCCGTCCGCCAGGTACTCGAAGCTGGCCATGAGGGCTCGGGCGCGGCATCCCGGCTCGCTCCTCCCGGACCCCGGCCTACCAGCCGAGCGTCGCCCGGCCCATGAACCCGTTGCTGGCTTCGCCCAGCATCTGGGCTTCCCGCCGCTGCGCCTCGGCGCTCAAATCGAAGGTCACCTTCCCCTGCTCCAGCACGCCGAGCCCGTAGCCGACCCGGTAGTCCCGGCCGTACTGCGAGGTCGAGAGCCCGACCCTGGGCGTCCCCACGAAGCGCGCGCCCACCGGCAGCCCGTAGCCCACCTCCGCGTCGACCCGGTCGCCGGCCCCGTACATCTGGTGCGAGCCCATCCCGTAGGCCATCTGGCTGTTCCACAGCGCCTGGGCGCCGCCCTGCGCCTGCCCGCCCCACGACGGAGCCACCCGCGCCGTCAGCCCCAGCGGGCTCGACGGCGTCGGGTCCCACCCGAGCGACAGCGACATCCCGCTCTCACGGAAGCCTTCGGCCTGGTGCACCACCAGCGTCCGCACCCGCACGTCGAGCGACAGCCCCGTCACCGTGTCGGTGAAGGCGAGCCCGCCGCCCACGTCCATGCCCGCCCCGGTCTCGGCGTCGCCGCCGTCTCGCCGCAGCCCCACCTCGACGCTGGGCCGAAGCGACAGCCGGTCGCCCAGGGTGTAGCCCCGCGAGCCCTCCAGCGCCGTGCGCACCCGCGTCACGCCCGCCTCGGAGGCGTTCAGCCGGCCGGTGGGACCGTCGAGCAGGTCGCTGGCCGCGCCCACCCACAGCGCGTCGGCCTTGAACGCGAGCGCGAACCCGCCGGTGGCGCGCGAGCCGATCAGCTCGCCCCGCGTCCCCACCGCCGACATCGCCATCGACACGCCCGTCTCGAGCGCCGTCTGGCCGTCCGGCGTCAGGCTCAAGGCGCCCGCGCCGTAGCCGGTCACCCCCCACACCGACACCCGGTCGTTGACCTGGTAGCCCACCCACGGGTAGAACCCGGTCATCGACGTCGTCATCTGCCCGCCGCTCGGGCCGCTGTAGCCGCCCAGGCCGAGGGTGCGGCCGACCGACAGGCCCATCGTCAGCGCACCGCGCGAGTAGTCGGCCCCGATCATCGTCGTCCGCACGTCGCCGTTGAGCGACAGCGCGTCCTCCAGACCGCTGAAGTAGGACCGCGAGCTGCGGCTCCACACCGACAGGATGCCGCCCCGGCTCTCGCGGTTCAGCTCGAACTCGGAGTTGGCGAGCGGGTCATAGCCCAGCATCGTGCCGAACAGGCCGGTCCCGTGCGCATCTCCCGCCGATCCGTAGCCCATCGGCTGCTGTCCCGCCATGCCCATCGAGCCCGCCATGCCGCCCGTGCCGACGCCACCCATGCCGCCCGTACCGGACATCCCGCTCATGCCCGCCGCGCCCACCGAGCTGCTCATGCCCGTCGGGCCCGCCATGCCCATACCGGTCATGCCGCCCATGCCCATCGGGGCCGCGCCCGCCGCGCCCATGCCCATCGGCTGCGTGAACTGCGACAGAAAACCCAGCGCGAAGTCCCGTTCCTGGCCGGGTTGGAACTCCCGGCCCGCGAACCGCGCCCGGAAGCCCCGCTCGCGCGGCGCAGCCATCCGCTCCTCGACGTGGGTCACCACCTGCTCGGCCGTCGCCCGCCCGAAGCGCGCCAGCAACGCCGCCGGCATCAGGTCCGTGTTCTCGATCGTGCCCGTCGCCTCGCTGTCGCCCATGCGCGTGCCCACCGCGTTCGAGAGCCGCAGCGCGAAAGTCTCGTCGCCCTCGTCGTGGCTGTCGTCGAGGACCTGCACGTTCACCGTCTTCGACGTCTCGCCCGCGGCGAAGGTCAGCGTTCCCGAGGCCGCCGTGTAGTCCTGGCCCGCCGTCGCCGAGCCGTCGGCGGTGGCGTAGTCCACCGTCACCCGGTGCTCCGCCCCGCTGAAGGCGCGGCTCAGGGTGACCGCGAAAGCGACCGAGGCGCCTGCAGCTTCGCTCGCGCTCGCGTCGGCCACCGAGATGTCCGGGCGCCAGTCCACCTTGTGGTTCGCGTCGTGGCCGAGGCCGTCATGGGCGAGGTCGGCGTCGGCGTCCCCCGCGCGGATCGTTCCGCCGTTCAGCTCCAGCGTGTTCTCGAGCACCGCGATGCCCTGCATCGAGTAGTTCGGCTCGACGACCGTGTGGGCGAACGTCAGGCTGCTGGTGCCGCTGCCGCTCTGGTACGCCGCCGGCTTCTCGCCCCACT
>JAPOVI010000305.1 GCA_026708265.1 Acidobacteriota bacterium
CGTCGCCTTGCCGCACGCTGAGGCCGTTGAGCAGCACGCCGGTCCCGTCGAATCGCAGCTCCGCATCCGCCTCGCCGAACGGCTCGCCGTAGGCGAAACCCGGTCCCAGCCGCAGCCGGCCGAAGCCGTGCGGTGCGCCATAGGCTCCATATAGACGGATCTGCCCGTAGGTCGGACCGTCGATGGTGTAGCCGTCGAGCGCGAACGCATCGCGGATGTACTGGGCGGGAAGCCCGTCGACCGCGAATCGCGCATTCATCTCCTCGCGTCCGGGCCGCGCCGCACCGACGGCGAACCGGCCGTCGACGTCCAGACTCGATGCGGCCTGGAGAAACCGAGCGCCGGTCACTTCGAGAACTCCGCCCTCGACGACGATGTCCCCGTCGCCACGACCCCATTCGACGTTCCATGCCTTGATGGCGTCGCCGGCAAAAGCCGCCTCGATGCGCGGCGACGCCAACGCTCCCAGCATCAAGCCCTTCATCGTCCCGTGACCCGCCAGCGTCAGATCTCCGGTCGGACGTCCGAAGGCCGTCATGACCGCCGCCATGACGCGATCGCTTTCCTGCCAGTCGGCGCTCACGACATCGAACGGAATCCGCGACCTTGCCCCCCAGGCGGTATGACCCTGGAACGACATCGTCGTGAGGGGAGTCGCGAACCAGCTCGGCGCAATGTCGACGCCGTCCGGATCGAACGTGAACCGCATCTCGCCGCCGAACGGAAACCGCCAGGGAATCGCAGCCGGCTCGAACGACTGCTCGCCATGGGGCCACCCGAAGCGTGGCGCCGGCGGAGCGTCACGGGGCAGCAGCCCGACGCCCCTCGGCGGCGTCACCGAGACTGCACCATTGCCGCTCCGTTCCGCGAACCGGCCAAGCGGCCACGAGAGGCTCAGCTCGCCCGCGAGACCGCCGCGGGGACGCGCCCCGGGCACGTCGAGGTCGTCGAGCAGCGGTTCGAGGCGTGCCGAGCGAACACGCGGCTCGAACGTGGCGACGCCCGGCTCGGGAGCGCCCAGCGGCTTCATCGCGTAGGTGAAATCGAGCTCGCCGCCATAAAAGCCGGAGTGCGCCCGCGTGACCTCGAACCGGTCGCGCGTCCAGACGAGGTCGCCGTCGAGATCCGGGAAGCGGAGCCCCGACAAGGTAGCGTCGGCGCTCGAGAACGAGCCGGTGAGCTCGCGCCCGCCCTCGAACAGACGCCAGACCCCGCCGAACGCCGCGGCACCGGTCACCGTGAAGTTGTCCCTGGCGAAGAAGACCTCCTTCATCGCCGGCAGGTCGATTGACATCTCGCGGACGTTGTAGGTCGATTCGGGCCAATTCAGCATGTCGACGCGGCCGTCTACGCGAGCCCTGAAGCCATCGTCGGCCGCCCACAGATCGATGTGGGTGAGGTCGACGAGACCGCCGTCGAGCAGGTACTCGGCGTCCATGTTGATCGTCATCGGCTCGAAGTCGCCGATAAGGAGGGTTCCGCCGCGGAACGTGGCCGTTCCGCCGTAGCCGGTCGTCTTGCCCAGGGTCAGATCGATGTTCGGCGCCCTGATGCTCCAGGGGGCGCCGTGATCTTCGTACACGAACTCGCCGTCGTGCGCGCGCAAATGCTGCACGGTGGTCACGATTCGGCGTCCGGCGTCCGGCTCGTCCAGCGAGGCGCCGCCGGCGTCGGCGGCGGCAGAAGCTGCGTCGCCTGGCTCGGCGTCGTCCGACTGCGGAACGAACCGCGGAAAGGTCTGTCGCCCGTCGGCGAAGCCCTCGACCAGCATCCGCCAGCCACTCAGGTCGACGGCGTCGACCAGCACCTCCCCTTGCAGCAAGGGCCCCCACGCGGTCGAGATCGTGAGTCGCTCGGCCTGGAAGAAGGGCCGATCGCCGGGATTGAGGCCACCGATCTCCAGGTCTTCGAGCAGAAAGCGGCCCGGCGCCAGGTACGTGCTGAGTCGACCGATGGTGACCGGCCTGTCGATGTAGTCGGCGAACGCCCGCTCCGCCTGCGCCCGCAGGCTGGGGCCGAGGTCGATGGTGGTTACCGAAACGGCGCCGCCCGCGATGAGCGCCACCACCGCGATGGTCGTCCATACGAGCGAACGCCGCACGCCGGGCCGCAGTCGCCGCGCCCAACGCCATCGCAAGGGGCGCAACCCCAGCCGCCTCACATGACGCACCCCATGCGTGAGGACGGCGGCCGCCCGAGATGCCGCAGCCTTGCCCGCGCGCGCGAACGCGCGCTGGAAGTCGCCCCGCTCCGCCGGCTGCTCCTTCGCGGTCGGCGCGGCGACGAAGAGAATGCTACCGGGACGCGACAGCTCGTCTGGCATCGGTCGCCCGTCACTCGATGGCGGCCAGCAGCCGACCGGCCTCAACCGACATGCCCTCCGTGACCGGCACCTCGCTGACGGTCCCGGCCCTCGGCGCCGCCAGCTCGTTCTCCATCTTCATCGCCTCGACGACCACCAACGGCTGTCGGGCTTCGACCTGATCGCCGGGCGCCACGAGCACCCGCACCACCTTGCCCGGCATCGGGGCGGTCAGTCGGGAGGCGCCTCCCCCGACTTCGCCCTCCGCCTCCCCGGCCACCCGCCGCCCGTTGACTACCGCCTCGACCACGACATCGCCGAGATGCACCACCGTCAGTCCGCTCCGACCCGTCGGCACGCAGCGCACCTGCCGGCTCGCGGCGGCGGTGTCGACCCGCACGAGCGACAGCAGCACCCCGTGGCGATCACGCTCCACGACCCGTGCATCGAGCTCGCGAGTCGCTCCGTCCCAGGACACCCGCAAGTGTTCCGGACGTGTCGCGTTCGGTTCGACAGTGACGTCACGTACCTTGCCGTTGACCTAAACCTCGTTCCGATGCCGCAAACGGCTTACGGTGTG
>JAPOVI010000388.1 GCA_026708265.1 Acidobacteriota bacterium
CCCGGCGCCCGGCCGGCCGGACAGGGCAGCGAGCGGGGCCGCGGCGGGAGGCGCACCGGCGGCGCCGCCGGGCGTTGCGGCCGGGAGCGGGGCGGCGGAGAGCGCCACGTCACCCGCCGGGAATCCGTTCTCCTGCAGGACGTAGGCGACGATGCGCTCGTAGTCCGCGGGCGCGAGCGATCCGGGGGAATCGGGCGGCATCGTCGCCGCAACGAACTCGACCAGCGCGGCGGCCGACTGGCCTCCCCAGCCACCCCGGAAGGTCGGGCCGGCCAACTCGGGCGCCTCGAACGAACCGCTGAGGTTGGGCATGTGGCAGGACGCGCATGCCCGATCGTAGGCGGCCCGACCCGCGTCGGCCTCGGCCGCGGTGAAGGTCGCCGCGTCCAGCTGTGCCGCGGCGTCGGGCGGCGTCAGCGCGGCCGCGCCCAGCAGCACCATCCAGACCAACACGCCCGCGCCACCACCGCGTCGTCGTCGCTGCATCAGCGTCCTCCCCACCGGCACTCGAACGTCTCCCGGGAACCAGCGACAGCGCTCAGAAGCCCGGCGGCGTCTCGTCCGCGGACGGCCCGTAGAGCGACGGGACGGGGACGTCGTTGATCCGCAGGTAGACGCCGAGCTGCGCCCGATGGTGGATCAGGTGGTTCATGACGAAGCTGCGGAGCACGGCCACCTTCGGCAGCGAGAACAGCACGGTGCCGTTGCTCAGCAGCGTCCACGGCTTCATCAGCTCGGCGTCGCTCGCGCCGGCGATCGCCGCGCGAGCCTCGGCGCACGTCCGGTCGAAGGTCGCCACCAGCTCGGCGGTGCTCGCGGGCGGAGGCGGCGGCTCCATCGGCTTGCCCCCGGGGTTCATGTCGAGCTGGTCCTGGGCGACGGTCAGCGTGCCCCAGGACGGGAGGTTGGCGAGGTGCCCGGCCAGCCAGATCATCGAGCCGGACTTCGGATGCGGCTTCCAGTCGAACTTGTCCTCCGGCACGCGCTCCAGCGTCTTGCGGACGCCGGCGGCCTCCTGATCGAACTCCGGCAGCAGACTCTCACTGATCGCCATGTCGTCTCCCTCACGTCGGAACGCCGGCCGTCCGCGCCGGCAAGAGCCGACCGTCGGCCCGCGGCCGGATTCCGCACGAAACCGCCGGGGCCCGGCTCAATGCACTCCCGGATCGCGCCCGGCACCCAGGTGCGGCTCCGGATGCCGCGAAGACCCGGTAGTCCCCCGGACCCGAAGCCCGATCCCGTCCCCACAGTCTACCGGAGAGCATCCGCGCGACCGGCCGCGATTCTGCGTTCGTGATACGCGCCGTCACTGCACCGTGACGTCGTTCTCCGTAGGATCTTCAGGAGGAGGCAACCAAGATGATTCGTCGTGCGTCGTCGTGGAAGTTCGTGGCGTCGGTCGCGCTCGCGGGGGTGGTGGGAGCGGGCACCGCCATCGAGGCCCAGAACGCCACTACGGGGACCATCGGCGGGGTCGTGCGCGACGCGCAGCAGGGCGTGCTCCCCGGCGCGAGCATCGTCGCGACCCATGCCCCGACCGGAACGCGCTACGAGGTGTTCACGCGCGGGGACGGGCGCTTCGACCTGCTGAACGTGCAGGTCGGCCCCTACGACCTGGAGATCGCCCTGAGCGGCTTCGGGACGCGGTCGCGGACCGGCGTCGTCGTCGCCCTCGGGGAAGCCACCGAGGTCCCCGTCACGCTGCAGCTCGCTGCGGTGACCGAGACCGTCGAGGTGACGGCAGAGGCGAGCGCGCTGTTCTCGCCCTCGCGGTCCGGCACCACGGCCGGCGTCGAGACGGGCCTCATCGAGACGCTGCCGACGCTGGAGCGGAGTCTCCAGGACTTCGCGCGCACGAATCCGTTCTTCGTCAAGACCAGCCGCAACGCCGACTCGGAGAGCTTCCTGAGCGTGGCCGGGCGCAGCGGCCGCTACAACAACATCCAGATCGACGGGGCCGTCAACAACGACCTGTTCGGGCTGGCCGACCAGGGCACCCCGGGCGGGCAGGCCAACACGCAGCCGATCAGCCTCGACGCCGTGAGCGAGCTGCAGCTCGTGGTGGCCCCCTACGACGTGCGCCAGAGCGGCTTCTCCGGCGGCGGCATCAACGTCATCACGCGGAGCGGGGCGAACCGCTTCAGCGGCACCGCCTACCTCTACAACCGCAACGAGGGACTGGTCGGGCGCGGCATCGACGACGTGCCCATCGCCACCTTCTTCGATCGCCAGCAGGGGGCGAGCCTGGGTGGGCCGCTCGTCCGGAACCGCGCCTTCTTCTTCGCCAACATCGACACGCAGCGCCGCGAGACCCCGGTCGGCTACTCCCTCGACGGCTCGTCGGGCGTCGACTTCGGCCACCTCGCCGCCGGGCAGCAAATCGTCGACGTCGCCCGCGCGCGGTACGGCTACGACATACCGGGCGGCTTCGGCGAGTTCATCCGCGGCAACCCGAACGACAAGATCTTCGTGCGGACCGACATCAACCTGTCTGCGGCCCACCGCCTCTCGGTCCGGCACAACTACATCGACGCCAGCGCCGAGGTCGGGTCGCAGTCGAACTTCCGCTATCGCTTCGCCGACAACTTCTACCTGTTCCGGAGCCGCACCAACTCGACCGTCGCCCAGCTCAACAGCACCTTCGGCAGCGCCTTCAACCTCGCGCGGGTGAGCTACCAGCGCGTCCGCGACCGCCGCGGCCCGCAGACCGCTCCGTTCCCGCAGGTCACCATCGACCTCGAGGGGGGCGAGGACATCCGCTTCGGGACGGAGCAGTTCTCGACCGCGAACCGGCTCGACCAGGACATCATCGAGATCCACAACGACCTGACCTGGGTGCGGGGGCGGCACCAGTTCACGATCGGCACCCACAACG
>JAPOVI010000293.1 GCA_026708265.1 Acidobacteriota bacterium
TCGGTCTCGGCGCCCGCTGCCAGCAGCAGGGTGGCCGGCGAGCCGCAGCCCCGCCTGACCGTTCGCGCCACCGTCCGGCCCACCGTCGCGAGCTGCCCCGCCTGCCCCAGCATCGCGGTGGCCGAGGCGAGCAGGCGCCGCTGGTCCGCCGCTTGGGGATGGATCCATGCGTCCAAGCGGGTGAGGATCTCCTCACGGCCGGCGAGCAGCAGCAGCGTGATCGCCGCCGCCGCAAACACCAGTTGCGCCAGCGGGTCCGCCAGGACCGCGCCCAACGTCTGCTCGCGATGCCCCGCCGCCAGCCACCCCAGGGCCGCCCACAACGCTGCCGCCGTCAGCCAGAGTCGGCCCCGGCGCATCAGCAGTCGCCGGCAAGACGCCCGGACCGCCTCGCGCGGGTGCGGCACCCGCACCGCGAGGACCGAGTACCAGAGCAGAACCATCCCGGGGAAACGCATCGGCTGCATCAGCCGCAGGATCGAGCCCGAGTCGTAGTTCGACAGCCAAAACCCGGGCGAGAACACCTCGACGAGGTCGTAGGCTGTCGCCATACCCATCCACACCAGCAGCCCGAGACTGAACAGGACGACACGCCGCACCTCGGCGGCCGGCGCCGTGTGCGCGCGCAGCGCGACGACCACCACCGCGGCCAGTGACAATACGCTCGACGTGGCGATGGCCGCCTCGAGAGCCATCACGTACAGCGCGCCGCTCGCCGCGCCGCCCACCAGCCCCGCTACGTACACCGACGCCACGCCGGCGCACATCGCGCCGCCGACGGACACGCTGACCGGCACCATGCGGCGCGCCAAGTCGTCCAGCACGGTCCGCCGATGGACTTGGGGGCACTCTCTGGCGAACGCCCACAGGAACGCGGGCGGTATCGCGAACGCCAGCGGGAATCCGCACACGTGCAGCAGGACCATGGTCGGCCCGGGAATCTCCCAGACGGACGCCTCCAGCATCTCGGCCGGCGGCACCTGCCCGAGGAAGGCAGGGAGCATATGCAGCGGGGCCAGCGTGGCCCGGAAGAGGAAGTAGCCGCCCAGGAGCCAAGTCCGCCGCTCGCGGCGGCCCGCGAACAGCAGCAGCACGGCGCTTGCGCCGTGCCCGGCGAGCAGGATCGCGACATAGACCGCAACGTCGCCGTGGACCCTATGGTACTCGTCCCAACGCCAGGGCAGCAGCACGACCGCGGCCGCCAGCTCCAGCGCGGCGATGCCGAAGAGCACGGAGACCGCGCGATGGACGAGTCCGCCGGCGGCAAGCTCGGCGGCCCGCGCCGACGCCGCCGAATCGGCTCCCGCGGCGTCACCGGTTGCGAACACCGGGACCAGCGCGCGCAGGTTGTCGAGCATCCGGCGGCGGGCTGGAGCGGCGCGTCTCGCACACCGATCCCAGTCCACCTCCTCGTTCCAGGCGACGGCATCGGCCGCCTCGGAGACGAGGTCGTCGCGATCGTCGCTACTCATCCGACATCAGGGCGCTCAGCCGCAACATCGCACGCCGCAGGGTCACCCGTGCAACGGCCGGGCTCGACAGGCGTTCGAGGAACGCGAGCTGCGCGCTGTTGTACCCCAGCTCGGCTCGGGCCACCACCAGGCGGCGGTCGCGATCGGGCAGCCGCTTCACCGCGTCGAGATATCGCCGCCACGTCTCGTCGTCGATGAGCCGCCGAAGCTGCGGGTTTGAGGCGTCCGAGGCGCGAACCGAACCTTCCGGCAGGATGACCCCCTGGCGGAACGTCGCGCGCCGCATCTCGTCCCGGATCCGGTTGTCGACGGCGCGCCGGAGGTATACCCGCAACGCCCTGGCCTGGGTGGACTTGAACGACGTCAGGTGCGTAAACGTGCGCTGCAGCGTCTCCTGCACCAGATCGCTGGTGTCGACGGCCCCGCGCGCCCGGCGCGGCAGGCGGCCTCGCGCCCAGTGCCGCAGCCAAGACCTGTACCGCTCGAACAGTACGTCGACCGCCGGGTGGCTACCCCGACGCGCACGCTCCAGCAGATGCCGCTCCGACGTTGAATCACGGGAATCAGATCCCACCGGGTTACCTCACCGTGCGCAGGCCCCGGCGTTGTGGTCTCGCGCCGACTGCAGCAGAGCCGCCAGGTGGCCGCATGCGTCGATGCGCGCAGTGTCGGGCGGCGCGCACCTTTCCACAGGTGCCATTTGTTGTTCGGCGCCGAATCTCCCGGCCGCCTCCGGCAGGCCGCGGCGGCCGGAGCGCCGCTGCGGTCGCCGCGCCGCCGCCCACTTAAATCTGGAGACGCTTGAGGACGCAAAGCGAAACACGCGGGATCCAAAAAACAGCGCGGGGAGGCGATCTACTGCTTCGGTACCATCAGTGCGTCGAGCGCGTCGATGAACGCGCGCGCGGTCGCCGGCCGCGCCGAGCGGCGCCATCAGGAGCCAGCGGTCAACGCCAGCACGACCGACGACAACCCGGAACGCACGGTTAATGAGTCGTCCTCGCTCAGCCGCTGCTGCTCGATGCGTCCCCCACCTCGGCGGCCCGGTGGCTTCCCGCGTCCAGCGTGAAGCCCGATGTTCCGCATCGCCAAGCCGCGCGTGTCTTCATCGGCCACCCTGTCCTCGGCGGGCGAGGCCCGTCCAACCCTGCCACCACAGGTCGTCAGGCCCGCCGACCGCGCCGATGTAGGCGGCCATCTCGAAGAACCCGTCGTACGGTGGAATGTAGGGCCGGACTCGGCCGGTCACGGCCGGCGACAGCGGACGCGGGGTGAAGTCCGGGTCCTCCTCGTCGTAGGGGTGAAACAGCATGGGATTGACGGCGGTGACGTAGGGGGCACCCATCACGATCGACGACGGTGGCCTCGGCGCGGCCATGTCGTCCTCGTCGATT
>JAPOVI010000055.1 GCA_026708265.1 Acidobacteriota bacterium
CCGCCGCACAGCATCGCGCACAGCAGCACCGCGACCGCCGCGCGTGTCCGTTGGCTCGTCCCGATCATCCGTCAAGAATAGCAGCGGGCTGGACGGCAGGTCCCCGCCGGCTGTCGCAAGGTAACCCCGCGAGAACGCTACCGTAGAATCGGACGGCCGGAATCAGGGAAGGCGCAGTGGGAACCAGGCAGGAGATCCGGACCTGGGCCGAGCGGGAAACGCGACGGCGCGCGGCCGAGCACGCGCGCGCCGCTGCGGTGGACCTGGGCCCGCCCGAACGATACGACGACGAGTACACCCCGACCGAGATGCTGCTGCGCCTGCGTCCGGACGCGGATCCGGACGCCACGGGCCCGCGTTCGCAGACCGTGCGCTCGGTCATCTGCGGCCGGTGCGCCGGGTGGTCGAGGCCGCCGAGACCGGAGGACGTGTACGAGGCGATGCGGGCGGCGAACCGAACCCGGGACCAGCGAAGCGCGATCGCGGTACTCACGCGGGAGGCGAACTTCGAGGAACTCATGAATGCGCACCTCGAGGGCGCGTTCACGTGGCGGCAGCTCGTGCGGGCGTTCCAGGAACGGCAGCACGTGCCGCGAAGCCGAGCCGGCTTTCTGAGAAGGTTCGCGCAGCGATGATCGAGACGCTGACCCTGCCGGAACCGGCCCGGAGCCTGTGGCTGGAGAAGCGGGACATCATCCGGAGCCTGCCCGGGGAATCCGGAAAGCGACCGGGCCGCGCTCACCTGTGCGGCGGAACGATCCTCGCCGCCCGCCTGGGGCATCGATTGAGCACGGACATCGACCTCCTGTTCACGGACCGGGAGAGCCTCATCGACCTCTGCCAGGGAGACGAGAACGACATCGTCGAGCTGCTGCAAGGAGAGCCCGAACGGATCGACGGGAGGCACATCCGGGTGAGCTTCGGCACCGGGAGCATCGACCTGACGGTCCTGCGGCCGATTCCCCCCGAAGGGCAGCACGAAGCGGTTGTCGAGGGCCGGCGGGAGATGGTGCTGACGAACATGCAGATCCTCGCCGGGAAACTCGAGCGGGCGGAGGCCGTGCTCGTGCGCGACGTCGTCGACGTGCTGGTGGCGGCCGAGAGGGACCGGGCCGCGCTCGCCGGCGCGGTCAGTCTCCTGCCGCAGACGAGTGCCGCGGCCATCGCCCACGCATGGAGGAGCGCGAACGAGGATCTCGCTGACGAGTTGCCCACGGAGATCCACGAGCTGGATCCCAGTATCCGGCTGGATCCGACGAGGCTGGGAGGCGACGCGGCGGACGCCCTGCTGGCGCACCGCTACCGGCGGGTCGCGATCGACGTCGGCGAGAAGGAGCTTGCGATCGCGAAGACCATCGCCGGCGGTCCACTGCCGACGGAGCGCTACGCGACGAGCGATGCGGCGCGAGCCATCGTGGCCTCGGGAATCAGCGGCTACCTCAACAGCCACGGTCCGGTTTCCGGAGCCGCGCTGATCGCGCAAGTGTGCGAGAGCCGCGGCAAGCGGCGGAAATGGTCGTTCGACACCGGAACGCCGAGGGGCGGCGGCGCTTCCCCGTGAGAACCTCGACCGCCGGATCCACAGCGCGCGTCCGGGTCGCGCGGGCCCGGAGCATCAGCGCGGGCCCGGTAGCTCCCAAGTGGCCGCGTTCCGCGGACCGAACTCGCGTGCCGCCGCGAGGATGCCCCGCATGATGGCCGCGTTGCCCTCGTGGCACGCGAACTCGTAGATGTGCGCGTCCTGCCGCTTGAGGGTGACGACCGCCGTCCACGGCCTCTCCCAGGTCGTCGGGTCGTCGAAGGTGAGCTCGTAGCGGATCGCGTCCGACGCAACACGGGTGAAGCGCTCCACGAGGCGCAGGTTCTCGCCGGCTCCGAGGAAGTTGGCCTGCGACGAGAAGCTCGCGGTTTCGACGAGCAGCGTGTCCCCGTCCCAGCGCCCCACCGAGTCGCCGTGCCACTGGCGGATGCGCGGGGAAGGATGCGGCGATCCGTCCAGGCGCACGATTCGTGCGTCGTGGTTCGTCTCCATCACGAGGACGAAGTACCCCGGAGACTGGAAGATCTGGTAGTAGCCGTACAGGGGGTCGCCGCGCGGGCCGGGGCCGATGCGCGGCATCCCCGGCGTCACGCAGCGGGCCCGGCTGTTGAGGTCCTCCGGTCCCGCAGGATCCACATCGCGGGCGGTCAGCGCCTCCCAGCGCTCGGCCGCCGCCGGCAGCAGCGCCGGCAGCCTGCCGTCGGGCGGGTCCACGATCTGCGACGTGCGGTTGTCGAACTCCCGCTCCACCATGAAGTTCGAGCTGCGGTTCGCCCCGCGTCTCCGGAAGGAGTCGACATCCGCCAGGGCGGTCAGGAAGAGCGTGTCCCCGATGGCGAGGTCCGCGTCGTTCTCCTTGAAGATCCGGTCCGCCCGCCGCGACAGCTCGGCCACTTCCTCGTCGGTGAGAAGCTCTCTCCCGGCCAGGGCCGGCGGCCGCTCGAAGGGCGTCGCGCTCGTGTTCAACCAGACGCCCTGCAGGTCCGGCTGCCCGTCCGGCGTGCGCGGCGCGGTCCACGGGGCGGCCGCGGGTGTCGACGCGGGTTCCGAGGCGGCCCCGCGCGGCTGGGCTGCCGCGGGCGGCGACGCCGGCGCAACGACGGTGAGGGTCGCCAGAGCGCTCACGAACGCGAATCGCAGATCCATCATGGTTCGTCCGAGCCCCCGCGCAGGAAGAGCCGCTCGACCGACGAGCGTACGGGCGACGGGACGCCGGCCGGGTCAGCGTGGACCGCGCCCGTCGCCGACGCGGTTCGCCGAGCCGCCGAGGAACAGCCGTTCCCCGTTGGCGAGCACGAAGTTGCGTCCGCCGCCGTGCCGGCGAACGCTCGCTGCTGCAGCACGGGATGCACCCTCCCTCCCGGACGGGCCGGTCGCCCGGAGTCCGGGACACCAGGGCCCATTATCCATCAAGGGCCATCCTGGCCGCCGCCCGGAGGCGAGGCCGGCCGATTTGCTAAGATGATTGGCGCAGGACACACCCATGGCTGATACGGGCGGGGAGTCGCGGCCCGCTGACGACGGCGAACCCACGGACCTGGCAGGCGGGCTCGAGGATCACCCGCCGCCCCCGAAGGTCGACGGACCGGGGCTCGGCGGAGTCGCCGTTTCGACCCGGGCGATCACGACCACCGTCGCCGGCGCCGCGGCATGGGCGAGCCTTCGCGCCCTGATGCGCCGGCGCTCCCGCAAGAAGCAGCGGGATCTGCCGCTGGCGGCCGATCTCGCGGCAGGCACCGCGGGGACGCGCACGCCGGCGGACACCGACGCGGGAACCTCGTCCGGCAACGGGCACCCACCGCAGGACGCGGCGGATCAGGTCGCCGACCGGCGCGCGGCCGCGGAAGCCGGGGGCGGCCCTGCCCGCCTCGAGGCGCAGCGCGCGCGGGGCAAGTACACCGTCCGCGAGCGCATCGAGAAGGTGGTGGACCCCGGTACGTTCGAGGAGCTGGGCCCGCACGTCGAGCACCGCCATTCGGCCCTCGGCCTCGACCGGCAGCGGTTCCCCGGCGACGGCGTGGTGACCGGCTTCGGGATGATCGACGGGCGGCGTGCCGCCCTCTTCGCGCAGGACTTCACGGTGCTCGGCGGCTCGTTCTCCGAGGCCCAGGCCGCGAAGGTCGGCCGCCTCCTCGAGGCCGCCACCGCCGCCGGGCTGCCCACGGTGGCGCTGCTCGACTCGGTCGGAGCGCGCATCCAGGAGGGGGTGTGGAGCCTGGCGGGCTTCGGCGACCTCTTCTGGCGCAACACGCAGGCCAGCGGCGTCGTGCCGCAGATCAGCGTCATGCTCGGGCCCTGCGCCGGCGGGGCCGTGTACTCCCCGGGGCTGACCGATTTCGTCATCATGACGCGCGGCAGCAGCCACATGTTCATCACCGGGCCCGACGTCATCCGGACCGTCACCGGTGAGGAGGTCGATCTCGAGGCGCTCGGCGGCGCCGACGTGCACGCCGGGGAATCGGGGGTGGCGCACTTCGTGGCCGAGGACGAGGACGCGGCCTTGGGCCTGGCCCGGCGTCTGCTCGGCTACCTGCCGTCGAACAACGCCGACGACCCGCCGGCGCTCGTGCCGGACGACGGCCTGATTCCCGACGCCGACGCCCTCGACGGCGTGATTCCGGCCTCCACCGAGCTGGCGTACGACGTGCGGGACGTCATCCGGCTGATCGCCGACCGCGATTCGCTGCTGGAGGTGCACGCGGACTTCGCTCCCAACGCCGTCGTGGGGTTGGCGCGGATCGCGGGGCGCGTGGCGGCCTTCGTCGCCAACCAGCCCGCGCGGCTGGCGGGCGTGCTCGACATCGACGCTTCCGACAAGATCGCCCGCTTCATCCGCTTCGCCGACGCGTTCAACATCCCGATCGTGACGCTGGTCGACTGCCCCGGCTTCCTCCCCGGCACCGGACAGGAGCACGACGGCATCATCCGCCACGGGGCCAAGATCGTCTACGCCTTCTCCGAGGCCACCGTCCCGAAGATCTCGGTGGTGCTGCGCAAGGCGTACGGCGGCGCCTACATCGTCATGAGCAGTCGCATGATCCGCACCGACGTCTGCCTGGCCTGGCCGACGGCGGAGATCGCGGTCATGGGCGCGAAGGGAGCCGTCAGCGTGCTCTACGGCCGCCAACTGGCCGCCACCGGAGAGCTGACCCGCGACGCGGAGCGGGCCCGGCTCGAGAGCGAGTACCAGAAGGAGTTCAACTCGCCCTTCGTCGCCGCGGCGTCAGGCCACATCGACGACGTCATCTACCCGCGCGAGACGCGGGCGCGGTTGACCGCCGCCCTCGAGTTCCTGCGCGACAAGCAGACCGCCTCGTTGCCGAAGAAGCACGGCAACATGCCGCTCTGAGTCCACCATGTCGCCCGAGCTCCAGGCCGTGTTGGAGATCGCGGCCGCCGGGTCGACGCTGCTGTTCGCGGCGCTGGCCGGCCTCATCGGCCTGATGTACGTGCTGACGGCGCCGTGGAGCACGCGCCGGCCGACGCTCCGCACGGAGGCTGCGCGGCCGGCCCTCGACGACGCGCGGTCGGGAAGCGGATTCGGCCCCGAGGACCGCGCGGAGCGGGCTCGCCGGGAACGTGCCGTCGCCCTGGCGGTGGCGGTGGCCCGCGCGGAGTTGGAGCGTCCGGCCGCGGGCGAGGGATCGACCGAATGGCGCCGGGCGCATCGCACGCGACTGATGGATCGCCCCAGCACGCGGGCGGCCTCCAGGCGGGGGAGATGAAGCGAGGGAGATGAAGCGCTATCGCGTCACTGTCGACGGTCGCGAGTACGACGTCGAGGTCGACGACCCTCGCGCCCACCCGGTGACGGCGCGCCTCGACGGAGTCGTCTACTCGGTCGATGTCCACGTGCCGCGGGCCGGGGCGAACCCCGTCGAGCGCCCGGCGGCGGACGAAGCCGTGCCGCCTACCGTCCGGACGCCGGAGCCCGCCGGGACGGAGGGTGCGGTGGCGCCGGCGGCTGCCGCGTCCGCGCCGGAGAGCGTCGCGGGCGAGCCCGGGGCGACAGCCGCCGCCGCGGCCTCCGAGGCGAGCGGGGCCGCTCCTCAGACGATGACCGCGCCGATCCCGGGCGTCGTAGCGTCGGTCGTGGCCAACGTGGGCCAGGTGGTGAAACGCGGCGACGAGCTGCTCACGCTCGAAGCGATGAAGATGTTCAACGTCCTGCGCTCCCCCTGGGCCGGGAGGGTCACCACCCTGCACGTCTCGAAGGGCGAGCACGTCAACCAGGGACAGCCCCTGGTGACGTTCGGCCGGAGATAGGCCGATTCCCCCGCATCGCGCGCCCACCCTCCGGACATGATGCCCGCGGTCGGCCCGGGGACGGTGCTGATGTTCGCGGTGGGGGGGCTCCTGATCTACCTCGCCATCGGCCGCCGCTACGAGCCGACGCTGCTCCTGCCGATCGGCTTCGGCGTGCTGCTCGGCAACCTCCCCGACTCCCCGCTCAACGAGCCGGGCGGGATGCTGCACTTCCTGAACGAGTACGGCATCCAGACGGAGCTGTTCCCGCTCTTCATCTTCATCGGCATCGGCGCGATGATGGACTTCCGTCCGCTCCTCTCGCAGCCGGTGCTGGCGCTGCTGGGCGCGGCCGGGCAACTCGGCATCTTCGCCACGCTGCTTCTCGCGACGCTCATCGGGTTTCCGCTGAACCAGGCCGCCTCGATCGCCGTGATCGGCGCCATCGACGGGCCGACGAGCATCTACGTCTCGTCCATCCTCGCGCCGGAGCTCCTCGCGCCCATCGCGGTTACGGCCTACTCCTACATGAGTCTCGTGCCGATCATCCAGCCGCCCATCATGCGGCTGCTCACGACGCGCGCCGAGCGCCGCATCCGGATGGAGTACGCGCCCCGGCCGGTCTCGCGCGGGGCGGTCATCGCGTTCCCGATCGTCGTCACCGTCGTCATCGGCGTTCTCGTGCCGCAGTCCGCGCCGCTGGTCGCCACGCTGATGCTCGGCAGCCTGCTGAAGGAGTCCGGCGTCGTGCAGCAGCTCTCGCGGTCGGCCTCGAACGAGCTCATCAACCTGTCGACGCTCTTCCTGGGCCTGACCGTCGGCAGCCTCATGCAGGCGGAGACCTTCCTGCAGGCCACCACCCTCCTCATCCTCCTGCTGGGCCTGGCCGCCTTCGCGCTCGACACCGTGGCCGGCGTCTGCTTCGGGAAGATCCTGGCCCTGGTCACGCGCGGCCGCATCAACCCGCTGGTCGGGGCGGCCGGCATCAGCGCCTTCCCGATGAGCGGCCGGCTGGTCCAGCGCGTCGCGCAGGACGAGGATTTCACCAACCACGTGCTGATGCACGCGATGGGCGCCAACACGGCGGGTCAGCTCGGCTCGGTAATCGCCGGCGGGGTGCTCCTCACGCTGGTGATGAACATGCTGGGGTAGAGCCGGAGCCCGCCGCCAACCGGGCCGCCTCGAGCCCGGACTGCGGATCCGGGCCCGAGCGGCGGATCTGCACGCCCGGCTCGGCCTATCGGCTCGCGGCCGCTTCGGCCTCGTCGGCGCGCGCACCGGCCATGATGCCGTCCATGCCGTAGTTGCCTTCGTGGCAGGCGTACTCGAAGACCGGCTCGTCGCTGCGCACCATCGGCACCTCGAACGTCCACGGACTCGTCCAGGTGGCCGGGTCGGTCATCGTCGCCTCGTAGAGGAGGACGTCGTCGGAGCGCCGGGTGAAGCGCTCGACGAGGTGCATGGCCGGCGTCGAGCCCTGGCGCTCGCTGAAGGCCGTCTGCAGATAGAAGTTGGTGGTCTCGACGACCAGCGTGTCGCCTTCCCAGCGGCCCCGCGGGTCGCCCCGCCACTGCCGGATGCCATCGTCCAGGTGCGGCCGGCCGTCGAGCGGGACGACGCGCGAGTCGTTCACCATCTCGTTCAGAATGACGACGTGGTCCGGCGTCTGGAAGATCTGGGCGTGATTGTTGTAGGCGCGGGGCTCCAGCGGCGGGCCGCCGTTGAAGCCGAGGAGGCAGCGCTCGCCCATGCTCCGGTCCTCGGGTCCCCGTGCCGGCCGCTGCCGCGCCGCCGCGGTCGCGTCCTTGCGCTGCTGGCCTTCCGGCGTCAGGGGCGGGATCCGCCCGTTGGGCGGATCGACAATCAGGGAGGTTCGGCGCGTGTCGACGACCCGGGTGCCGCGGTCCATCCAGAAGTTGTTGTAGGCGCCGACGTTCCCTCCTACCGGCAGCAGCTCCGTGCGGATCTCGCTCGGCGCGTCGAGGCGCGCGTTGCGCTCCAGGACGCCCTGTTCGAGGTGGGCCGATTCCTCATCCGTCAGGAACGCGCGATCCCCGAACTCCTCGGGACGCTCCATGGGGGTGATGGTGCGGAAGTCCCAGACTCCCTGCAGGTCCGGTGCGCCCCACGGGGTGCGCGGAGTCGGCTCGGTTTCCTGCGCGGCGGCGGGCACCGCGATCCCCACCGTGAGGGCCGCGATCGCCAGGGCGGCGGCGAGCGAGCGGGTCTGCATCGGCTGTCTCCTTCGCAACGGGTTCATTCCGGGGTGCTGCCGTTCGCCGACGTCGAGGCACGGCGCGCAGCGCTCCGTGCCGCGGCGAGCGTCCATACAACGTCCACGCCGAAAGAATAGACGAGTGCCGCAAGCCCGAGAAGGGCTGCGGCGACGGCGGCCGGCGGGGGGATGATCGGGCCGAGGGCGACGAGGAGCGCGATGCCCTGCACCACGCAGACGGTCTGCCGCCGGCGGCTGGGCGGGAGGGGCGCCGCGAGGGGCGGGTACAGCCAGCCCGCGGCCACGAAGAGGTAGCGCGGCACGCCCGCGGCGACCACCCAGACCCCGACCTTCCCGCTCGACGCGAGAAGGAGCGCCAGGGCCAGCATCAGCACCGAGTCGAGCTCCATGTCGAAGCGGGCGCCGAACACGGTGGCGGTGCCGGTGCGCCGGGCGGTCCAGCCGTCGAATCCGTCCGTGATCATGACTCCGGTCGAGAGCACGATCACCCACCAGTGGCCGCCGTCGTGGTGGATGGACGGCTGACCGATCAGCGCCGCGACCGGCAGCGTCACCATGGCCCGGCCCAGCGTCACCCGGTTCGCCGCCCCGAGTCCGCGTCCCGGCAGGTCCGGCGGGACGGTGGCGAGCACGAGGGTGCAGAAACCGGCGTACAGTCCCACGGCCTGCCAGACGTAGCTCACCGGCAGGTCGAACACCGCCCGCGTCGTCAGGGTGACGAGCAGCAACAGGGGCAGCGCGGCGATCAGGTCCGCCGCTGCCCGACGCCATGCCTTCCGGGGGTCCGGTGCAGCCGCCGGCGCGGCGTCACCTGGGTGCATGTCGGCATGCTACCAACCAGCGACCGATTGGGCACGCCCCTTCGCGGGGCCCCTGCTCGTAGGGTACGCTCACGGATCGCCGTCGCGGGACGCCGCGGAAGGGTGCCCGGCGGCGGGGAGCTGGCGGCCGAGGCGCCAGGGCCGTCAGGCGACGAATGGTGGGCTGGGAGTCTGCGCCGTAGCACGGCGCGAGTGCGAGCCGGACCGGGAGAGATGCCAGCCAGCGACATGGCCCGTCAGTTCTGGATCGAATCGCCGGGACGGGGCGCCGTACGGACCGCCGCGCTGCCGCCGCCGGAGGCGGGGGACGTGCTGGTCCGCACTCTCTGCAGCGGGATCAGCCGGGGCACCGAGGCCCTGGTCTTCCGCGGAGCCGTGCCCCCGTCGCAGTACGCCGCGATGCGCGCGCCGTTCCAGGAAGGTGACTTCCCGGGCCCGGTCAAGTACGGCTACAGCAGCGTCGGTAGGGTCGAGGAGGGACCCGACCGGCTGCGCGGGCGCACGGTGTTCTGCCTCTACCCGCACCAGGATCGCTACCGCGTGCCGGCGGCGGCCGTCCACGTCGTGCCCGACGGCGTCCCGGCCGGCCGGGCGGTGCTGGCGGCGAACATGGAGACCGCGGTGAACATCGCCTGGGACGCGCGGCCGGCGCCCGGCGACGAGATCCTCGTCGTCGGCGGCGGGGTGGTCGGCCTGCTGGCGGCCGTGCTCTGCCGGGACGTTCCGGGCGTGCGCGTCACCGTCGTCGATCCCAACCGGTCGCGCGCCGCGACGGCGGATGCCCTGGGCTTGCGATATGGACCGGAAGCTCCGGCCGGGGCCGCCGTCGACCTCGTCATCCACGCCAGCGGGCGCGCCGAGGGGCTGCGCGCGGCGCTCGGGGTCGCCGGGGTGGAGGCGACCATCGTCGATGCGAGCTGGTACGGATCGAGCGAGGTCCCGCTGCCCCTCGGCGAGGCGTTCCACGCGCGGCGCCTGACGATTCGGAGCAGCCAGGTCGGCCGCGTGCCGCCCGACCGCGCGCCCCGCTGGACCACGGCGCGCCGCCTGGCGCTGGCGCTCGAGCTGCTGAGGGACGACCGGCTCGACGCGCTGCTGACCGGCGAATGCCCCTTCGACGACCTGCCGGCCGTGCTGGAGCGGCTGGCTGCGAACCCGGGGGATACGCTCTGCCATCGGGTCCGCTACGGGCCGCCGACTTCCCGGAGCCCGCGTTGACGCGCAGGAGGACGCAGTCGTGTACAGCCTGAACGTGCGGGATCACTTCATGATCGCCCACAGCTTCCGCGGCGAGGAGTTCGGCCCCGCCCAGAGGCTGCACGGCGCGACCTACGTCGTCGACGCGACCTTCTTGCGGCCGGAGCTCGACGCGGCCGGCATGGTCGTCGACATCGGGCTCGCCTCGAAGCACCTCGAGCGGGTGCTCGCGGACCTCAACTACCGCAACCTCGACGAAGAGCCGGCGTTCGCCGGGCGCAACACGACGACCGAGTTCCTCGCGCGGGAGATCTTCGAGCGCCTGGCCGCGGCGGTGCGGGCGGGGGAGCTCGGGGAAGGCGCGCGGGGTGTAGCTTCGATCGCGGTGACGCTGCACGAGTCGCACGTGGCGTGGGGGCGCTACGAAGGGCGGCTATGACGGCCCCGTCGCTCCACCTGGTCGTCCCCGGGCCGCTCGAGCAGCGCACCGGCGGCTACCGCTACGACGCGCGCATGGCGGAGGGGCTCCGGCGCCGCGGTTGGCGGGTGACCGTGCACTCCCTGCGCGGCAGGTTCCCGGACGCGGACGAGACGGCCCGCACGGGCATGACGGCGGCGTTGGCGGGGATGCCCGACGGCGCGACCGTCCTCGTGGACGGTCTGGCGCTCGGTGGTCTTCCGGAGCCCGTGGCGGCCGAGCGCCGCCGGTTGCGCATCCTGGCCCTCGTTCACCACCCGCTGTCGGAGGAGACCGGGCTCCCGCCGGAGGTGAGGGACCGCCTCGCCGGTAGCGAGCGCCGGGCGCTCGCGGCCGCCGACGGCGTGATCGTCACCAGCCGGTTCACGGCGCGCGGGCTCCGCCGCTTCGGCGTGGACGCCGGTCGCGTACGAGTGGTCGAGCCCGGCACGGACGCCGCGCCGCGGGAGTCGGCGGGCCCGGCGGCGGGCGCGCCGCCGCGGCTTCTCACGGTCGGCGCGGTGGTGCCTCGCAAGGGACACGACGTGCTGGTGCGAGCGCTCGCGCGCATCGCCCACCTGCCCTGGGAGTGCGACTGCGCGGGGAGCCTGGAGCGCGACCCCGGCCATGCCGCGCGCGTGCTGGCCGACGTCGACTCGCGGGGGCTGGCCGACCGCGTGCGCTTCGCCGGGGAGTGCGGCGAGGCCGCGCTGGCCGCGCTCTACGCCGAGAGCGCGGTGTTCGTGCTGGCTTCGCACTACGAGGGCTACGGCATGGTGCTGGCCGAGGCCCTCGCGCACGGCCTGCCCATCGTCAGCACCACCGGCGGCGCGATTCCCGAGACCGTGCCCGCCGAGGCCGCCGTCCTGGTCCCGCCGGGAGATGACGCCGCGCTCGCCGCGGCGCTGGCGCCGCTCCTCGCTGGGCCCGGCGGGGACGGTGCGCACCGGTCCGGCGCGGAGAGGCGGGCCGCGCTTGCCGCCGCGGCGCGCCGGCATGCGGCGGCCCTCCCCGGCTGGGACGACGCGGCGGAAACGTTCGCCGAAGCGCTGACCGCGCTCGAGCGGCCGGACGACGGGTCCGACACGGTCGGCCGGGGCGCGAGTCCGTGAGCGAGGCCTTCGACCCCGCGTGGCTGGCGCTCCGCGAGCCGGTGGACCACCGCGCCCGCGCGGCGGCTGCGGCGTCGCTCCTGGCGGCGGCCTGCCGCCGGCACGGCTGGTCGCGCGTGGTCGATCTCGGGAGCGGCACGGGATCGAACCTCCGCTACCTCGCGCCTCGGCTGCCCGGTCCGCAGCACTGGACGCTGGTCGATCGGGACGCCGATCTCCTGGGGCGGGCGTCGGCGCCGGACGGCGTCGAACGCCTGACGTGCCTCACCGTCGATCTGGCCGACTCCGGGTTGGCCGCAATCGCAGACAGCGACGCGCACGTCGTGACCGGCTCCGCGCTGCTGGACCTGGTGTCCCGGAGGTGGCTCGAGCGGTTGATCGACGCGTGTCGCGAGGCGGGTTGCGCCGCGCACTTCGCGCTCACCTACGACGGCAGCCTGCAGTGGCACGCGGCGGCCGACGATCCGCGCGCGGACGACGATCCCCATGACGGCCCCGTCCGACGGGCCGTGAACGCCCACCAGCGGCGCGACAAGGGGTTCGGCCCGGCGTTGGGTCCGATGGCCGGCCTGACGGCGGAGACGGCCTTCCGGGCGGCCGGCTGCCGTGTCTGGTCGATGCGCAGCCCCTGGCGGCTCGGACCGCGGGATGCGCCGCTCGCGCGGGCGCTGGTCGAAGGCTGGGAGGCCGCCGCGGTCGAGATGGCCGAGGGCGGCGAGGCGGGGCGGAACCCCTCGGGAGGCGATCCGACGGGACTGGATTCGGCGGCAGTCCGGAGTTGGGCCGGACGTCGGCGCGCAACGATCGACTCCGGCCGTTTCGGCCTCACCGTCGGTCACCTGGATCTGCTGGCCCTCCCTCCGTCCGCGACGCAGTAGTCTCAGAACGGGAGCGGGCTCCCACCGGGCCCGGCCGGCGTCAGTGAGGGCCCCGGTGTCAGCGACCGGGGAGTTTCGCTCTGGCGAAACTCCCAACGCGCCCGCCAGGGCGCGCGCGCGCTTGCGCGAGGTCGAGGTCGAACAGCACGTCGGCGCCGAGCCGGAAGATGCGGCAGGGCGGACGCAGCGCCTCGTCGAGGGTACGGATGGGGGCCAGCGCGAACGCGGCGGGTCCGGACCCGATGACGAGCGGCGCCACGGCGACGTGCAGTCGGTCGACCACGCCCGCATCGAGGAATCGCGACACCGTGACCCCACCTCCCTCGATCAGCAGGCGCCGGTGGCCACGGCTGCGGAGCGCCTGCAGGATGTCGCGGGGGGCGAGCTCCCCGGTCGGGGCGGACGGAAGCGCGACGACCTCGCACGCGGGGGGCTCGTCCTCCGTCTCGGACGAAGTCGCGCGGCCGCGAGTCCGGGCTGCGCACTCCGGCGCGGCGACGGCCCCCCGGCGCCGCACGGCGATGGTCGGCGCCGCGCCGTCGCGGAAGACGGCGCGCGCCTCGTCGAGGCGGCCGCCGGGATCGATGACCACGCGTACCGGATTGACGCCCTCGACCTCGCGCACGGTCAATCGGGGGTCGTCGGCGGCCACGGTGCCGGCCCCGACGACGACGGCGTCGACCAGCGCGCGCAGGCGGTGGAGGCGCCGGATGTCGGCCGGCCCCGTCACGTAGTGCGAGTGTCCGGCCGGGGTGGCGATGCGGCCGTCGAGGCTCTGACCGGCCTGCGCGATGACCAGATCGGCGCGGAGCTGGAGCGGCAGGTAGAGGTCGAGCACCTGCCGGGCCGCCGCGGTCGGAACGACGGATGCCTCCCATTCACCGGACGGATACACTTGCAACGAGACGGCGGGCTTGGGATGATGCACTTGGACCGTACGACCCGGCGCCGGTCGGACGGCGCGTACGAGGGCCCATGCGACGCGCTCGTCCAGCGTGGTCGGTTTGGTCACGGTCGTGTCCGGTTGCGGACCGTAGCGTAGCAACGTTTGGGCATTCGGATGTACGAAGCGGAACGCGGGCTCTTCGATCTGCGCCAGGGGCGAGCGTTGTATGTGAGCGCTCCCGGCGCCGCCGGCTCCCTGGTCGCGACCGTTGACGGTCTCGACGTCACGACCCTCGAAACGCTGCGCCGCCTCGGCGCACCGCGGCTCGCGGTGACCCGCCGCCGTGCGGTCTCGATGGGCCTGACCCCTCCGGCGGGAGACGGGGGGGCGGGCGCGGCGGTCAGCCTCGCGCTGAACGGCGAGGGGCCGGACGAGATCGTCCATCTCGCCAGCGCCCGCGGGCCGTTTCGGGGAGCGCGGCCTGACGTGCGCGCCGCGTCGGCAGGCGAGGTGGGCGGGTTGACGCTGGCGCGGCTGGGCCGCCTGCTGCCGGCGGTGGTCGCGGTTCCGGCCGGGCCGAAGGATGCGCCCCTGCGGCGGGCGCTGGCCGACGGCGCGGTGCTGTCGGTGACTGCGGCCCAGGTCGCCGAGATGGCCGGCGAGTCCGGGGCGGCGGTCGTGCAGGTCAGCGACGGTCCGGTACCGTTGCCCGAGGCCGAGGATGCCCGCTTCATCCTCTACCGCGAGGCGAGCGGACTGCGCGAGCACGTCGCCGTCCTGCTCGGCCCGCCCGAGCGCTGGCCCGATCCCGTTCCCGTTCGCGTCCACTCCGCGTGCCTGACCGGAGACCTCTTCGGCAGCCTGCGGTGCGACTGCGGCGAGCAGCTCCGAGGCAGCGTGCGCGTGTTCGCGGAGCGCGGCGGCGGGGTGCTCCTCTACATGGCCCAGGAGGGCCGTGACATCGGCCTCGCCAACAAGCTGCGGGCCTACCGGCTGCAGGCCGACGGCCTCGACACGATCGATGCCGACGAGACGCTCGGCTTCGACGCCGACGAGCGGCTCTACGGAGCCGCGGTCCAGATTCTCCGCACGCTCGGCGTGCGGCGGGTCGTGCTGCTGACCAACAATCCCGACAAGGTTCGCGCGCTCAGCGCCGCGGGCGTCGACGTCGTCGACCGGCTGCCGCTGTTCGGCACCCTCAATCCGCACAACCGGTCCTACGTCACGGCGAAGGTCGACCGGGCCGGCCACTGGCTCCACGACATGCTGGCCGGCGCCGATCGGGCCGGCGAGCCCAGCCCGTAGTCCTCCCGTGGCGCCGGGCTCCCGCGGTCGGGTTCCCAGGGCTCAGACGAGCCGGTCGATCGGAAACGAGCGCGCGTCGCGGATCACCGCCGCGAGCGTCGCGCCGTAGTAGTCGACGAGACGCCGTCCCACGTCCGCCGTGCCGAGCGCGGCGTCGCCAACCGCCCCGGACCGGTGGAGATCTCCCGCCAGCCACGCGAACGCGGCGGCGCCCTCCGGCGCGATGCGCGATCCCTGCTGCGCGAGCTCGGCGGCGAACGGCGCGGCGCGTCCTGCCTCCGCCTCACGAACCCGGTCCGGATGCAGGTAGCGCATCATCGCGGTCTCGACCGCGCCGCCGTGAATCCCGTCACGCCATTCCGCCTCCGGCAGATCCACCGCGGCGGGGCGCGGGAAGTCGGGGTAGTTGACCTTCACGACCAGCAACTGCGCCTGCTCGCGCAACCGGAGGGCGGAGGCGTCGAGCGCGGCCCGGTTCCCGCCGTGACTGTTGACCACCACCAGACGGCGGACGCCGCCGCGCGCGACGCTCGTTCCCAGGTGGTGAATCAGGTCGCCCAGCAGGGCGGAAGGGATGCTGAGGGTGCCCGGGAAGCGCGCGTGCTCCAGGCTCGCCCCGACGGCCACGGGAGGGAGCGCGGCCACCGGAAGGGCCTCGGGCAGCCGGCCGAACGCGACGGCCAGGAGACCCAGCCCGATGTCGAGGTCCGTGGAGAGCGGCAGGTGCGTGCCGTGCTGCTCGACGGCGGCCAGCAGCAGGACGGCGACCGGATCCCGCTCGGCGAACCGCTCGATCTCCGCCGTGGTCAGCGCGTGCCAGTAGCGGATGGCGGGCTCAGCCATCGACGGCGTCCCCCGCCGCCCCGCGGCGCCGGAACCACGCGAGATCGTAGCCGATCCATCCGTGGCGCAGGCACTGCTGCAGGGCGTCGCCTCCGGTCAGGTGCCCGAACCGGTCCTCGATCGGCAGCCACCCGAACAGCAGGACGAACAGGGCGACGGCGTGGTCGCGCGGGCGGCCCAGCTCCAGGTAGGGCGTCAGGTCGGTCGTCGACAGGTGCTGGAATCCCGCCGCCTGCGCCAGTCGCCGGAGCGCCGTCCGGTCGATGAGCGTGTGGACGCGCCATCCGCGCCGGAAGCGGGCGAGGGCGCGCTGGGCGGCGGGCGCGAACGCCTGGCGGCGGAAGTCGTCGCAGATCACCAGCAGGCCGCCGGGTCGGAGGAGGTCCGCCGCCTGCGAGAAGAAGCGTTCCGGGATCGGGGCGTGCGCGAAGGCCTCGATCGCGAATGCGAGGTCGGCCTGGGCGATGCCGGCCGGCAGGTCGGTGAAGTCGGCGTGGAGGCAGGCTACCCGGTCCGCCACGCCGGCCGCGGCAATGCGCTGCCGGGCGAGCTGCGCCTGGACCGGGCTGAGCGTGACGCCCGTGCCGCGGATCGGCAGGAGTCCCGCGAGGTAGCAGAGGCTGGCGCCGACTCCGCAACCCAGGTCGACCACATGCGGTGTCCGATCGCCCGTCCGCTCCGCCGCGATCCGCTCCGCGATCCGTGATTCAACGAAGCGGAACGCCTCGTTGCGGGTCGCCACCTCCGGCCCCCAGACGGCTCGGTGGATGGCGCCGACCCGCCCGCCCTGGCCGCGGGCGATGAAGGCCGCCGTGCGGCGATCGTAGTAGCGGCGCACACCGTCGGCATCGAAGGAGCTCATGAGCGGCCGGGAGCGCCGGCGTCCGAGAGCCGTGCGTAGACATCGCCGGACACCCACCGGGCCGTGGGCGACTCGAGGGCGGCGCGCTGCGCGTCGGTCGTCAGCCACTCGGCGGCGGCCAGGCCGTAGGACTCGCCTGGCGACCAGTTGTAGCGGTAGGAGCCCAGCGCATCGAGACGCGCCATGACGGCATGGGCCTGCTCGAGCGCGCCCGGCAGGTACTCGAACGAAAGCAGCCGCAGCGGCCGCGTCAGGCCGGCCAGGACCTGCGGCTCCGATCCCTCGACGTCGATCTTGACGAACGCCGGGGTGCCGAAGCGCCCGATCAGCGCGTCCAGCGTGGTCGTCTCCACCTCGATGGTCCGGTTCCAGCGGATGCCGGCGAAGCGCGGGTCGCGGAGGCGTGCGTCGCGCCACTCGGTGGCGAGGGTGGTGAGGGTAGGGGTCCGCTCGCTGATCGACAGGGAGGCGCGCCCGGCGTCGGCCGCTACCGCGGCCTCGACGACGTCCACCGCGTCCGAGCGTGCGAACAGCCCGCGGAGCAGGCGCGCGAAGTCGGGTTGCGGCTCGACCGCCACCACCCGGCAGCCGAGGGCGGCCAGCGCGCGGGCGCGGTTGCCGGCGTGGGCGCCGAGGTCGAAGACGAGGTCCCCCGGTGCGACGAACCGCGCGTAGAGGCGACGCAGGCGGCGCTGCCGCCCCGGGATGGCGTGATACATGCCGAGCGAGCGGGCGACGCCGGCGATACGTCGCAGGCGGCTGCCTGCGGCTTGCTGCGCGTCGGTGGTCATGTCGTGGCCACCGGATGGGCCGCACGCCGGGCGCTGGCCACCGTCGGCGCGGCTTGCTGCGCGTCGGTCGTCATGCCCTTGCCACGGGGGCGTTACAATGCGCGGAGATGCGAACCGGCATCCCCGGAGCCGACATGCCGACTCTCAACTCAGCCGCCGGCGGCCTGCGCGCGCTGTCGCTGATCATGGGCGTGTTTCTCGTCCTGATGGGCACCGACAAGCTCGCCTGGTTCGGGGACAGCGGCTACCTCACGTACCAACTCCAGGAGTGGGTCTCCTTCGAGCCGGTGGCGATCAGCCGATGGTACCTCGAATGGGTGGCGATTCCCGGCGCGCCGCTGTTCGCGCGGCTGGTCGTGCTGGGCGAGCTGGCCGCCGGGGCCGCGCTCCTCGCCGGTTTCCGGGTGCGCCTGACGGGCGCGGTGGCGCTGGCGATGGTCGTCAACTTCCAGTTCGCCAGCGGCATCATGTTCACATCCGGCTACCTCACCAACGGGTACGGGCCGCCCGTCATCGGCGGCCTGCTCGCCCTGGCGATCGGGGGCAACCGGCGCCTGCCGTACAGCGTGCCCTGGTAGCGCTGCCGTGCGCAGGTCGGACCACTCCTCGCCGGACGGCGGCGCGCGTCTCGCCGGGCCGCTCGACTGGTGCCTGCTGCCGGTCGCCCTCGTCCTGCTCAACCTCTCGGTCACGTTCCGCAACGTCTGGCCGACGCCGGCGATCCGGCTGACGGCGGACCTCTCGGCGGAGCTCGCGCTGGCGACGCTCGCCGTCGCGGCGCTCCAGCGCTGGAAGGGGCGCGTGCCGGCCGTCGCTCTGCGCGCAGGGGCCGTCGCGTGGGTGTTGCTCGTCGCCGGCCGCTACGTCGACGTCACGACGCGCTCGCTCTACGGCCGGGACGTCAACCTGTACTGGGACTTCCGCCACGTGCCGAGCGTCGGCGCGATGTTCGCGACGGTCGCGGAACCCTGGCAGGTGGCGGGCGCGGCCGCCGCGGCGCTCGCGGTCCCGGTCGTCCTCTACGCCGGCGTCCGGTGGGCGCTCGGGTGCATCGCGCGCCCCGCCGCCTCACCGCTCGGGCGGCGGTTGCTCGGCGGCGCGGCCGCCGTGGTCGTGGCCCTGTTCGCCGCGGCCGAGCTCGGATGGCGACCGATCGACCGCCTTCGGTTCGCCGATCCGGTAGCGGTGGCCTACGCGCGGGAGGCGGGCGAGCTCGTCTACGAGGCGAGCGGCGCGGGCCTGGCCGCGCTCGGCCCCGCGCCCGCCCTCGCCTCGGATCTCGCACACGTGGCGGGGGCCGACGTCTTCCTGATCTTCCTGGAATCCTACGGGGCGGTCGCCTGGGAGAGCGACGCGCTCTCGGCGCCGCTGGCCGGAAGCCGCGCGCAACTGCGGGCGGACATCCGCGACACCGGCCGCACGGTGGTCTCCGCGCTCGTCGAGTCGACGACCTTCGGCGGGGAGTCGTGGCTGGCGCACATCAGCCTGCTGTCCGGGACCGAGGTGCGCGACGATCGCACCAACGTCCGGCTGATGGCCCAGGACCGCGACACGCTCGTCAAGCTCTTCGGGCGCCAGGGCTATCGCACCGTCGCCATCGTGCCGGGGCTACTCATCGACTGGCCGGAGGGCGCCTTCTACGGGTACGACGAGATCTACGACCACCAGCGCCTCGGCTACCGAGGTCCGCCCTTCGGCTGGTGGAGCATCAACGACCAGTACGCGCTGGCCCGCGTCGACGCGCTGGAGGTCGACCCGCGCGACCGGGCGCCGCTGTTCGTCTTCTTCTCTACCATCAGCACCCACGCGCCGTTCACGCCCGCGCCGCCCTACCAGCCCGACTGGGCGCGCGTCGTCTCGGAGCACCCCTACGACCGCGAGGAGCTCGACCGGGCCTGGTCCGATCAGCCCGACTGGACCAACCTGGCCCCGAGCTACGTCGAGGCGCTGCGCTACGCCTACGCCACCGTGGGCGGCTACCTGCGGCTGCGCGCCGACCGCGACCTCGTGATGGTCCTGGTCGGCGACCACCAGCCGCCGGCGCTGGTCAGCGGGGAAGGCGCGTCGTGGAACGTCCCCGTCCACGTCATCGCCAGCCGCGCCGAGCTCCTCGGTCGGCTGCGCGCCAGCCGATTCGACGACGGCCTGGCCCCCGGGCCGGGCGCGGTCGCCCGCATGGACGAGCTGCTGCCAGTGCTCCTCGGCGCCTTCGGCGACCGGTGACCGTCAGCGTCTGGAGACTCGACTTCCGACCCGCGCCGCCGCGTCTCGCCGTTCGCCTCCGAAGCACCTCCCGACTGCCGGAATGATAGGATGAATCGACTGTCGTTCAGTCGGAACGAATGTAGCCGATTGGAAGACTGGGTCAAAGATGACTCGAGTGAACTTGAGTGGAACCATGGCGCAATCGGAATACCGACGACTCCAGCGCATCGCCGTGCATGGGCTCTTCCATACCTATGACCACGAAATACTGTTGAACCTCGACGATCGGGTGACTTTGTTGCACGGCCCGAACGGCGTTGGCAAGACGGTCATCCTCGGAATGACCAATGCACTTCTGAGGGAACGTTTGGACTACTTCCAGAGAGTCCCCTTTGGTCGCTTCGTTCTTGAGTTCCACGATGGAAGCACAATTGAGCTGGCGTCCGACGAGAAGCCAGGCACGAATGGCGCTAAGTACAAGCTCATCCTGACCACCGACGGAAAGTCCCGTTCAGCTAAAGTAAGCGCCACCTCACCGGCCGACGCAGTTGCTTCGGAATTCGACCACCTGCGGCGGCACCGAGATCTGCCCCAACATTGGGTCGACCTTCGCGACGGAGAGGTCCTGTCAGCCACGCAAGTGTTGGCACGGTATTCGGAGGATCCGCCGCCGTCTACGCGCCGAAGGCGCGACGACACGAGCTGGCTCGGTACCTTTCTCAAGAGCGCGAACGCTCACCTGATCGAGGCTCAGCGGTTGGTCCGGATGGATTGGGAACCCAAGGCCCGCCGTAAGCTGCGGACGAGGGGTTGGTCGCCGCCGATGATCTCGTCTGTAGTTGAATGTAGCGCGGACTTTCAAGCGCGTTTGGACGACACGATGGTGCAGTATGGGCGACAATCGCAAGCACTTGATCAGTCAGTTCTAGAGCGTTTGATCTCCGCTTCCGACCAGTTGACACCTTCCGAGTTGCGGGACCGGATGCTGGAACTTGAACAGAAAACGGATGACCTGAAGAAGATTGGCATTCTGGACGAGACTCCGACGCATCCGTTTTCCGAGAAGAGTCTGGAGGGCATCACCGACACGCACCTACGCGTGATGACCCTCGCTGTGCTGGACACAGCAAACAAGCTGAGTGCGTTCGACGATTTGGCGCGCCGCGCCGGGACGCTTCTCGACAACGTAAACCATAAGTATCGACACAAGAACATCCAAGTGGACCACGAGGAAGGGTTCGTGGCCGTGAGTGAGAACGGCCAGCGGCTGCCTCTAACTTCCCTTTCTTCCGGAGAGCAACAAGAGCTGGTATTGCACTACGATCTTCTGTTTCGCGTGCCGTCAAACACGGTCGTTATGATCGATGAGCCTGAGTTGTCGCTTCATGTGGCGTGGCAGAAGCGTTTCCTGCCTGAGCTCTTGGAAACGGTGAAGCTGTCGGAATTTGATGCCGTTGTGGCAACGCACTCGCCGTTCATAGTCGGTGACAGAGACGACCTCATGGTTGGGCTAGGAGACGCCGGGTAGATGCCCAGAGGGCATAAGAACCCGGGGGCGGTGGCGGCTGAGATTACGATGGCCAAGATGGTACACGAAGGCGCACTCTTGGTCGTGGAAGGTGTAGACGATTGGCGGTTCTGGGAACCGCGGCGGCATGCGGACTGTTACGTGGTGGATGGGGAGAATAAGACGAACGTTATAGAGGGTATAGCGCGGTTGGGGAGACGAGGGCGCGCGGGTGTCTTGGGGGTAGTTGACGACGATTACGACAGCCTGTTGGGAGGAGGAGCGCGCCCGGAGAACGTCGTGGCGACGGACGCACACGACCTGGAGTGTCTGCTCTGCCGGTCTCGCGCGCTGGAGACGGTTCTCGTTGAGTACGGGTCGCCGGCGAAGATCCGGAGGTTTGAACGGGAAGCCGGCGTCGACGTTCGTACCGGGTTGTTGGAGCGGGCGAGCGTGTTTGGGAGAGTGAGGTGGGCAGCGGAGTTGTACGAGTTGGACATTGCGCACGCGGCGATTCGAGTGCGGCGGTTTGTGGACCGGAGCACGTGGACGGTGGATTCGAGAGGATTGATGCGGGCGATAGTGAGGGAGGGCTCGGAGGATGATGAGCGGGTTATTGCGGAGCGCTTGAGGAATCTCCCGGAGGCGGATGGCTGGTGGGTGGTGCAGGGTCACGACGTAGTGGATCTACTGCGGATTGGGCTGATGCATGTGCTGGGCAGCATGAAGGCGAGCGTGGGAACCCGGGAGGTCTCGCGGGTGCTTCGCGCGGCGATGTCGCAGGAGGAACTGGAGGGGACGCAGCTGGGGGCGGATATCAAGGCTTGGGAGGAGAGTACGGAGGGACGATATCTCGTCCTTGCGAGGTGAGGAGATTCAGCAGTAGCCGTGCGGAACATCGAGCAGCACGCGCGAACGACGGAGATTGGGGTAGTCGGGGCCGAAGTCCGCTGGCGCAAGCGGGCGGTTCAGGTCGGCTGCGACGGTGATGGTCGACGGGACGTAACGCTTCACCGCCCCGAACTCCGCCTCGTACTCGGGGGTGGGAAAGCGCAGCGACAGGCAGGTGCCACCCGGGGTGGGCTCGGCGTGGTAGAGCGGGTTCACGGACAGCATGTCGTTCACGTCGAGGCGGTCGGGCACGTGGTAGGAGCGGAACAGCTCCGCACGCAGACCAGCGACGAGCGAGAGGGACGGCACGCCGGCAAGGTCGTGCGGGGCGCGGGAGCGGGTCAGATCGACCGCGCGCGCCGCGAGCAGATCTTCGAAGAGCACCCCGTCCGCGAACAACCGAGGCTTGAGTGGCGCGAAGAGGTCGCGGTAGGCGGCCGGGGTCAGGGTGTCGCCGGCGTTGAAGTTCTCGCCCTCCGAGCTGTGGAGGTGTGGCAGTACGACGACGCCGTCGGGCGTTGCCGCGCGCGCCATCTCGCGAGCGAGCATCCGCTTGTGCCAGATGTACGGGAAGGCGTCGCTCAGAAGCACGGTGGAGAAGAGGCCGTCGGGGAACGGCAGCGGGCTGTTGGCGTCGCAGCAGACCGGCGCGCAGCCGGGAGCGGTGATTCGCGCGGCGAGCCAGAGCTTCCAGAAGTGGAGGTCGGCGAGCACGACGCCGCGTCTTGAGGGCGCCCGTAGCAGCACGCGGGTCAGGTGCCCGGAGCCACCGCACAGGTCGAGCGCGCGGCCCGCCGCCACCGCCGGGTCCTGCGCCAGGGCGTCGAGCAGCGCCTCGATCGTCAGGTAGGTCGGGTCCGAGAAGCGGTACAGGAAGCAATCGGCCTCCGCGTCGCGGCAGAGGATGGCGAGGAGGTCGCGGTAGGTAGGCCGGTGCGGGCCGGCGGTCAGGCGACGGAACTCCTCTCTCCGGGGCGTGTCGAGCCCGAGCAGGCGATGGAGGGCGTCGTCCGCACGTCCCGCCTCGAGCGCGTGCATAGCGTCGCGCGTCGAATCGTCCGCGATGAGGACCGGTATCCCCGCCACGACCGGGAACGCGCAGCACTCGCAGCCGAGCACGCCCGACTCGATCCGGCTTCCGGCGCCGGGCCGGACGGCGTTGTCGACGAGCGCCAGCCGCGTGCCGCAGAACGGGCAACGGAGCAGGTCGAGGGTCTCGCGCAGCACGGTAGTGTCGGCGCTACGGGGCGCGGCGGGGTCCAGCCCGCCCGGCGCGGTCGGAGGGGGACGGCAGCGAACCCGCGTCGGCCGTGGGGGCCGGGACGGCGAACGCGTCCAGGAAACTCGGACCTGCCGCCCCGACCGCGGCCCGGCGGTAGTGCTCGACACCGAGCAGGCGGGGAGCGTCCTCCGCCTCGATGGCTTCCAGCGCACCGCCGCGGAACTGCGTCGCGTGGCAGGCGAGCGCAGCCAGCTTGGCCACGGCGAAGGCTCCGGCGTCGACGACCAGCGTCGGTGCGGGGGCTTCCGCGCCGAACGCGTTCGGATCGTCCACGCCGAGGATCGACGTCGGGTCACCACGCGTGCCTCGCCCGCCTCCGTCGTGCCGAGCGATGCTCGGAACCGTTCCGTCGGTTCGGGCGCGGAACGTCCGGGCCGCATGGTCGGCGAGGGCGCGCATCGCTCCGGGCGGCATGGTCACATAGTAGAGGGCCGGTGCGGATTCATCTAGCGCCTCGACCACGGCTGTCGTTCGCTCGTGCACGGCCACGTGGTCCGGGTGTCCGTAGACGCCGTCCTCGTCGAAGGTGATCACCGCGTCGGGCCGCTGGCGCCGAATCGCCGCCTCGATGTCGGCTTCCAGCCGGGCAGCGTCGAGCCAGGGCAGCATCCCGTCCACGTGGTCGAGGAGCGTCACCTTCTTGACGCCCAGCGCCCGCGCCGCGCACTCGAGCTCCCGACCTCGAATCCGTGCCAGATCGCCGGCGCCCGTCTCCTGCCGGCTGACGTCCTGCCCACGTGGCGCTCTGCCGTTCCCATGCTCGCGGCGGCCGTCCCGACCGTGCTCGCCACGGGTCAGGCAGAGGAGCGCGACGTCCGCTCCCAGGTGCGCGCACCAGGCGAGGAGGCCGCCGCAGGTGATCGACTCGTCGTCCGGGTGCGCGAAGATGGCCAGCAGCGAGCGACCCCGAAGGTCCGCGGGCGGCGTCATCGTCGGGACACCCCGCGCGGGAGGGGAGCCGGCGCGGACAACGCGGAGTAGATCTCGACGTAGCCGTCGACCATGCGGTCCGAGCCGAAGCGCTCGACGGCGCGCGCCCGCACGCGGGCGCGATCGAGCGCGGCGACCCGCGACAGCCCCGCCACGAGGTCGTCGAGCGTCTCGAAGACGCCGCCGGTGACGCCGTCGTCGACCAGCTCGGGGACGGCGCCCCGGGCGAGCGCGGCGACGGGAGTCCCGCACGCCATCGCCTCGGCCAGGACGAGACCGAACGGCTCGTCGGCCTCCACGGGGTAGAGCAGTGCCCGTGCCCCGCCGAGCAGTGCGGCCCGGGCATCCGGCCCCACCTCGCCCCGGAAGACGACCCGTCGCCCGTCGACCAGCGGCGCGACGGCCTCCCGGTAGTAGGCGTTCTCGGCCGCGGCGAGCAGCAGCCGCGGGCCGGCGCGCCGGGCCGCGTCGATGGCGGCGAGCACGCCCTTGCCGGGGGTGAACCGGCCCAGGAACAGCAGGTAGTCCTCGGGGTCGGCGCGGAACGGGAGCGCGTCGGTGTCCACCGCGTGGTGCACGACCCCCGCCACCGTCAGCCCGCGCAGCCGCTGCGCCTGGGCATTGGAGACGGCGATGAAGGGAGCGTCGTCGTAACGTGACCAGAGCGCGACCTCGGCGTCGGACGGCCAGTGGTGGACGGTCTGGACCATCGGGGCGCGCGCGAGGCGGGCGAAGGCGAGGCCCAGCGGTGCGTACTCGGCCTGGGCGTGGATGACGTCGAAGTCGGCCGCGCGCTCGACCGCGGCGGCCAGGTTGAACAGCTCGCACAGCTCCCACGGCCAGAGCGACGTGTCCGCGTGGTAGCCCTCGGCGAACGTGGGGTGGAGCGCGGCGGGCGTGTCGGACGACCCGGTGGCGAAGAGCGTCACGCCGTGGCCGCGGGCGACCAGGCCCCGCGCCAGCAGATCGGTCACCGTCTCGATCGACCCCGACCGCGGCGGGGGTACCGGCTGCGCCACGGGGGCCACCAGCGCGATGCGCAGGCACTGGTTCCGGCCGTCCGGCCCCGGCGCGCTCGTGACGCCGCCCGTAGCTTGGTCCCGCTCGTCGCCCATCAGCGATTGGTGCGACGCTCGCGGTCGCGTCCCGGATTATCGCGTACCGCCGCGGGGCGGCGCGTCCTGCCGCGCGGCTGGGAGTCTGCGCCGCAGAGGATAGGATCGAAGGGGACCGAGAGCCACCGCTCAGGCACTTGCCGGTGAGTTCCTCGCAACGCTCCGTCCGATCCGTCGGGAACGGCCGAGACGTCAACCAGGAGTCTCCCATGCACAGACCACTCATGACGCCTCGCATCGTCGCCGCGGCCCTCACCGTGGCTTGCATCGCGGTCCTGGTGGCGACCGCCGGCGGCCAGAACCAGGGGGATCCGTTCGCGGGCGTCGAACTCGAGATCGTGCCCGTGGCGGGGCAGGTGCACATGGTCGCGCGCCCCGGCGGGGGCGGCAACGTCGGCGTCTTCGCCGGCGACGACGGCGTGCTGCTGGTCGACTCGCTGTTCGCGCCCCTCGCGGACCGGCTGGTCGGCGCCGTCCGCCGCGTGTCGGACCGGCCGATCCGCTTCCTCATCAACACCCACGTGCACCCGGATCACATCGGCGGCAACGAGCCGCTCGCGGGCCGCGACGTCCTCATCTTCGCGCACGACAACGTTCGGGTGCGGACGCTCGACCGGCTCCGCTTCCCGCGCGGCGGCGGCCGGTTCGCGCCGCAGCCTCCGGCCGGGGCGCGGCCGCTCGTCACGTACAACGACGCCGTCAGCTTTCACTTCAACGGCGAGGAGGTGCGCGCCTTCCTCGCCCCCGCCGCCCACACCGACGGCGACACGTTCGTCCACTTCCCGGGCTCCGACGCGCTGCACCTCGGCGACGTCTTCCGCACGACGAGCTACCCGATCGTCGACGTCTACAACGGCGGCACCGTGGCCGGCACGATCGCGGCGCTCGAGGCCGCGCTGGCGCTCGCGGGCCCCGACACGCGGATCATCCCCGGCCACGGGCTGCGCGTCGTCGGCCGCGAGACGCTCGTCGAGTTCCTCGACATGATCCACGACATCCGCGACCGGGTGCGGACGATGATCGCCGAGGGGAGCACGCTGGAGGACGTGATGGCCGCCGCGCCGACCGCCGCGTACGACGCGCAGTGGGGGCGGGAGGCGTCGTGGACGGCCAACGACTTCGTGCCCATCGTCTTCTACGAGCTCGGCGGCGGATCGCTGTTCGACCGCTGAGGCGGCGCGCGACAGCTCCCGCGAGCGGGTGACGGGCGCGGACCGGGGGCGGGTCCACATCGTCCTGCCAGCGGTTCGCCGCCCGCCCCTTGTCTCGCGCCGCGTCGCCCGCCGGCCGTTGCCGGCCCCGGCGCCGTGCGATGGCCCGGCCAGTCCTCGCGGCCCGGTCGAGACCGACGGGACGTTCGCAGGCTTCCGGCCGCTCTGTCAGGCGCCGGCGTGGTCGAGGAGCGCCGGCAGGACGCGGCCCGCCTCGAAGCAGTCGCCGGCGATGCGTGCCGCCTGCGCCGCGTGCGTCGGGTAGTCACGCTCGACGCGCGCGATGCCGTCGAGGGCCTCATCCGCGGTCGAGAACGGGATCAGTCCCGTACCCGACGGCAGGTGCGCGCTCCAGCCCGTCTCCTGTACGACGGCGGGACGCCCCGCGGCCAGGTAGCAGGCAGTGCGGTCGCTGAACCAGCCCGAGCGGCGCGCCACGTAGGCGTGCTTGGCCACCCCGAACTCCGCCTTCGATCCCTGGATGAAGTCGCGGTAGCCGTCCGTCGTGCTGGAGACGCGCATGGCGTCGAGCGGCGACCACCCGTGGGCGCGGAGCAGGTCGTGCGGACCGTTGACGGCGAGCTCGAAGCGAGCCGGAGCGCGGGCGGGAAGGTCGATGAAGCGGACGAACTCGCGGTCCTTGTTGCCGTCGACGTCGGTGAAGCTCTCCGTCTTCCAGGTCATCACCGTCGTGAACCGGTCGCGGGAGGGAGGGCGCTCCGTGCGCCAGAGCCGTGTGACCACCGGCTGCCACGTCTTGCGCCAGGTGAACTCGCCGATCGGGACGTCGCAGGCGGGCGTTCCGACGTTCGCCCCGAAGGTGAACAGGTGATCGAAGCCCCGGAAGAAGTCGACGTACCAGGGAACGCCCTTGGCGATCGCGAGCTGCGTGAAGACCGGGTCGGAGTCGATGAAGAGACGGCGCGGGATCGAGCGGTACTCGTCGCGCCAGAACCAGGATCCGCCCGAGAGGTTGATGTAGAGGTCGGCGTCCCGGCAGTACGCCCGGAGACGTTCCCGGCTCCAGCCGTGGTACGTCTCGTCGAAGTTGACGAAGCACCAGCGGTCGCCGAGGTCGAACGGCGCCAGGGCGGCGTGGATGTAGCGGGTACCGTAGGACGGGTCTTCCGAGACCGCGTTCGCCTCCGGGTCGTAGATGCACTCGCCGGTGTCCTCGAGGTAGCAGACCTCGTGCCCCAGGTCGCGGAGCCCGATGAGGTACATCAGCGAGCACCAGGTCACTCCGCCGAACGGATAGCGCCCGATGATGCCGGCGAAGACGATTCGCATCCAGCTCGACCCTGCGGCGTCACCGATTCCACGGGTTGGGTTGCTCGTTCCTCCAGGCCGCGTAGTCGTCGAAGCTGTCGAACGAGATCACGAAGTGCTCCCGCCGGTACGGGCTGAGCCTCGCGCAGGCGTCGCTGAGGTCGGCCGCTTCCCAGAACCGTCGGACCTCGATCGGTTCCTCGGTCTCTCGGGCGGCTCTCTCCCGCGCCGCCGCTCCGCTGCGGTTGGCGTCGACGTGCGTCTCCATGGCTGTCAGGTCCCGGGCCATCGTATCAATCCGTGGTGCCGGGCCCATGGGCTGCGACGCGCCGTTCCCCCGACTGCGAGACCGGCGCCGTCGCCGGCTCGTCGGCCAGCCCCGGTTCGTCGAGCGAGACGCCGCGGCTGAGGCGCTCCCACATGCGGCGGTAGAGCGCGCTCGATGCGAGCAGCGCATCGTGCGGTCCCTGGGCCGAGATGCGGCCATCGACGAGGACCAGGATGTGCGTGGCGTCGCGGATGGTCGACAGACGATGGGCGATGACGAGGGTGGTGCGGCCCTCGCGGAGCCGGCGCAGGCTGTCGAAGACCGCCGCTTCGGCAAGGGTGTCGACGGCCGAGGTCGGCTCGTCGAGGATGAGAATCGGCGCGTCCTTCAGCAAGGCGCGGGCGATGCCGAGCCGCTGCCGCTCGCCGCCGGAAAGCGTCTTGCCGGCCTCCGCGACCGGAGTCGCGTACGCGAGCGGCAGTCGGTTGACGGTGTCGTGGATGCACGCCGCGCGGGCCGCCGCCTCGACCTCGGCGTCCGAGGCATCGAGCTGGCCGTAGCGGATGTTGTCGGCCACGGTGCCCTCGAACAGCACGGGATCCTGGGGGACGAGGGCGATTCGCTCGCGCAGCGAGCGCAGCCGGTAGCTCCGGGCGTCGAGACCGTCGATCACGACGCGCCCCGACGTCGGCTCGAAGAGCCTCGGTATCAGGTGCACGAGGGTCGTCTTGCCAGCCCCCGTCGGCCCGACGATGGCCACGAGCTCTCCGGGCCGGGCCTCGAAGCCGACGGCGTCGAGGACCCGGCGGGATCCGTCGTAGGAGAAGTCGACTTCCTCGAAGCGGACGTGTCCGGCCACCGAGCCCGCGTCCCTTGCGTCCTTCGCATCCGGCGTCTCGGGCCTGAGCGCCAGCATGTCGCGTACCCGGCGGGCGCTGACCACCGCCTGTTGCAGCGTGCCGACCGTGTGCGCGATGGCGCTGATCGGGTCGTAGACGGCGGCCAGGTAGGCGACGACGAGGAGCAGGCGGCCGACGGTGAGCGTGCCGTCGAGCACGTGCAACCCGCCCACGACCAAGATGAGGGCAGTTCCGGCCAGCGTCACCGCGGTGACCGCGAGCGAGAAGAGCGACTCCTGCCACGTGAGCGCCACCCGGGCCCGCATCGTGGCCCGCCCCGCGCCGGCGAAGCGGTCCAGCTCGTGGCGCTCGCGCGCGTAGCTCTTGATGGCCGCGATCGAGCGAAGCGTCTCGTAGGCCCGCTCGACGAGCCCCGACTCCAGCGTCTTCACCTGCTCGGCGCGGTCGAGGAGCGTTGTCGAGTGGTAGCGCAGACAGAGATAGAGGAACGGCGCCACCGCCAGCGCCAGCACGGCCAGCGTCGCGTCGACGGTCAGGAGGACGACGAACATGACGGTGAGGTGCAGCCCTGCGAGCACGATCGGGAACGCCCCGCTCGTGACGAGGTCGTTGATGCAGTAGGTGTCCGCGTCGAGACGGTAGACGGCATCCGACGTGCGGTGCGTCAGGTGGTGGGTGAGGGGCATCGCCTGCAGGTGCGCGAGCAGGCGGTTGCGAAGCTCGTGGACGACGCGCTGCCCCACCTGCGTCTCGAGTTGCGTGTGCGAGATGCGGGCGAGCTCCGCCGCCACCTGCAGGGCGAGGCCGGCTGCGGCGAGGAGCACCAGGAGCGTCACGGCGCCCAGGTCGGCGAGCGGCGGAACGATCGCGACCACCGAGTCCGGCAGGGGCCGGCCGCCGAGGACGCTGTCGACGATCAGCGTCAGGGCCCACGGGGCGGCCGCGTTGAGCCCGATCTCGGCCACCGACAGCAGCAGGATCACGCCCACCCGCGCCCGGTGGGGGCGGAGAAAGGCGGCCGTCCAGCGAATCAGGCTCACCCCGACAGTGTACGTGGCCGGCTCGCCGGGTCGCTCGCGCCGCCGGAGGACCGTCGCGAGGGGCCGCTGCTAGAATTGGCGCGACAAGTCAGGAGGAAGCGGTTGATGCAGAGGCGAGTGACAGCGTGGGCGGCCCTCATGGTCGCGCTGGGCGTGGCGAGCGCGGCGGCCCAGACCAACTGGCCGCAGTTCCGCGGCGAGGCGGCGGGGGTGGCGGCAGACGATCCCCGGCTGCCCGACACGTGGGGGCCGGACGAGAACCTCGTCTGGGAGGTCGACATCCCCGGCCAGTCGTGGAGCTCGCCCATCGTGTGGGACGACCACGTCTTCGTCGTCACCGCGGCCGCCGAGGGCGGGGGGGACGCACCGCTCGCCCCGGTCGAGACCTATCGGGCGCGGTCTCTGGGCGGGTCGATGAGCGCGGCGGACACGATGACGTCCGACGTGCCGCTCGAGTGGATGGTCTACGCGCTCGATCTCGGGACGGGTGAGGTGCGCTGGACGCGGACGCTGGAGACCGCGGTGCCGGGGCAGCCGTCGCACCAGAAGACGCGCTATGCCGCGGAGACGCCGGTCACGGACGGGGAGCGCGTGTACGTCTACCTCGGCGACATCGGGCTCTTCGCGCTCGACTTCGCGGGGCAGGTGCTCTGGTCGGTCCCGATGGAGTGGCTCCCGCGCCGCGACTGGGGCTCCGCGACGTCGCCGGTCGTCCACGACGGCCGCGTCTACGTCGTCAACGACAACGAGGCGCAGTCGTTCGTGGCCGCGTACGACGCCGCGACCGGGACCGAGCTGTGGCGCACGGACCGCGACGAGGGGAGCAACTGGGCGACCCCGTTCGTCTGGGAGAACGACGTCCGCACGGAGCTCGTCACCTCGGGCCGGGGCGGCGTGAAGTCCTACGACCTCGACGGCAACCTGCTGTGGGAGCTCCACGGCATGTCGACGCTGGTCATCCCGACGCCGTTCGCCCGGCACGGGCTGCTCTACATCAACTCCGGCTACGTGGCCGACTCGTCGCGCCCGGTCTATGCCATCCGGGCCGGCGCCAGCGGCGACATCACGCTGGGCGAGGGGAGCACCAGCAACGACTACGTCGTCTGGTCGCACCCGCAGCTCGGCTCCTACAACCCGTCGTCGCTCGTCTACGGCGACTACCACTACACGCTGCTCGACCGCGGCATCCTGCTCTGCTACGACGCCCGGACGGGACGTGAGGTCTACCCGCGCGCGCGCATCACCGCCGGCACGCTCTTCACGGCCTCGCCGTGGGCCTACAACGGGAAGATCTTCGCCATGAGCGAGGACGGCGACACGTTCGTCATCCAGGCGGGGCCGGAGTTCGCCGTGCTGGGGCGCAACTCGCTGAACGAGATGTCGATGGCCACCCCCGCCATCGCGGACGGCAGCCTGATCCTGCGGACCGCGTCGAAGCTCTACCGCATCGGAACCACGGAGTAGGCGCGACCTTGGGGTCGCGTTGGGAGTCTGCGCGGGCGCGGCGTCCTGCATCTGCGGCGCAGACTCCTGGCGCGGAGGGCAGCCGCGGCGCGGGGTGGCGCGAGGAAGGAGGAGCGATGGTCGCCGGATGGTTCGCAGCGGGGGCGGTGCTGAGCGGTCTCGGCGTGCTGGTCGGCGCGTTCGGCGCGCACGGCCTGCGCGACCGCGTGACCGCCGACATGCTGGCCGTCTTCGAGACCGGCGTGCGCTACCACCTGATCCACGGCCTGGCCGTCCTCGCCGTCGCCTGGGCCGCGTCCCGCTGGCCGAACGCCTGGATCGGGGCCGCGGGCTGGCTCTTCGCAGCCGGCATCGTCGTCTTCTCGGGCAGTCTCTACATCCTGGCCATCAGCGGTGTCCGCTGGTGGGGCGCCGTCACCCCCATCGGCGGCGTCTGCTTCCTCGCGGGCTGGGCGGCCCTCGCCATCGGCGCCCTGCGGGCGTCGCCGTGAGGCGGCCGCCACGGATGCGCCCATGAAGCTCTCGCTGATGCCGTCGCTCGCGATCCTCGCGGCCGGTCTCGTCCTGCTGTTCCTGGCGAGCCTGTTCTTCGAGCCTCGAGGCTCGGAGTTCGAGTGCTCGCGGACGGTGCACCCGGGCGGCGGCTTCACGCTGCGCTGCGAGCCTCCGTAGGGAGATCGCGCAAGCATCCTCGGCCGCCATGGCGGTGGTGACCGGGTGCGCGACCCGGGACGCGGTCGTCCCGCCCGCGAATGACGACCTGCCGCCGCACGAGTGGACGGGGCCGGATTCAGCCGCTAGGATCACGGGATCAATCGCGCTCCGACCAGATTCCACTCCGTGGAGGTTCACCCATGCGTGACCGCTTGAACGGCGTCGCCTTCGCGGCGTTCCTCGTTGCCTCGTTGGCGGCGCTGCCGGCGGCGGCCCAGTCCGTCGCGGCGAGCGAGCCGACGCGCACGCCCGACGGGCAGCCGGACATCTCCGGCATCTTCACGTTCCGCACGCTGACGCCCCTGGAGCGGCCGGCGGCGCTCGCCGGGCAGGAGCGCCTGACGCTGGAAGAGGCCGCCGCGTTCGAGGCGTCGGAGCGGACGCGACTCAACCGCGACCTGTTCGACCCGATCGCGGGGGCTCCCAGCGCCGGCTACCAGCCGCGGGCGGAGGGCGGCGTCCTCTCCTACAACGAGTTCTGGTACGAGCGGGGCGTCGAGCTCACGGCCGACAAGCGGACGTCGCTGATCGTCGATCCGCCCGACGGGCGCATTCCCTACGCGCCGGGGGCGCGGGAGGCGCGGGCGCTGCGCCGGCTGAACCTG
>JAPOVI010000247.1 GCA_026708265.1 Acidobacteriota bacterium
GTCGAGCGGCAGAACCCGTTCGAGCGCCGAATCCCGGTAGCCCTCCTCGCCGAACGTCGCCTCACCGGCCACGAACAGCAGGCCCCCGCCCTCGTCCTCGACCCAGTCGCCAAGCGTCTGCTGTGCGGGTTCGGGAAGGCTGTCGGCGGAGACGTTGCTCAGGAGGATCGCGTCGTAGCGCCGTAGTGAGGCCGGATTCAGCGACGTGCGGTCCGGCGTCGTTCGGGTCACCTGCAGCCCCTGGGCCTCCAGCAGGCGCTGAAGATCGCCCGAGTGATCGCCCGGGGCCAGCAGCAGGACGCGGTGCCTGGGCTCCACGCGGAGACTCCCGCGCCAGAGGGCGCCCTGGGTCGCCGCCTCCCCCTCACCGCCGCCGAGCACGGCCTCGAAGGTCTGAAGTCCCGGCTCGGAGAACGTCCACGGCAACTCGATCTCGCTGACTCCGGGCGCGAGCGGCACGATGTGCAGTTCCTCGGCGCCGCTGCTGCGCAGGGTCAATGGGGCCTCGCGTAGCGACGCGCGGCTGCCGAGGCGGAAGACCCAGTCATGGGGCTCGCCGGCGTGCAGGGGGCGTTCTCGGTCGTCGAGTTCGACCGACTCGACCCAGACGGCCGGCGCCATCCGGTCGAGAACCGCCGTGTCGATGCGGACGTCCGGGTAGGTCTCGGCCGTGCGGGCGGCGAGGCCGTCCAGGTTCTGGCCGTCGGAGAGCAGCAGCACGCGGCGGACGCGATCGGGACGTAACGTCGCGACGGCCTGGCGGAGCGCCGCGCCGGGGTCTGTGTTGCCGCGGTCAAGCGCGGCGGCGTTGGCTGAGGCGGTGATGGAATCGGCGACTTCGAGGCGCCGCAGGTCCGCGGGACCGTCGGCGGCCGCGGCGCGGTCGGCGAATGCGAAAAGCCGCACCGGGCTTTCCGGATCGAAGCCGCGGTCGACTGCCTGCAGCGCGCGGTTCAGGCTCGCCGGCTCGACGCTGGCGGAGACATCGACCAGCACCGCGACATCGAGTTCCCGGCTCCTCCACGTCAGGACCGGTTCCACGAGCGCCAGCACGATCAGCGCCAGCAGAGACCCCCGCATCCAGAGCAGCCGCCGCCGTTGACGGTCGGGCCAATCGCTCCGCTGCGACCACAGCAGCACCGCGATCGGCAGTGCCGCGAGCAACCAGAGCGGTTCGAGGAAGGCCATCGGTGTCACACCGTGATGCCGCGAAAGAAGGTGATCGCCTCGAGGGAGGCCAGGAGGAGGCCGGCGAGGGCTAGCGTGCGCCAGGACCAGGGGCGGCGAGTCTCCTGGGTCAGCTCGGCGAGGCGCCCGGGGGGTACGGGGTCGAGGTCGGAGTCGTTGATCCGGGTGGCCCGTTCGTCCTGGAGGCCTATGGGGGTGTTGTCGTCACGGTCGGTGGGAGGGCGGACGAGCCATTCGGAGGTGTTCTGGAACAGGGCGGCGAGGTCGGGGCGTTGAGAGAGGGGGGAGAGGTCGAGATCGAACGCGATGACGACCGAGCGGGCGGTGAGGTCCGGCCCGGGTGGCTCGGGGTCGGCCGGCATCGAGGCCGGGTCGGTCGGATCGCAGACGGCGATGGCGGGCAGATTGCCGGCGGCGGCCACGGGAGTGCAGCGAGGGTCGAGTTGGCGGGAGGCGATCGTCACGGGCAGGCCGAGTAGCGAGACACCGTTCAGGATCGGGTGCTCGGCGGCGACGCGGTCGATCCGGCGCTGGGAGAGGGGCGCGGCCTCAGCGGGCGAGAGTCCGCCGGCTGCAAGAGCTTCCGGAGGGGCCAGGAACAGGCTTGGCAGAGCTGGGAGCTGGGTGGGTGCGGTGCGGTGGAAGACCGCGATGTCGACCGGACCCGGTGTGGCCGCGGCATCCGCGTCGCCGGATGCGGCTGGTGCCGGTTGCGTTCCGGTCTCGGCGGTCTCTGCCTGCACCGCGACGACCTCGACGGAGAGGTCCGCCTCGAGAGCGTGTGCGGCGGCCGAGTCGGAGAAGGAGGTGCGGCTCCGGGTGTGAACCGATACGCGGCGCTGCCCGTTCGGCGGCACCCGACGGGCGGAACCCGTCTTCCGCGCGTCGACCAACGTGGCCCGATCGTCCAGCGGGAAGACGTCGCCTGGAGTCCGAAGGCTTGCCGTCACCGGGCCGGGCGCGAAGCCGCCGATGTCGATCAGGGCGGTGAAGCGGTTGCCGGGCGGCAGCTCGAGCTGCCGGCGGATGCGAATCGTCTCGACATCGGCAATCGTCAGTTCGACGGGCACCAGGCCGGTGGCGCCGTCCGCGTCGGTCGCCAGGACTTCGATGAGGGCTTCCAGCTTTGCGTCGTGGCTGGGTGCCGGACGGGTCACGAAGTGGACGATGCCGGCGTTCCTGGCCGGAGCGAGGATCGAGACGGTGTGGGTCGCGGTTCCCGGGTCGATGATCGGTCGCCAGTCCGAGACGCCGTCGGTGAAGAGATAGGCCGTGTCGGCGGCGGGAATTGCGGGTTGGTGTCCTCCTCCTTCCGCTTCGTCCGTCTCGAAGGAACCGGCCAGGGCGAGCAGGGCCCCCGCGGGCGTCAGTCGCGTCGGATCGGCGCCGAGCGTGAATCGGCTGCCGGTATCCGCCTCGGCGACGATCCGGCGGGCCTCGGCGACGGCCAGGTCCATCCGCGTCCCCGCCCCGTCGGGCAGGGAGGCGCTCATCGTGGGCGAGGAGTCGAACGCGAGGGCGATCCGGTCGCCGCCGCCGGGTTGCAACCAGGCGGCCTGCCCCGCGGCCAGAGCCAGACAGCCGGCCACCGTCATCGCGAGCAGCAAGGAGAGCAGCCACCGCAGGCGGTCATGCCGTTTCCGCCGGTGCGCCAGCAACCGC
>JAPOVI010000012.1 GCA_026708265.1 Acidobacteriota bacterium
AGCAGCTCCGCGTCGGACAGTCCCAGCGCCCGGAGGCCGTCGCGGTCGTCTTCCTCCGCGTAGGCGACGAGCAGTGCGGCGCCCGGCACCGTGCGCATCGCGGCGATCGTGTCGCGCAGGAACGCGGCGTAGAGACGGCGGCGGTCCGCCTCCTCGCCGATCGCCGCCGCGAGCCGCGTCTTGGGGGCGCGGCGCCCCTGCGGGGACCGGGCCATCACCACCACCGCGCGGCGTCCGGCCCCGCCCGCCGGCTCCGGCCCCGAGAGACCCCGGCGGACGACGGCGGCCACGCCGATCGCGATCCAGACCAGCATCCGGCCCTTGCGGACGAGGGCCATGGTGACGCCGGCCGCGGGGCCGAACTGCAGGGCGGCGGCGAACACCGCCGTACCGGCCTCGTCGATGCCGACGCGGAGCGGCACGAACTTGAAGACCACGGTGATGAGCCGGTTGGCCGCCTCGAAGACGAGGGCATCGGCCAGGGTCACCGGGCGGTCGCTGAGCAGGCTCAGCATGAGGGCGACCTCGGCGACGGCGAGCGCGTGGAACGCAGTCTCGAGCGCCGTGACGCCGAGCAGGCGCCGCCAGCCGCGCGGGTAGTCGCGGTGCACGCGGGCCTCGGCGTCCCGCAGCCGCTCCGCGGCGCCGGCCACCGCCCCGCCGGCCGGCGCCCGACGGGCGAGCCAGGCGGCGGCGCGGCCGACGAGCGGCGTGCGCGTCCAGATGATGACGTGGACGGCCACGGCCAACAGGACGACGACGGCCAGCGGCACGGCGGTGGCCAGCCACTCCGCGGCCGGGGGGCGCAGGCGCACCAGCAGGGCCGCGCCGCCCGCGGTCACCACGACGACCGCGGTCAGCGCGTAGAAGAGCGTCTCCACGGCCAGGGCCGGCAGGACGCCGGCGAGCGGCGCGCGCCGTCGGAGGTAGATCGCCTTCGCGGGCTCGCCGATCAGCACGCTGAGCGGCGTCAAGTTGCCGAGCGCGTCGCCCGCGAGGACGGCCGGGAACACGTGGCGCAGACGCAGGCCGTGCCCGTCCGGCATGCATCGCAGCCAGGCCGCGGCGCGCGCCAGCAGGCGCAGGCCGCCGAGCGCCACGATCGGGACGAACGCCCACCCGATGCTCCGGATGCCCGCCGCGACCTCGGTCATCCCCGCGCGCCGGACGAAGTAGACGAACAGCGCGAGACCGCCGGCGGCCGCCAGCAGGCCGCCGAGGCGCAAGCCACGGGAGGCCGCCGGGGTCGGTGCGCTCATCGGGCGGGATTGCGATGGGCGGCCGCGCGGCTGATAATGCAGGGAGTCATGCCACCCGTGACCGTCCACATGCCTGTTGCGAGCATTCTACTGGGCGGTGGGCTGCTGGCTTGCTTCCTCGGCTACCGGCTGATGCGCGCGGTGCTCGCGGTGGGCGGCTTCGTCGCGGGCGTCGTCCTCGCCATCGGCAGCATCGCAGACCCCCAGACCGTCCCGGGCGTGCTGCTCGTGATCGCCAGCGGCGCCGCGGGGGCGCTCGTCGCGGTGGTGCTCTATCTGTCGACGGTCGGGCTGGTCGGGGCCGGTCTGGCCGTCTTCCTGGTCGGCCTCCTCGTCGACGGCGACCCTCCCGTCTGGCTGCTGCTGGTGACGGGTGCGGCAGGCGCCCTGGCGACCCTGCTCGTCCGGCGCGAGGTGATCATCGTCGGGACGTCGTTCGTGGGCGCCTGGACGGCGCTGGTCGGCGGGCTCGCGCTCGCGGGCCACGGCGCAGCGGTCGCGGCGGCGACGGGCGACGTCGCCGGCCTCTTCCCCATCGCCCCCCTCGACGGGCAGTTCGGCTTCGCGCTCGGCTGGGCCGCCCTCGCCGGGCTGGCCGTCGCCGTGCAGTTCCTCGCCACGGCCCGCTCGAGCGACGAGGGCGGCCGGGCGCCGGCTCCCGAGAAGTGATAGGATGTTCGGTGCGGCTCGCCGCGCGCTGCGTCCTTGCGCGCTCGAGTGCCGCGCTCGGCTCCCCGGATGATCCTCAGTAGCTCAATTGGCAGAGCATCCGGCTGTTAACCGGAGGGTTGCTGGTTCGAGTCCAGCCTGAGGAGCCACCCCCTTCTGCCTACCCCGCGGGGCGCGGGCTCACCGCGTCGCTTCCTGAACGAAGAAAGTCAGCAGCGCCGACACGATCGAAGTAACGATGATCGTGTTGAGCCGCGACACCTGGTACGGTTCGAGGAGATGCCAGGGTGGCGGTGTGACCAGATGCTACAGGCTCATGCCGCCCACGACAGCCCCGACCACCGCAACGGTCCAGATGCAGATGAGTGCGATCAAGTGCAGGTGCCGCATCCGCGACGAGCGATGCTTGCGGGCCTGCTGCTCAAGGTCGCCTTCCTCGAAGAGCCGGGCCTCTTCGGAGGCTGCCGCCGAACTCTTGTCGCTGGGGATTGGCTCCTTGGGAACCAAGACGTCAGCCGCCATGAGCGGCTCTCAACTCCGCTGCACGGCGGCGATAGTGGTCCCTGATGAGCTCGTTCGGTATGACGCTCATTCCGGACTGCCAGGCGATGGCCCAGGGCGTGTTCGGCTGATGAGTCAGGCGGGACAGTTCGATCCCGGAGTACTCCCCGTATCCGTGGAAAACCTGATCGATCAGGTCTCGCTGTTGTTCGTGCAGGTGCCCGTCATGCAGGGCGCCCCGCTCGGCGATGGGATCACCCCGATACCTCCGGTACTTCCGGTAGACGCTTCGCACCACGGGACCGTAGCGCCACGCTTCCACGGTCTCGAAAATGAGCGGTTGGTCGAGCAACCCGAGCATCCAGCCGTGGCTGATGTAGACGAGCTTGAGGACCTGCATCGGGGTCAGCACACGCCCGATTTCGGAGGCCCGGTGGAGAAGGCGCTCGGAGACGTACGACGGTGCTACGGACGGGTGAATCAACGCCTTACCTCTGGAAACTCATTCTAGCAGCGGCGCTTGGCCGAAGCTCCCCGGCCGTTCAGCCGAGCCGTACCAGAGCAGAACGCATGCTCCGGCAGCGTGCCGGCCCGCATGGCGACGAACCCGCCGCCCCGGCGCCTGCGCGGACGTGATAGAACTGTCGGGATGCGGCCGTGCGCACGCGCCGTCGCCTCGTCGACAAGGCCCGGATCGGGGCCCGGCCGGCGTGCGGCCCGCGGAACGCGCGCGCTGGCCGGCGCCGTCACGATGACGGGCGCGATGGTCGCCGCCGTCGCCGGTGGTCCGGGCCTGGCCGCGGCGCAGCCCGCCACGGTGCCCGCCGCCGGCCCCGAGGTGACCTGGGACTTCGAGACCGGCGACCTGCGCGGGTGGCGGGTTTCCGGCGCGGCGTTCCTCGCCGAGCCCACGCGGGCGGACCGCGTCGGGCCCACGGTCGGGCAGCAGGGCGAGTACTGGGTCAGCAGCTTCCGCCGCCTGCGGAGCGGGGCCGCCCCGTTCGAGCGGGGGCCGGTCGGCGACGCGGCGCAGGGCGCGATCGAGTCGCAGCCGTTCGTGCTTCCGCGCGGGCCGCTCAGCTTCCTCATCGGGGGTGGGCGTTCGTTCGCAACGCGGCTCGAGCTGGTCGTCATCGACGAAGCCGGGCGCGAGACGCGCGTCCTGCACGCGACCGGCAACGGATCCGACACGATGCAGCGGGTCACGTGGGACGTGACCCGGTTCGCGGGGCGCCGGGGTCGCATCCGCATCGTCGATGCGTCGAGCGACGCCGGCGGCCGGGTGAGCGTCGACGACATCCGCTTCGCCTCGATCGTCGTCCCGAACCTCATCGGGCGCGACGAGGCGGAGGCGCGCCGCGTCCTCGAGTCGCGCGGCCTGCGCGTGGGCTCGGCGGGGCGGGTGGAGTCGCGGGTGGCCGCGGGGCGGGTGCTGACGCAGACGCCCCGGGCCGGCTCGCGGGTGGAGCCGGGCACCGCCGTCGATCTCGACATCGCCGAACCGCTGCAGGTGGCCACCCCGAACCTGGTCGGGCACGCCGAGCAGGCCGCCATGCGCAGGCTCGCCGCGGCCGACCTGGCGGTGGGCGACGTGCGCCGGGAAGAGTCGCGCCAGCCCGAGGGAACCGTCGTCTCGCAGACGCCGGCCGCGGACGTGCGGACGCGGATCGGTTCGGCGGTGGACCTCGTCGTCGCCGCGCCGCGCACGGCGCAGGTCCCGGACCTGATGGGTCACGTCGTCGACGATGCCGAGCGCCTGCTGGCCTCGGCCGACCTGCGCCCGGGCCGCGTCCGCCGCCAGGAGTCCCGGCAGCGGACGGGGACCGTGCTCGGCCAGTCGCCCGCCGCCCACACGCGAGTCGCCGCCGACACCGCGGTCGACTTCGTCGTCGCCGTACCGGTCCTGGTCGAGGTGCCGAATCTCCTGGGCCGCAGCCAGCGCTTCGCGAACGGCCGGCTCGACCGGGCCGAGCTCCGGCGCGGGGAGACCACGACGGAGGAGTCCCGGGAGCCGGAGGGGACGGTGATCGGCCAGGAACCGGGCGCGGGCGAGCGGGCCGCCGCCGGCTCGGCCGTCGACCTCGTGGTGGCGATGCCGGTGACGGTGCGGGTCCCGGACCTCCTGGGACTCGACGAGACGGCGGTGGAGACCCTGCTGGCCAGCCGCGAGCTCGACGCCGGCATCGTCGAGCGCCAGACGTCGGACCGGACGCCGGGAACGGTCCTGGCGCAGGAGCCGGCGGCCGGGACCCGCGTCGCCCTCGGGACGGCGGTGGCGTTCGTGCTGGCGGTGCCCCCCGACGTGCTCCTGCCGGACCTGGCGGGCATGACCGAGGCCGATGCCCTCGAGGCGCTCGCCGGCTCCGATCTCACGGGCGGCGCGCTGGAGTTCCGGGAGTCGGCGACCGCAGCCGGCCTCGTGCTGGAGCAGTGGCCGGCGGCAGGGCAGGCGGTGGCAGTCGGCTCCGCCGTCGACCTCGTGATTGCGGCCGTCGAGACGGTCGAGATCCCCAACCTCGTGGGATTGCCCGTCGACGGCGCCCGGCAGGTGCTGGGCGCGCTGCGCCTGGCGGTCGGCTCCGAGACGCGGCAGCCGTCGCGCGAGGAGGCGGACGGGACCGTGCTGGCCCAGGATCCGCCGGCCGCGGCCCGGTTCGCCGTCGGCTCGCCGGTCGACCTGGTCGTGGCGGAGCCGGCCCTGGTCCGCGTGCCCGAGATCGTCGGGCTGGCGATCGACGACGTGGACGCCGCGCTCACGGGCGCCGGGCTCGCGGCCGGCCCGGTGGAGCCGCGCTTCTCGCTCGCGGCGGGCGGCGAGGTCCTGGCGCAGGAACCCGCGGCGGGAGCGGTCGTCCCCGCCGGGACGTCGGTCGCGGTCGGGGTGGCCCGCGACCGAGTCACCTGGGCCGGCCCGCTCGGCGCCGGGCTGCTGGCGGTGGCCGTGCTCGTCGGCCGGGCGCGGAGACGGCGGAAGCGCCGGAACGCCCCGCCCGTCCCGCCGCGCGGCTCGAGCCCGCCGCCAGCCCCCGCGGGCTTGCCCCTCGCCGAGCCGGCGTCCGCGACCCCGCTGGCGGCCCCGACGGACATTTCGGCGGCAGCCGCACCGGCCGCGGCGGCACCGGCACTGCGGGTGCGGGCGATGCCGGACACCGGGACGCAGGAGGTTGCCCCGGGGGCACGGCCCGCGTCCGGGACCGTCGTGCGCTGCCGTCTGCACCCGGACGGCGGCACGCAGCGGATCACGGTCGACACCACGGCGGAGAACTGGGGCCGGCTGGTCGCCGAGGAGCGGCGCCAGACATGACGCACTCGACGCCGACCCTCCGCGACCTGTTCGCGCTGGCCGACGGCGCCAACGCCGCGGCGCTCGTCGGCGCACTGGAGGCGAGCCCGGCGCTCGCGACGCTGGCGGGAGGGATCGCCACGGCGACCGGCCCCGACGCCTGGCACCATGCCGTGCACGGCGTCGCCGGCGCAATCCCCCACCTGCTCGACATCGAGGTCGGCACCATCCTGGCGGGAGCCTGGGCGGGCGAGAACGAGCTCGGGCGCTACACCGACCCCCAGCGCTATGCGCCCGGCGAGGTGCTGCACGTGGAGCTCACGCCCCACGTGGTCACCTCCGAGCACCGCCCCAGCGTCGAGCTGGTCGTCAACGACCAGCCCTACGGGCAGCTCGGCCTCGCGGTCTCGGTGACGCTCCAGGTCGAGGGAGCGTCGCTCACGATCGCGGACGGCAGGATCTGGCAGGCCGCGCCCGGCGCCTGCACCGCCACCGGCCGCATCGCCTGCGACACGCACGTGCTCGTCGAGTGCCCCCCCACCCGCGCGGAGCTGCCGGCGCCGCTCGTCTTCGCGGAGCCCGTGCCGATCGTGCAGGGACCGGCCGGGTGGGACGAGACGCCGCTGACGTGACCGGCGGTGCGGTGGGGCGCGTCGCAGCGTCCTGACCAAGTCAGAACGCGTACCGCATCGAGAGGCTCGCAGCGACGAACGTGAGCGCGTCTCCGGTGCGGATGCGGAACGTGACCGGCTCGCTCCCGTCGAGGCGCAGTTGCGACGGGTGGCTTCGGAGACGCTCCCATTCGATGCCCTCGGCGAGGAAGCGACCGAAGCGGACCCACCGCGCCTTGACGCCGAGCGATACCGAATCCGACAACGCGTAGTCGACCCCGCCCAGCACCTGCCAGGCGGTCAGCCGATCGTCGAGCTCGCCCTGCTTGCTGCTGGTGGTGGCCGCGAGGTTGCGGCGGACCTCCGCCTCGTTCGGGAGACCGGCCGCAGTGCCGATGGCGGCCGGGTCGGGGTTGCGCGCCCAGAGGTCGCCGTAGTCGAGCTCGGTCAGGCCCACGCCGCCCCCCACCCCCACGTACGGCGTCAGGCGGCTCCGGCTGGGAAAGTCGACGTAGACGTTGGCGAAGACGCTGTGCGACGAGATGCTCCCGAGCCGGTTGTCGGCGCGCTGGATCTCGCCGTCCAGCTTCCCGAGCGTGTCACCGGTGGCGCTCGTTACCGGCGCGGTCTGGTCGTACTCGGACTCGCGGTGGAACCACTCCGCCTCGACCCGCAGCCGCTCGCCGAACCGGTACCCGGCCGCGACCCCCGCCAGCAGACCGGCCGCGCCGCCGTAGGCGGTCTTCCAGCCGGCCCCGCTACCGCGGTCCGGATCCGTGCAGCCCGGCACCTCCGCGAAGCGCGGGTTGATGAACTCGTCGCAGCGGCTGGCCCGATCGTTGCTGTTGCCCAGCAGTTCCACTCCGGGAGCCAGGTTGAGCCCGACCTCCTGGCTGAGGTAGAAGCCCGACCCCGATTGCGCCGCCGCCCACCCCGGCACGACCGCGACACCGATCGCGGCGCATGCGCAGACGCGGTGGAACCGTGTCCAGGTGCTGCTCGTGATCATTCGTCTCCCCACGCGGAGTCGGAGGGCATTCGGATGTCCGTGGCTCCGAGGAAGCTCGCGAGATCCGCGATCGCGTCGTCCAGTTCGACACCGAAGTCCGCGGTCATTGCGCAGTCGGGCTCTACGTGGAGCGCCCGGATCTCCAGCAGGCAGCGGTCGCGGTGGAGCTTCGGGTCCAGTCGTCCCACGAGGCGTCCGTCGTGAAGGATCGGCAGCACGTAGTAGCCGTACTTCCGCTTCGCGGCGGGGACGTAGATTTCGACGGCGTACTCGAAGTCGAGAAGTTCGGCCGCGCGCTTTCGCTGCCAGAGGAGGGAATCGAAGGGGCAGATCAGCGTGGTCCCGGTCGGCTCGAGCAGATGGTCGATCGCCTCGAGGTGTTCGGGCAGGGCGTAGCAGGGCCCCCGCAGTCCCTCCACGTCCACCTCGACGATCCGTTTCTTCCGCAGGTTGCGGGCGATGACCCGGCGCCGCTCCGCCGCGTTGAGTTCCGGCCCGGTGAAGTAGTTGACGAGGTGTCGTTCCGGAGCGATCCCGCACCCTGAGAGGCCAATCAGGAGCCAACTGTCGTGGTACTCGGTCAGCGACGCGGCCGGCCCGTCGGGGTAGACGCACTCCGCCACATCGTAGATGCACCGGAAGTGCCGCCGCCCGCTCACGGCGACCCCGCCGTCGTGCCATAGCAGGTCGAGCGAGCGCTTGTCCTCCTTCCGGCGCCACGAGAACGAGTCCGTCTTCTCCTCGCGTTCGGCCGGCCGCGGCTGGAAGTCGACGCTCTCCAGGGGCCCCTCCGCGCGCAGCCGCCGCAGCACTCGCCGCTTCGACGCCGTCGAGGTCGCGTAGCGGTCCCACCATGCGCGTCGCGACCAGCTCTCGGGAGGGAATCGCCGCATGCGCCGCCGCCCGAGAGGGAGATGGGAGATGGGAAGGATCGAGGCTTCGTGTCCCCAGTACTCGTACGCGAGACGATCTCCGTACACCCAACGATCCACTTTCGAGCGGTCGTACGAGCCGAACCGGCTCCAGAGGGTCAGGTAGTGGGCCCGGTCCACGACGTTCACGCTGTCGAGCTGGAGGGCGCCCGTCCGTTCCAGGTGGTCGACGAAGGCCGCGGCGCCGAGTGAAGTCGACCCGCGGGGCCGGTCGAGCCCCTGGCGGTGCAGCCACAATCGGGTTGCCGCCTCCCGGGTGAACTTCGGACGGCTCCGCACGAGCCCGGACGCTGCTGGAACGCCTTCGGTCTTCAAGGCAAACCAAACACGAACAGGTTGTTCCCCGCGCTCGGCCGCAACTCCGGCGTCAGCCGAATGAACCCCGACGCGGTGCCCGCCGTGCCGGTGCTCACCGCCACGTACTGGCGGCCGTCGACGGCGTAGGTGATCGGGAAGCCGGTGACCGGCGAGCCGAGGTTGATCTCCCACAGCACCTCGCCCGTCTCGTCGTCGAAGGCCCGGAAGCGGCCGTTGACGTCGCCGCCGAACACGAGGCCGCCGCCGGTGGCGACGAGCGACATCGTCGCCGCGCGCTGCTCGTGCAGCCACGCGGTGGCCCCGGTCTCGGCCGAGATGGCCTGGACCGTCCCGAGCTGGTCGGTGCCCGGGGCGAACTCGTTGCGCACGGCGAGGGCGTAGTGGATCTCCGCGTCCCGGGTGGCGAGCATGCGGGCGCAGGTGTTGCGCAGCGGCATGTACATCGCGTTGGTCCGCGGGCTGTAGGCGCCGGCCTCCCAGTCCTTGCCGCCGAACCAGGACGGGCAGGCCAGCACCTGCTGCCCCTCGGCGCCGAAGATGAGCTCGGCGTTCTCGGTGACGTCGCCGGTGGCGCCGTCGATGTCGCTGATCACGTTCTGCGTCACCGTCGGCCGCGCCCACAGGAACTCGCCCGTCTCGCGGTCCAGCGTGTAGACGACGCCGGTCTTGCCCGGAATGCCGGTCAGCACCCGGCGCACCGCGCCGCGTTCGAGGCGCGGGTTGATCCAGCTCACCGCGGCGGGGTCCGGGGCCACCGCGGTGTCGACGAGCAGCCGCTCGAAGGGGTGGTCGAGGTCCCAGTGGTCGTTCAGGTGCTGGTAGTACCACACGATCTCGCCGGTGTCGCCGTGGAGGGCCAGCGTGGAGTTGTGGTAGAGGTAGCTGTTCCCGACGCCGCCGAGGAGGAACTTGGGCGCCGGCGACGTGACCGACGTCCCGACGTAGACCAGGTTCAGCTCGGGGTCGTAGCTCGGCGCCATCCACGACCCGACGTGCACGCGCTCCTCGTACGGGACGCCGCCCCAGGTCTCGTCGCCCGGCTCGCCCGGCGCGGGCACCAGGCGCCGCCGCCAGACCTCCTCGCCGGTCTCCGCATCGTGCGCCGTGATGACGCAGGCCTCCGGCCCGCCGTGGGGCCGGCAGCTCCGGCCCGAGATCGCCTTGCCGCCGGCGACGATGGGACCGGACGAGTGGCGGGCGGGGTTGATCAGGTAGTCGAGGATCTCGGTCTCCCAGGCCAGCCGTCCGGTCTCGGCGTCGAGCGCGTAGAGGTAGTTGTCGGCGCCGGTATCGATGATGCGGTTCCCGTATATCGCGATGTTCCGGTTGGTCGACGCCCCGTTGACGTAGTCGTTGATGTCCTCCGGCAGCTCGCGGCGGTACTCCCACCGGAGGTCGCCCGTCACCGCATCGATGGCCTGGATGACGTCGTTGGGGTTCGGCATGTAGAGCACGCCGCCGTAGGCCAGCGGCGTCCCCTGCTGGCTGCCCGCGGCCAGCGCCCGCGTCCAGGCCAGGCGCAGCCCGCCGACGTTGCCGGTGTCGATCTGGTCGAGCGGGCTGTAGCCCCAGCCGTCGGTCGTGCGGCGCCACGTGAGCCAGTCGCCGGGAGCGGGGTCCTGGAGCATGGCGTCGGTGACCGGCACGAACTCGTCCGCCGGGCCCGCCTGCCCGGCCGCCGCGGCCGGCACCAGCGCCAGCACGAGCCCGCCGACGACAGCCGTCGCAACACCCGCCGCAACGTCACACCCACGGTGCATCTCGGCCTCCCGTCTCCCGGACTCCCGACGCCGACGCGCCCATCATAGCGCCGCGGAGGGGCGGGGACTCCTGTAGGCTTGCCACATGCGACGAGCCAACACCCTTGTCCTGGCGGCCCTGGTCGCCAGCGCTCTTGCTGCGGGCCCTGCCCTGGCCGGACTTGCCGCATCCGGCACCGCCGCATCCGGCTCCACCGCAGTCGGCCCTGTCGCCAACACCCAGGCGGCGGCCGCCAGCGAGACCGAGCGGGCCGGCTGCGCGGCGCTGCTTCACCTGCGCAACCTGACCCTCACCTACGCCGGCCTCGCCGAGACGTCGGGCGGCACCTCCTACTGCTACGTCAAGGGGATCCTGCCGCCGGCCATCCACTTCCACGTGCAGTTGCCGCTGCCGGGCGACTGGAACGGACGCTTCCTGAAGTGGGGCGACGGCGGCAAGGACGGCGACCTCGACTTCGCCGACCACCGCGTCGCCGAGGGCTACGCCGTCGCCAACAGCAACACCGGGCACGACAACGGGGCCGAGCCCGGCTCGTCGTTCGCCTACGACAACCGGCAGGCGGAGATCGACTTCGGCTATCGGGCGGTCCACCTGACGGTGGCGGCGGCGAAGACCCTGGTCGGCAACTACTACGGGCGCGAGCCCGCCTACTCCTACTTCGAGGGGTGCTCCACCGGCGGCCGCCAGGGGTTGATGGAGGCCCAGCGCTATCCGACGGACTTCGACGGCATCGTGGCCGGCGCGCCGGCCAACCACTACCAGGAGATGAACGCCGTCCGCGTGTGGCTGCTGCAGCGGATGTTCCGCGACGACTTCGCGGGCGCCCTCGCGACGGACACCAATGGCGACCGGCGCCTCGACAGCGTGCGCAAGCTCGACCTGCTGGCCGACGCGGTCGTCGCGGCGTGCGACCGGGACGACGGCGTCGCGGACGGCGTCATCGACGACCCGCTCGCCTGCGGCTTCGACCCCGACCGCGACCTGGCGGCCCACCGCTGCCCCGCCGGCGAGGACGGCGAGTCCTGCTTCACCGCGGCCCAGATCCGCACGATTCGGGACTTCCACGCCGGGCCGCGCGACCGGCACGGAGAGCCGATCTACGCCGGCAAGCCGGTCGGATCCGAGCGGCAGTGGGCGGGGCTGTTCATTCCCTACACGGGCAACGGGTTCGCGCCGGGAGCGGTGCGCCTTGGCGGCGACCACCTGAACTACCTCTTCTACTACGTCGACCCCGGCGTGCCTCCCGCGGACATGCTCGACACCTCCGCCGCGCCCGATCGGACGGCGACGCCGCCGGAGTGGGCGTGGTGGGAGTTCGACATCGATGACGTGACGGACGGGAAGGGCGACGTGATGCGCGGGATCACGGACGCGGTCGACCCCGACCTCACGCGCTTCCTGCTGCAGCAGGACGGGAAGCTCCTCCTGTACCACGGGTGGGCAGACGCTCTCGTCGTCCCCCAGCCGACCGTGACCTACTACCGGGACGTGGTCGACGCCACCTTCGGCGGCGACATCGCCGCGGCCCGCGAACGGACGCGGCTGTTCATGGCCCCCGGCATGAACCACTGCCGCGGCGGCGTGGGACCCGACACCTGGGACCGGCTGCGGCCGCTGGTCGACTGGGTGGAGCGCGGCGCGGCGCCCGACGCGCTGATCGCCACGCACGCCACCGACGGCGTCGTCGACAACGAGCGGCCGATCTGCGCCTACCCGGAGCGCGCGGTCTACACCGGCCCCGCGGGCGGCGCCGACGACCCGACGAACTGGGTGGCGGACAACTTCACCTGCCGCTGACGGCGGGGCCGCGGGCCGCGTGCGCACGCGCGCGGGGCGCGGCAGACCCCTGCCCGTCCGGAGTGCGTTCGGGCGCGGGGCCCGAGCGCCCGCGGGGGCGGCATCTGCCACCGGGGCCGAGCGCGCGCGGCGGCGAATTCCCGTCGTTCGGGATGCGTTCGGGCGCGGCTCCGATCGCGCCCGAGGCCGGCATCTGCCACCGGCCACGAGCACGCTCGGGCGGCATCCGCCCCGACACCGCTATACTCGGGCATCGCGCGGTCGGGACGGGGCGGAAGCGGGAGGCATTGGAGGCAGGGGATGATGAAGTCGCGTGCAGCAGGGGCGTGGAGCGCAGTCGGGGTCGTTCTGATGGCGGCAACGTTCGTCATCCCGGTGACGGTCGAAGCCCAGGAACCGCCGGCGGAGTCCTGGAGCGTGCCGCGCACTCCCGACGGCCAACCCGACCTGCAGGGCGTCTGGGCCAACAACACCGCCACGCCGCTCGAGCGTCCGGAGATCCTGGGCGACAAGGCGACGCTGACCGAAGAGGAGCTGGCGCGGCTCCAGGAGCGCTACTCGCGTCTGTTCGCCAGCGGCGAGAGCGACGCCGCGTTCGCCGACAGCGTTTTCGTCGCGGCCCTCAGCGACCAGGAGTCGTTCTCGTCGCGCGACGCGACCACCGGCAACTACAACCAGTTCTGGCTGGTCGACCGCGACTTCGCCGACAACCGGACCTCCCTGGTCGTCGATCCGCCGAACGGACGCCTCCCATCGCTGACGCCGAACGCCCAGCGCCTGGTCGAGGCGCGCAGCGCCCACCTGGCCGACAACCCGGCCTCGTCGTGGACGGATCGCCGGCTGCAGGAGCGCTGCATCACGTTCGGCATGCCGAACCTGTTCGCGGGATACAACAGCTACTACCAGATCATCCAGACGCCCGGCCACGTCGTCTTCCTGCACGAGATGATCCACGACGCGCGCATCGTGCCCCTCGACGGCCCGCCGCACGTCGACGACGCCATCCGGCAGTGGCACGGCGATGCGCGCGGCTACTGGGACGGCGACACCCTCGTCGTCGAGACCCGCAACTTCTCTTCCCAGTCCGACTCGCCGGCCGCCCTCTACACGCGGGTCCGCGGCTCCGCGGAGCAACTGCGCCTGGTCGAGCGCTTCACGCGGGTGGGGCCCGATACCCTGCGCCACGAGCTGACGGTCGACGACCCCGGCACCTACACGGCGTCGTGGACGGCGATGATCCCGCTCGCCCGCAAGGACGAGCTGCTCTTCGAGTACGCCTGCCACGAGGGCAACATCGGCATGGAGGGCATCCTCGCCGGGCATCGTGCCGAGGAACGGGAGGCCGCCAGCGACGCGCGCTGACGCGGGCCGTGTCGGGCGGGGTCGGTACAGGCTGGACCGGCGCCCGACGGCCTCCCCGCAATCCTGGCAGCTTCCTTCGCTGACGCTCGCCCCGCGGCGACCACTGGGGAGGGCTTGTCGGTACCCGCCGGCTGACGGAGGCGGCGACATGAGCGGGGCGTCGACCGCGAGCGGCTCGTACTCGGACGAGGCGTTGACGGCCATGAAGGACGAACGGGTCCTGAACGAGAAGCGTCGGCATCGCGACCCGCACTTCGACGCGCGTCGGGTGCCCCGCGGCTCGCCTCACAGACCTCAGCCTGCGTCGTTTCGAGGAGGATTATCTTCCGTCGGCCGTCGATGCCGAGACCTTGGCCGCCAACGACCGGAGCACCGCGGAGCGTCTCGCGGCCGCGAAGATGATCGCATCCGCCGACGACCCGATCCCGACCGTCGGCGGCATCCTCGTCCTCGGCAAGCGGCCGCAGGACTTCCTGCCCGGAGCGTACGCGCAGTTCCTCCGGATCGCGGGTACCGAGTTCGGCGACCCGGTCACGGACACCGAGGTCTGTCGGGGTGCGGTCGCGGACGTCGTGCGCCGGCTGGACGACAAGGTCATCGCGCACAACCGCACGTCCGTCGACTTCCTGTCAGGCCCGGTCGAGAAGCGGAGCTCGACCTACCCCCTGGACGCCGTGCAGCAGATCGTGCGCAACGCCGTCATGCACCGGACGTACGAAGGCACCAACGCGCCGACCCACGTGTACTGGTTCGACGATCGCATCGAAATCAGCAGCCCCGGCGGACCGTATGGCGCGGTCAACGCCGAGAACTTCGGGCAACCGGGGGTGGTCGACTACCGGAATCCAATTCTTGCCGAAGCGATGCGGGTGCTTGGCCTCGTGCAACGGTACGGTTTCGGCATCCCGGCCGCGCGCCGGCTCCTGCGCGCTGGCGGCCACCCCGAGCCGGAGTTCCGCGTCGATCCGAGCTGGGTGCATTGCGCCGTGAGAGCCCGCGCATGAACGAGGCCGATCGGGTCGGCGCGGAGAACGGGCCAGGAGTCTACGACCGCAGACGGCGCGATGCAGGATGTCGCGCGCAGGCTCCCAACCCGCCCCTCGGGGCGTGCTACTTCAGCTCGAGGCGGGCCAGCACCGGGTAGTGGTCGGACGGGTAGCGGCCGTCCTCGTGGTCGATGACCGTCTCGACCGAGCGGACGCCGATCGGGCCGCCCACGAGCACCCAGTCGATTCGTCCTTCGTTCGCCTGATCCGGCGGGCGGAAGTCGCTCGACGTGCGCGCCGGTCCCAGGCGCTCGGCGGCGTCGAGCCAGGCATCGCGGAGTCCGTGCGCGGTCGCCTCGTGCCACGTCTCGCTCACCTCGGCGATCGCGTTGAAGTCCCCGGTCACTATGACGGGGCTCCCCGCCGGGAGCGCCGCCACCCGCGACGCGATGGTCGCCGCCGACGCCGTCTGGCGCGGTCCGCGCCGGAGCGTCAGGTGCGTGTTGAAGACGTAGAGGCGCCGGCCCGTCGCTCGGTGGTGGAAGCGGGCCCAAGTGACGATGCGGGAGACGTTCCGCCGCCAGCCGGTCCCGGTCGGCCCGTCGGCGTTGGTCGGCGAGAGCCAGAACGTCCCCGACTCGATCGGGATCAGGGTGTCGTGCCGGTAGAAGATTGGCACGTACTCGCTGAGCCCGGTGCCCCCGTTCAGGCCCCGGTCGGCGCCCAGCCAGCGGTAGTCCGGGAGCACCGCGGTCAGGTAGCGGATCTGCTCGTCGAGCACTTCCTGCAGGCCCGCCACGTCCGGCGCGGCCCGCGCGATCGTCTCCGCCACCAGCGCCCGGCGGTGCGGCCAGCCGTTGTCGCCGTCGTTGCCGCTCGACGTCCGGATGTTGAACGTCATGACGCCGAGCGGCGCGGGCTCCGGCGCGCCGCCGTCTGCCCGTTGACTCGCGACAATCGTGGCGCCGCCCGCGAGCACGGCGCCGGCGGCGAGTGCGGCGGCCGCGACGGACAGGAGCCCGCCCCGGCGAAGCGGGGGTCGTCGCTCAGACGATGCCATCCCTGTCGAGCGCCGCACGGACAGGGGCGCTGGAGATGATGGGGGCACCGGCGGGGACTTCGAACGCGGCCAGTCGACGCGGCGGGGCGGCCGGTTCGGTCGGCTCCGAGGCGCGGCGCTCCCTGTCCGACGGCACCGCCTGCGGCGGCTGGCTGATTGCGCCGTTCCGTGTTGCCCCGCGCGTTTCGTCGTCGAGGCTCACCCTCGTTCGCATCACGCCATGATACGGTGCGACGCACCTACGCGGTGCAGGCCGCCTCGGCCGCCACTCCGGGAGTGAGGTGCTCCGGCGCGTGGTTCGCGGGAGGCGGCTCGGCAGCTCGCTACAATCGCGGCACCCCGAACACCGGAGGAGGCACATGGTGAGGCGAGTCGTTTCCTGGCTGCTGGTCGCCGGCGCGCTGGCCGTGGTCGTCCCGCTCGACGCCCAGCAGGTCGGCCCTTCCCGGGGAGCGCTGGTGCTGGTCGGCGGCGCGATGCAGGATCCTGCCATCCTCGACCGCTTCCTCACGCTGGCCGGCGGTCCGGAAGCGCCTATCGTCCTCGTCCCGACGGCCGGCGGGGCGGAATCCTACGGTCCGGACTGGCCGGGTGCGGCGGCTTTCCGCGCGGCCGGCGCGAGCCGGCTGACCGTGCTGCACACCACGGATCGCGCCACCGCGGACGCCGAGGGCTTCAGCGAGCCGATCCGCGAGGCGGGCGGCGTGTGGTTCGGCGGCGGCCGGCAGTGGCGGCTGGCCGACGCCTATCTCGACACCCGCGTGCATGACGAGCTGCGGCGGCTGCTCGACCGGGGCGGCGTCATCGGCGGCTCGTCCGCCGGCGCCACCATCCTCGGCTCGTACCTCGTCCGCGGCGACACGCGGACCAACACCATCATGATGGGCGACCACGAAGAGGGCTTCGGCCTGCTGCGCGACGTCGGCGTCGACCAGCACCTGCTGCGCCGCAACCGGCACTTCGACATGGTCGAGGTCATCCGCGCGCGGCCCGAGCTGCTCGGCATCGGCATCGACGAGGACACCGCCATCGTCGTCCGCGGCGACACGTTCGAGGTCATCGGCAGCGGCTACGTCGCGATCTACGACCACACCCGCCGCCTGGATTCGGGCGCCCCGTTCTACTTCCTCTCCCCCGGCGACGCCTACGACCTGGCCTCCCGGCAGGCCTACCGCTCCGACCCCACGGGCCGCGTCCGTCCCCTGGAGCGCGTCGTCGCGGAGCCGTGGCCCGACGAGGCGCGCTGAGTCCGCGGCGGACCCCTGGCGGCCGCTCCGGGTGCATCGCGTCGAATTCACTGAGCGGGGCGCGATGAAGCCGCGGCGGCCCGCTGGCGGCCGAGACTCGCCGCCTCCGGCCCGGGGCAGACGCGTGCCTATAATGGCTCCTTGCGCGGGCACACGACCGCACGCGCGCCGGTCCTGGCGCGGCGCCGCCCGTGCCACGAGTGGAGGTAGGACATGAGCGCGGAGCGACTGTCGGTGGCGGGACCGCGGGCCTGGGTGGTGTGGCTCCGAACGATTCTTGCGGCGGTGGCGGCCAACCTCGTCCTGCGGATAGCCGCGCTCGCCATCTTCGACATTCCGTCCGCGTTCGAGCCGCTGGCGGTGACGATGCCCACCATCTTCCTGACGGTGGTCGGCGTCGCTGCGGGGCTGGCCGTCGCCCTCGCGGTCGACAGCATGTCCGAGCAACCGGTGCCGCTGTTCCGGCGGATCGTCCTGGTCGCCCTGCTGGTCTCGCTGCTGCCGGACCTCTACATGCTCACCGAGAGCGGGGCGGCGGCGTTCCCGGGGGCCACCGTGCCGGGCGTGATGACGCTGATGCTGCAGCACGTCGCGGCGGCCGCGATCGTCTACTGGAGCGTGACGCGCCCGGTCGGCGCCGCCTGAGCGCCGGCCTCCGGATCCGCGAGAGAACCGCAGAGCGGAGCCCCGGGAGACGCCGCGCGCGCGAGCGCAGGTGCCGCGGGGCCGCCGGGCGTGCGGGCTGGCGCCCGCGCCTACTCGTAGTACGCGGGGGCCAGGTCGAGCTCCTGGAACAGGGCCAGGTCGTGCTCGATCCAGAAGGTCGCGCCCATCTCCTCCACGAAGGCCTCGACGCGCTCCATCGACGCCAGCGTCTCCTCCCGGTCGAAGTTGAAGGTGGGCACGCGGCGGTCGGCGCGGCTCAGGCGGAAGTGGTAGAGGTCGCCCGAGAGCACGAGGGGACCGGTTTCGGCCAGGTCGAGGAAGAGTACCTGGTGGCCCGGCGTGTGGCCCGGAGCTGAAATGATGCGCACCCGGCCGTCGCCGAAGACGTCGTGGTCGCCGTCCAGGATCATGCGCTCGGCGTCGCGCAGGTTCTCGTAGAGCTCCGGCTGCGCGGCCGCCACCTCGATGCCGCCTCCGAACATCGCTTCGTACTCCGGCCCCTGCACCAGCCACGTGGCGCCGTCGACCTCGTTGGCCACCCCGACGTGGTCGTAGTGCATGTGCGAGAAGGCGACGTAGTCCAGGGAGCCGAGGTCGAAGCCGAGGTCGAGCTCCGCCAACTGATCGGCCAGCGTCCGGTCGAGCCGCGTGTTGCCCACCCAGCCGTCCGTCTCGGCCATCGACGAGGGGAGCCCGCCGTCCCACAGCATGCGGCCGGCCGGGTGCTCGACTACGTAGCAGGGGACGATGAGCTCGCGCACGTCCGTCTCGTCGTCCCCGATGCTGAAGCGCTCGAGGGTGTCGAAGCGGATTTGGCCGCAGTTGAAGATGTAGAGCTTCAGCGTCGCTTCCGGGGTGGTCTGCGACGAGGGCCCCGGTGTCGCGATGACGCTGCCGCCGAAGCCTCCCCCCACCGCCAGGGCGATCGGGGCGAGCCATGCGAATCTGGTCATGCGTCTGCCTGCGGAATTCGGATTTGACGGGGCCGGCGCGGCGACTCCCAGCGGAGCCGCCACGCCGGCCGATACGGGCGAAAGAGGCAATGGCGCGCGCTCCGCTCCCTCAGGGCGACGCGTTCCGCCGTCCGCGCGCGGATCGGTCGCGGCGCCCGGCGCACCGAACCGCCAAGTGGCGGGGCTACTGACCCGCTTCGCGATCCTCGGCCCGCGCGCCGGCCAGCATGTTCATCAGGCCGTAGTTGCCCTCGTGGCAGGCGTACTCGTACATCGCGACGCCGCGCTTCATCGGCAGCGCCACCGTGAAGGGACGCGTGAAGGTGGTCGGATCGTCGACCGTGTACTCGTAGAGGAGCGTGTCGGCGTCGATCCGCGTGAAGCGCTCCGTGAGCCGGAGCGTCTCGCCGGTGCCCATCGCGGCGACGACGGACGGGTTGAAGCTGGCCGTCTGGTCGGTGAAGTTCGACGACTCCACGACCAGGGTGTCGCCCTCCCAGTAGCCGCGCGAGTCGCCCATCCACTGGCGCATGTCGTCCGGCAGGTGCGGGCGGCCGTCGAGCGGCACGATGCGCGCGTCGTGCACCATCTCGTGCAGGATCGCGACGTGGTTGGCGGTCTGGAAGATCTGCAGGTTCTGGTTGTAGCCGCCCGGGATGATCGGCGGTCCGGTGTTGAAGCCGAGGAGGCAGCGCTCGGCCAGCCCGCGGTCCTCGGGGCCGTCCGTCCCGATGCCGCCGACACGGAAGCGGACGGGACGGGTCGACACGACGTCCTCCGCGTTCGCGGCTCCCCCCTGCTCCGCGACGCCCGGCTGCCGCGCCGGCACGCGGCCGTCGGGCGGGTCGATGATCAGCGAGGTCCGGCGGTCGTCGACCACGCCGGCACCGCGATCGAACCAGAAGTCGTTGTAGGCACCGACATTGCCGCCGACCGGCAGCGGCTCGGTGCGGACCTCGCTCGGCGCGTCGGCCTCGGCGGCGCGCTGCACGGCCGCCGCCTCGATCTCCGCCGCTTCCTCCGGCGAGAGCACGGCCTGCTCCGCGCGGTCGTCCGGCCGCTGGAGGGGCGTCAGGGTCCGGAAGTCCCACACGCCCTGCAGGTCCGGCTGGCCGTCCGGCGTGCGCGGCAGCACGTACTCCGCCGACTCCTGCGCGGCGACCCACGCCGGCGCCACGAACGCGACGAGCGCCAGCGCCAGCAGCCACCGCGACGCGACGTGTCGATTACCCATCTGTAGCCTCCTCGTTCGACGCCCCGACGGGCGCGTTCGGTACCCCGGCGCCGGCGCGGCGCTCACTGCGTCGGCCGGCGGGATCCGCCTAGCATACCAAGAGCGAGCGCCGCCAAACCCGTCGCGGGCTCCGGTCCGACCCCCGCCCCAGCCCCCGCCGCCCCAGGAACTCGCGCCGCGGACCTCCACTGGGTTGCGTTCTGCCGCAAGCACCCGGGCGCATCGTGCCGCTCCGCATCGGGGTCAGCGCGGTTGCGGCGGGGTGGGGCGTCCCCGGAACGTCTCCGCGGCGCCGGCCGCGGTGAAGTCGACCTCCTCGTCCCCCACCCGGCCGCGAACGTGGTAGGCCGCGCGCATCTGGTGGAAGTCGAGGGCGTTGCCGATGGCGGCCCGGTCCATCCGGCTGACCACACGGTCCTCGACGCCGAGCGTCATCGTCAGGTCGAGCGCCCGGCTGCGCGCGCGGACGACGATCCGCTCCGGACCGCCGGTCGCGGCCCCGTCCCGCTCGTCGATCGTGACCCGCGTGGCGTACCCCACCGGCCCGTCGGGCCCGAGCGCGAGCAGGAAGCCCGGCATGTGCTCGGGGTCCGCCGCGTCGGCCGGCGGGTACACCCGCCCGTAGACGAACGAGAAGCCGCCGCCCGCCACCTGGCCCCACTGCCACGAGACGCCCTCCCAGTGCCCCCAGTTGTGATCGTGGTAGCCGCTGCCCCCGGCGAGGGAGAGCGTGCGCCCGCCCACGTCGAGCACGCCGTCGAGCGAACCCGACATCACCGGCACGACGTAGCCGGTCGTCCAGCCGCGCGCACCGCGGATCGTGAACGGGGGCAGCGAGCGTCCCAAGTCGGGGTCCAGGAGGATCTCGCCGATGAGGCGGTCGGTGGTGGCGGTGGACGCCGCCCCCGGTCCACGGGAACCGGTCGGGGTCTCGTCCAGTCGCGGCGGGCCGACCTCCGCATCGCCTGCCGTCGCCCCCGGCCCAGGCCCGGCCGGCGCTCGCTCGGCTCGCGGCGGGGCGACCTCCGCGTCGCCGGTGGCCAGCCCGGGCCCTCCGGCCGGCGCACCCGCCGCCGCCTCCTCCATCCGCGGCAGGTCGAGCGCGATCCGGTAGCGGCCGCCCTCCAGGCGCACCCGGCTGCGCCCGATGGTCAGATCGGGGGCCTCGGCGAGGACCTGCGCGGCGTCGACCTCCGCCGCCTCGCCCCAGGCGGTGCGCCGGCCGCCGTCGTCGAGCTGCAGGCGGACGCCGGCCAGCCGGCGGCCGGGCTCGTGCTCCGGCCCGACGAGGAACGTCAGGTAGAAGCGTGCGTCGCCCTGGCGGCCATTGAAGTACAGCCACTCGGCCCAGGAATCGGCCCGCGCCGGCACGTCCGGAATCGGGTGGAAGCGGTCCATGGCGCGCAGCACGTCGCCCGCATCGGGCGCCGTCCAGACGCGATCGCCCGGAGCGTCGATCCACGCGGCGACGCCGGAGGTCTCCTCGTCGCCCAGTCGCCGCTCCAGGCTCGGGATGCCCCCGCGCGCGGCGACCGGCACCGTGCGTCCGTCGTGGACGTCTCCGTCCCGGACGAGGTAGAGCGTGCGCCGCTCGTGCGGCACCGCGACCGTCACCCGGTCCGCGAACGCCGGGCGGTCGAGGACGCTCCCGAGCAGGAAGCGCGCGCTCGTCACGCGGCCCACGCTGCCGGCCACGACCAGGTCGCCGCCCCCGGCGAGGGCCGGCGCACCCGCCTGCTCCAGCATGACGACGCCGATGCCGAGGAGATTGGCGATCACCGACACCCCGAGCCCGAAGCCTCCCGCCAGGACCGCGCTGCGGAGCTTGTGGGCGAGGAGCGCGCGGATGGCCAGCGTGATCATCGGGGCCGTTCCGGCTCCCGCTGGAACGCGCTCCGCAGCTTGTGGGCGAGCAGCGCGCGGATGGCCAGCGTGATCATCGCGGCTGCTCCGGCTCCCGCTGGAACGCGCCGTCGCGCATCCGGAGCCACCGTCCCGCGCGCCCGGCCAGCTCCAGGTCGTGCGTCACGACGACGACGGCGCTTCCGTCGCCATGGACCCGGTCGAGCAGGTCGGCGATCTGCCGGCCGCTCGCCTCGTCGAGCTCCCCCGTCGGCTCGTCCGCGAGCAGCAGCGCGGGGCGGTTGGCCAGCGCCCGGGCGATGGCCACGCGCTGCATCTCGCCGCCCGAGAGCTGCGCGGGCCGGTGGTCGGCGCGGTCGGTCAGGCCGACGTAGTCGAGCAGCTCGGCCGTCCGCCGGCGGCGCTCGGCGCGCGGGATGCCCGCCTCGCCCTGCGGCAGCTCGACGTTCTCCCACGCCGTCAGCATCGGCAGCAGGAAGAAGCGCTGGAAGATGAAGCCGATCCGCAGCAGCCGCAGGCGGCTCCGCTCGGCGTCGGAGAGCGCGGTCACCTCGCGGCCCTCGAAGCGCAGCGAGCCACCGGTGGGCGGCTCGACGCAGCCGAGGAGGTGCAGCAGCGTCGACTTGCCGCATCCCGACGGCCCGGAGACCGCCACATAGTCACCGGGGTCGATGCGCAACGAGACGCCCGACAGCGCCGTGACCGCCCGCGCCGGCATCGGAAACACCTTCGTCAGGTCGCGCGCCTCGACGAGCCCGTCCGCCGTCACGAGACCACCTCCTCGCGCAGCGTGGCGGCGATCGGCAGCCGCGTGGCGAGGTGCATCGGGTAGAGCGCGGCGAGGACGGCGGTGGCGGCCAGCAGGGCGAGGTGCAGGACCAGGGCGCGCGGTTGGAACACGAAGAAGTGCAGCCCCGCCGGCATGCCGGGCATCGAGCGCAGGATGCCGTCCAGCCAGACCGCCAGGGCCGCCCCGAGCGGGAGCGCCAGCAGCCCGCCCGCCCCGACGATGGCGACCGATTCCGCCAGGAGATCCGTGGCGATCCGGCGCCGCGAGAATCCCAGCGCGCGCAGGGTTGCCACCTCGGCCAGCCGCTGATTCACGGACACCGTCAGGAGCGTCGTGACGAGCAGCAGCGCGAAGAAGAGCGTGACCGAGGCGAGCACGGACGAGATCTGCCGGAAGTAGTCGTTGCCCTCCTGCTGGAAGCGATCGACCAGCTCCGCGTTCGTGGCTACGAACACCTCGGGCAGGCTCCGCCGGATGGCGCGCGCGGCGGCGTCGGCCCCCGCCGTCGCGCCGGCACCGGTAACCGCGTGCGACGTGACGAGGATCATCTCCGCCTCGTCGGGGTCGACGTCGCCGCAGAGGTCGGCGAGGTCCGCCAGGCTCATGGCCGCCGTGAGCTCCGACGCGCTGTCGAACGAGAACGCCGCGATGCCGTTCACGCGGAACGTGATCGCCGGCGCCACGGCCCGCCCGCCGCCGCAGTCTCCGCGCAGCGTGACGCCGTCGCCGGGCGCTGTTCCGGTGGCCTCGGCGAAGGCGGCGTTGACGAGCACCGGTCGAGCGGACCCCGCCTGCACGTCGTCCAGCCGGCGCCCCTCGACGAGCGTCCACCCGGCGTTGGCGCCGGTCGGCGCTCCGATCACCGTCACGTCGCGGTCGGCGACGTCGGGCCGGTCGGTGCTGTCGGGACCGCCGCCGCCGCCGACGGTGGCGTCGCCGAGCCGCATGGGCACCGCCTGCGCCACCTCGGGCAGCACGGCGATGGCCGCAACGGCGGTCGACGCCTCCCGCAGGCGCGGGCCCCCGAACGGGATGCCGTCCATGGCGGTGACGCGCACGTCGAAGCCGGCGTCGTCCAGGAGGTCCTCCATCGCCACGACGAGCCCGTTGGCGAGCAGCAGCATGTCGAACAGCAGCGCGCCGGTGGCGGCGACGCCGAGCACCCCGAGCAGGGTTCGGCCCGGCTGGCGGACGAGGCTGAGCCAGGCGAAGCGGAGGGATCTCATCGGCGGACGAGCGTCAGCGCGCCGGCGCGCAGCAGCGGCCACGACGCGGCGACGCTCGCGAGCAGCCCCGTCGGCACCGCGAGCGCCACCGAGCGCCACGCGACGGACGGCGTGATGCGCACGAAGGTCAGCGCCGTGTCGTAGCGCCACTGGAAGAAGCGGTTGAACACGCCCTCGAAGGCGACGGCGAGCAGTAGCCCGAACAGCGTGCCGGCCACGGCGACGGCCAGCCCCTCGGCCACCACGTGCAACGCGAGCCGGCGCCGGGGGACGCCGATCAGGCGCAGCGTGCCGAGCGTCTCGCGCCGCTCGTTCACGCGCATGACCATCAGGGCGAGCAGGAAGAGCGAGCTGGCGACCACGGTGACCACGGCCACCGCGAAGTGGAAGCGCTCGATGACCGCGAACGTGCTCGACGGGCCCGTGTCGCGCGCCGTCGGCTCGATCAGGAGGCCCGGCACCTGCGCCCGCAGGTCGGAGGCGAAGACGAGCGCGCCGGCAGGGTCGGCGAGCGCGACGTTGATGGCGTCGACGGACTCCTCCCCCAGCGGATCGTCGGGATCGGCGCCGAGCGCGAGCAGATCCGGCAGGTGGAAGCGCGCCTCGTGGCGCGCGCTCATGACCCGCATCGGATCCGGGGTGGGCTCGTAGGTGCCGGCGATGCGGAACGGACGCGCGCCCGCGCCCGACGGCTCGGTCGAGAAGTGGACCACGTCGCCCGCTCGCAGGCCCTCGGCCGCCGCGAGCTGTCGCGAGACGAGGATCGACGGCGGCCCGGCCTCTCTCTCGGACGCGGGCGCGGCAACAGCCGCAGGCACCTCCTGATCAGAACTCGGGAGCAGTGCCGGGAGCGCGACCTGCCGGTCGCGGTGGGAGTCTGCGCTCGTGCGGGCTTCCTGCGTCGCACGAGCGACGGCGCGGACTCCCGGCGCGCCCATAGGGTCGTGCTGGGAGTCTGCGCTCGTGCGAGCTTCCTGCGTCGCAGGTTCTACCGGGTAGACACCTGCCGCAGCAATCAGGAAGGGGGCCGCCGCGCAGGCGGCGAGGCCGGCCAGCAGCGCGAGCGGCGGCCGCGCCATCGGCGGCGCTACTGATCCTCGGCGGCGACCGCCGGCACGTCGCGGACCCGTTCCTGGACGGTGCCGGGGACGCCGAGGCGGGTGTTGGCCCCGAGGCTCGCCAGCAGCTCGGCCGTCTCCGGCCACGCCTGGAACTGGAACGACTGCTTGGAGCCCTCGGCCATGCGGAAGGCGGTGCGCCCCCGGAAGTCGCGGGCGTCGATGTCGGCGCCCTCGGCCACGAGGTACTCGATGACCTCGTTCAGGCCGCGGAACGCCGCGCCGTGCAGGGCCGTGAAGTCGGCCTCGTTGACGGCGTTGATGTCGGCCCCCGCCTCGAGCAGGACCCGCACGGCCGTCTCGGCCCCCGGCGAGCGGAGTCCGCGCGGCTCGCGGGGCCGGAAGGTCGGCTGCCCGAGCCCCGCCGCGGCCATGAACGGCGTCGTGCCGTCGTCCGTGGTCAGGTGCAGGTCGGCACCCGCATCGAGCAGGGTGCGGAGGATCTCGGCATGCGCCTCGGGGTTGCCGGGGCCTACGCGATAGGCGCCCCCGTTGGCGGTGTAGGCGGCCACCCAGAGCGGCGTCGCCCCCCGCAGGTCGCCCGTGCCGCAGGCGAACGGCTCGAACGCGCCCTTGGTCGGGTAGCCGATGTAGGTCATGAACATCGCGGAGGTCGTGATCCGCGCGTTCGGATCGGCGCCCCGCTCGAGCAGCGCGCGCACCAGCGGCAGCCGGCGCTCCGGCGGCAGCGTGACGCGCGAGAAGCCCGCGCGCAGGTACGAGCCGCCGTAGCCGTGCCGGCGCGACCAGTCGCCGAGCCAGTAGTAGACGCTGCCCGCCGCGGCGTGCAGGGCCTGAATCCCGGCCATCGAGCTGTTGGGATCGGCCCCCTGCTCGAGCAGGAACATGGCGAACGCGTCCTGCCCGGCGGCAATCGCGTAGGGTAGCGCCTGGGTCCCGTCGCTGCCCGGCTCGTTCACGTCGACACCGACCGCGATCAGCCGCTCGGCCATCGCGATGTCCCCGTCGAGGGCGGCGTAGAGCAGCGGCGTGATGCCCTTCGCGGTCGAGGCGTGCGCATCGGCCCCGGCCCCGAGGAGCACGTCGACGATCTCCGGATGCGGTTCCGCGACCGCCCACATCAGCGCCGTGCTGCGGGTCTCGGCCGTGGCCGCGTTCACGTCGGCACCGTGGGCGACGAGCTTGCGAACGACCTCGACGTTGCCGGTGCGCGACGCGGTCATCAGGGGCGTCAGCCCGCTGACCTGCGACGCGTTGACGTTGGCGTCGGCGGCGAGCAGGCGCTCGACCATCCGCAGGCTGGCGTTCTCGGCCGCCCGTTCGAGCGCCGTCACGCCGTGGTCGTCCGCGGCGTTCACGTCCGCGCCCGCCGCCAGCAGCGCGTTCACGGTGTCGAGGTCGTCCCAGTGCGCGGCCCAGAGCAGCGCCGTGGCGCCGTCCGCCCGACCCGCGTTCACGTCGGCGCCCTTGTCGATCAGTTGGCGCACGGCCGCCGCGTCGTTCACGGCCGCCGCGTTCACGAGCTCAACGTCCAGGTCCTCGGCCGCCGCCGGCACACCGGCGGCGGCCAGGATGGAGACGCAGCACGTCACGTACAAGAAGAAGAACAGGGACACGAACCGTGCCTTGCCGGTGTGCCGGGTCGGATTGATGGCCATGTTCGTGCTCCGCTCCTCTACCGTCGACCGTTCGTGACCGGCAGCCTCTGCGGGGCTACTCGGTCGTCTCCCGGACCGTAACGGTGACCTCCCGGTTGGCTTCGAGGCCGCCGTCGTGCGCCTGGGCGCGCAGTATGTACGTGCCGGGCTCGTCGAACGTCGCGTTGACCTTCCAGGTGCCCCCCGGCGGTACCGGCGGGGGCGCCCACCCCGGAGCCCACGGCGAGTTGGCGCCGCCGCGGTAGTTCTCCCAGACGTCGTACTGCGGCGGGTCGAACGTGACCTGCTGGCCCGGACCCCGATAGACGAACCAGACCAGCCGCAGGCCGCTCGCGCTGTCGGGGGTGCCGCGAAGGCCCGTGTCGAGACCCAGGATGGGCGAGGCCACGGCGCGCCGCTTCGGAACGCCGTCGTCGCTGGCCCGCGCCGTCAGCGCGATCGGCTCGCCCACGGTGGCGCTTCGGCTGCCGCCGCCGACGACGTCCAGCGTCGGCCGCCGATTCCCGAAGATGTTGAAGGCGCCGCCGGCCGGTCCGCCGGCGCCGTTGTTGTTCATGACCGCGATGTCGTTCAGGAAGTAGTCCGGGTGCAGCGTGGCGTAGGCGCGCTGCGTCTGCCCGTTGGCGGTGAGCGTCCAGATTACCTCGTCATCCTCGCCGAAGTCGGCCGGCACGTGGACCCGGAAGACGATCCGGTTCCGCCGCGGGAGGAAGTGGGTCGGCTGACCCTGATCGGGGCCGCCCGGCTCGATGACATTGTCCGGACCGACCGGGATGTCCAGCGCGTCCCAGTTCCGGTTCATGTACCCGAACACCAGGTTGTACGAGCCGTCCCGGTTCTGCTCCCAGCCCTCGTAGGCCGGCGAGATGCTGTCTCCCCCACCCGATGCCTGCGCACCGGCGGGGGAAGCCGCGACGGCCAGAACGGCAGCGGCCAGGGCCGCCGCGCGCAACGCCTTCAGCGTCCACGTTGATTGCGCCATCATGGATGCTCCTCAGTCGTTGTCGTTGTCGGTCAACTGCCGCGACATGGAGCGCGGGAACTCCTCGTAGCTGCACAGGGGGCAGCCGAGCACGTCTTCGCCGGCCTTCACCCCGAGAAGCTCCTTGCGCTTGGCGACCTCGGCCGCGAACTCGGCATCGTTCATGTACACGGCCTGGCCGATGTTGATCATCATGTTGTCGATCGACCGGTGACCGAGTCCGGACCAGTTCCGCGGATCCGAGACGTTCGGGTTGGTCGGCGTGTTGTCGAAGTAGCCCCGGATGCGCAGGATGGTGCCCTTCGGCAGCAGCGGCGCCACGTGGTCCTCGAACGTGTAGACGCGGACCCAGTTGTGGTTGTAGCCGGCGCAGCTCAGCGTCTCGACCCGGTTGGCCCAGATGGTGTCGAGGCACATCCGGACGCCCGCCGCGTGCATGTGCGGCTCGTAGACGGTCAGCTTCGTGTGGTCGAGCAGCGTCGTGTAGGCCTCGAACTCCTGGTCCGCCTCCATCGGCTTGATGTCGAGCTCCATCGTCGCCGGGCCGACGATCTGCACCTGGCGGGTCGGCTCGTAGCCCTCCGGATGGAACTTCAGGCCGATCTCGAGGTGGGCGCGCGTGTGGCGGCCATTCGAGTGCAGGTGCGCGGACGGGAAGAGGATCTTCGAGCCGGCCCGCAGCAGCTTGCCGGACTCGGGATGGAACTCGTCCGGGTTGCGGCCGACCTCGTGGACGGGCCAGAAGCCGTCGTTCGGGTCGGGGACGCCGTCCGGGCCGACGGGGACGATGACCAGGTGGTGGATCACGTAGAGGCCGCCGATCGTGTCGCGCTCGGGCTCGCCCTCGAAGTCGCTGACCTCGCGCATCTCGATCGCGGACACGTAGCGGTCCTCGGTCAGGCCGGTCTCGACCTCGCCCATCGGGCCCCACCAGTCGGGGGCGGTCGGGGCGACCTCGATCGACGGCGACTTCAGGATCAGGTCCGGCTGGCCGAGCTGCCAGTCCGAGGCAGCGGCCACCGTCTCCTCCGCGGCCGCGTCCACGGCCTCGCCGCGCGGTGCGCCATTGTCGGCCCACTCGGCGATCTTGGCGATCTCCTCATTGCTCAGAGAGATGTCGCCCTTGTAGTCCTGGATGCCGATGTCGCGCTCGATGTACCAGGGCGGCATCACGTCGGGCTTGCCGATGCGGCCGGTCCGGTACTTCATCGACCGCGCCCAGGGACGCGCGTCCTCGTAGGTGAGGAGCGACATCGGCGCGACCGACTCCGGGCGGTGGCAGTTCTGGCAGCTCCGCTCGAGGATCGGGGCGATGTCCTTGTTGTAGGTGACGGTGCTCTCGGCCGCCGCCGCAGGCGCGGACGCTGCGAAACCGACCGCCGCCGCCACGATCACGGCCAACGAAAGGAGACGAAAGCGGGGTGCGGGCATGATGGCAGAACCTCCCTCTTGCCGATGGTCCGCAACACAATACCTCAACTCGCGTGACGGGAACCAACGTTTTTCGGCAGGCGCGAACCGGCGCGAGACCCGGCCGGAGTCCGCGCCGTGCGCGGGCGCGGACTCCTGTAGGATCGGTTGGCGCCGAGCGGAGCCCTCGGAGCGCCGAGGGGAACCGCGGGTTGGGGCGCCCGGCGTGCGAGACCCGTGCAACAAGGAGTGGGATCCGTGAGACGACAGGTACTGGCAGGCGGCATGTGCGCGATTGCCGTGGCGGTGGCGGGCGCCACCCTCAGCGGCACGGGGGCGGAGCAGGCCGAGCCGGATCCCACGGCGATCCGGCCGTTCACGATCGACGTGCCGGACGCCGTGCTCGGCGATCTCCGCGAGCGGCTGGCGCGCACGCGCCTTCCCGACCAGCTCGAGGACGTGGGGTGGGACTACGGGGCGGAGCTCGGCTACGTGACCGACCTCATCACCTACTGGCGGGACGAGTTCGACTGGCGGGCGGCCGAGCGCCGGCTCAACGAGCTCGACCACTACAAGACGGTGATCGACGGGCTCGACATCCACTTCATCCACCAGCGCTCCCCGGTGGAGGGCGCGCTGCCGCTCATCATCACCCACGGGTGGCCCGGGTCGGTGGCGGAGTTCCTGAAGGTGATCGGTCCGCTGACCGACCCCGCCGCGCACGGCGGCGACCCCGCCGACGCCTTCCACGTCGTCGCGCCGTCGATGCCCGGCTACGGCTTCTCCGACAAGCCGCGGGAGCCGGGCTTCGGCCCCGAGCAGATCGCCGACGTCAACGCGAAGCTGATGGCGCGGCTGGGCTACGAGCGCTACGGCGCGCAGGGAGGCGACTGGGGCAGCATCGTCAGCACCTGGCACGCGTTCAAGCACCCGGAGGAGGTGGCCGGCCTGCACCTGAACATGCTGGTGGCGCAGCCGCCCGCGGGGGTGGAGGATCCGACGGCCGGCGTCCCGCCGGAGGAGCTCGCGCGCTCGCAGGCCCGGCTGTCGTTCTACAACACGGACGAGAACGGCTACGCGCAGATCCAGGGCACGAAGCCGCAGACCGTCGGCTACGGGCTGAACGACTCGCCGGCGGGCCAGGCGGCCTGGATCGTCGAGAAGTTCCGGGCCTGGTGCGACTGCAACGGCGACCCGGAATCGATCTTCACGCGCGACGAGCTGCTCACCAACGTCATGATCTACTGGGTGACCGAGACGGCCACCTCGTCGGCCCGCCTCTACTACGAGGCCGGCGGCGCGACCACGGGGCTCGGGCGCGTGGAGGTCCCGACCGGGGCCGCCATCTTCCCCTACGAGCTCTTCATCACGCCGCGCGCGTGGGCCGAGGCGGCCTTCAACATCACCCACTGGACCGAGATGCCCCGCGGCGGGCACTTCGCGGCCATGGAGCAGCCGGAGCTCTTCGTCGAGGACCTGCGCACCTTCTTCGGGACGGTGCGCTAGCGCGCCCGGACGGGCGCGTTGGGAGTCCGCGCGGGTGCCATGACGATACACGGCAGACGGGTCGCGGCGGGCGTGCGGGTCTTCCGTCTCGCGGGGCGTGCGCTGCTGCCCCTCGTGACGTGCGGCGCCCTGGCCGTCGCCGCCGATCCGGCCGCCGCGGGAACGCAGGCCGCGGCCGAGGCGCCCGACGACGTCGAGGGCCTCGTGGCGATCTCCACCTTCGCGAACGTCACCCAGGATCCGGCGGACGACTGGCTGGGTGAAGGCATCGCCGAGACCGTGGCGGCAGACTTCGACGCCGCCGGCCTGACCGTCGTCGCACGGGGGGCATCGGGGCCGGAATCGGCGGGCGGCATTCTGTCCCTCGGCCGCGCCCTCGGGGCGCGCTGGGTGGTGACCGGCGGCTTCCAGCGCCTCGGGGAACGGCTGCGGATCACGGCGCGGCTCGTCGACGTCGGCAGCGGAGCGGTTCGGCGGGCCGTGCGCGCGGACGGCGCCACGGACGAGCTCTTCGCCCTGCAGGACCGGATCGCGGCCGGTCTGCTGACGGACGGCGACCCCGCGGGGGCCGCCGGTCGGGTCGCGCTGGCGGAACGGCCGGCGGCGGCGTTCCCGGAGCCCGAGCCGCGACCGCTCGGCGGCGCACCGGCCGGAGAACGTCGCGTGGCGGAGGGGGAGCTGGTGGCGGAGCTGGCACCGGAGCCGCCGGCGACCGGCGAGGCCCGGGCCGGGATGGAACCGGCACCGCTCGTCATGCCGGGGGCAGCGGGTCGAATCGCCCCCGCCCCGGAGGCGGCGGCGCGGGAAAGCGCACCGGGGCGGCCTCGTCGTGGAGCGCCGCCCGGCGGCGCGGCGCGGCCCCCGACCGGCGCCGCGGCAATGCGTCCCCCGACCGGCGGCGTGGGCGGCTTCGGCGTGGCGAGCGCGGCCGGCATCCTGACCGGCCGCCCGAGCGTGCGTCCGGCCCGCACCAGCACGCCGCCCCGAATCGACGGCCGGCTCGACGACGCCGTCTGGCGGAACGCGACGGTCATCACGGACTTCGTGCAGCAGACGCCGCTCGACGGGGCGCCGGCCACCGAGCAGACCGAGGTCTACCTGGCCTACGACACCCAGAACATCTACCTCGGCGTGTACGCCCACTACTCGAACCCGGCCGACATCCGCGCCAACCGGTCGGACCGCGACCAGACGTTCGCCGACGACACGCTCACCGTCTACTTCGACCCGTTCCTCGATCAGCAGCGCGCCTACGTCTTCTCCGTGAACGGCTACGGCGTGCAGGGCGACGCGGTCCTCGACTCCCAGTCGCGGGGCTTCGGCATCGGCGGGGGCGGCGGGGGCGGCGGAGGCGGCGGGGGCGGCGGAGGCGGCAGCGGCCGGATGGGGCCCGGAGGCGGAGGCGGCATGCCGCGCGGCGGCATGGGCGCTTCGCTCGCCGCGGCGCTCGGCGGAGCCCCGCAGGGCGATTCGTCGTGGGACGCCCTCTTCGACACCGGGGGGACGCTGGTCGAGGACGGCTGGACGGCGGAGATGGCCATCCCCTTCAAGAGCCTCCGCTATCCGCAGCGCGGGTCCAACGAGATCCACCGCTGGGGGTTCCAGGTCGTGCGGGCGATCCCCGGCAAGACGGAGACCGACGTCTGGGCGCCGATCTCGCGCGACATCGCCGGCTTCCTGCCGCAGATGGGCCTGCTCGACGGGATGACGAACCTGTCGACCAGCCGCAACCTCGAGTTCCTGCCCACGTTCACCGGCATCCAGTACGGGGAGCTCGACACCGATTCGGGCGACTTCGGCAACGACCCGCTGGCCCCCGAGGCCGGCGTCAACGTCAAGTACGGCATCACCCCGAACCTGACGGCCGACTTCACCTACAACCCGGACTTCTCGCAGATCGAATCCGACATCCCGCAGATCGAGGTCAACCAGCGCTTCGCGCTCTTCTACCCGGAGCTGCGGCCGTTCTTCCT